>DASXEW010000003.1:1833294-2138843 GCA_036489885.1 Candidatus Baltobacteraceae bacterium
TACGTTCGCGCGCTCGCGTCGGGAAGCGCTATTCGTATCAGTGCCGCTACGCAAGCGGGTGCGTATGACGAAGAAAACCCGGTTTGGTCGCCCGACGGAAAACAGATTGCGTTTCTCTCCGACGCGCGCTCGCCGCACCAGACGCAGATCTTCGTAGCGAGCGCCGACGGATCGAACGTACGCCAGATCGGACAGCTCAACGGTGAGGCGCAGGGCCTCTCGTGGTCGCCCCGCGGCGACCGGCTTGGGCTTCTCTACATTTCGCACGCGACGCGAAAAGCGGGCGCGACAAATGCGGGCGCTCGCGAAGTCGGGGACATTGGTGCAAAGACCGACGAGCAGCGCCTTACGACGGTCGACGTCGTATCAGGTAGCGTCCGCGTGCTGACGCCGCCGAACGTGTATGTTTACGAATACGGATGGTCGCCGGATGGACGGCAATGCGTGGCGACATACGCGCTCGGTAACGGCGACGATAACTGGTGGATCGCCAAGTTATCGCGCATCGATGCACGCACCGGCGCGATGCACCAGCTGCTGGCTCCCAATTATCAAATCGCCGATCCGCAGTGGTCGCCGGATGGGAAACACATTGCGTTCATCGGCGGGCTCATGAGCGACTTCACCATTACCGGCGGAGACGTGTATCTCGTCGACGCGGCAACCGGTGCGACCCGAAACGCGACGGCCGGGCAGCCGATTTCTTTTGAATCACTGCGCTGGACGGACGCCACGCATCTGGACGCGGTCGCCTATATACCCGGCGCAATGCATCTCGTTCGCTTGGAGACGTCAACGGGTTCGTTGCAGACATTGACCGCTCGTGCCGAGTCTGTGTGGAACTGGTCAAGCGCGCTGCATGGTGGCGTCGTCGCGCTAGTGCGCGAATCGTTCAGCGAACCGGCCGAGTTGTGGGCAGGTCCGCCATCGTCGCTTCGGCAGATCTCACACATCAATGCGCGCGCCCCGCGCTACGTCGGCAAAACCGTCTCGATTCGATGGAAGAGTGACAGTGCCGAAGCGCAAGGCTGGCTCATCTACCCGCGCGGCTACGATCCGCGTCGGCGCTATCCGATGGTGACGCTTATCCACGGTGGACCGGCGTGGGAGTGGGTGCCGCTTTTTAGCGGCACGACGATCAGCGCGCTCTCGTCGAGCGGATACGTCATCTTTCTTCCCAATCCGCGCGGCAGCTACGGCCAAGGTGAGGCCTTCACACGCGGCAACGTCAAAGATTTTGGTTACGGCGATTGGCGCGACGATCTTCGTGGAGTCGACGCGGCGATCAGAACGGCGTCGATCGATCCGCACCGCTTGGGGTTAACCGGATGGAGCTACGGCGGTTACATGGCGATGTGGGCGGAGACGCAGACGACGCGCTTCAAGGCGCTCGTCGCGGGCGCTGGGATCTTCAACTACCAGTCGTATTACGGCGAGAACCAAATCGACCGGTGGATGATTCCATTCTTCGGCTCGTCCGTCTATGAGGATCCGTCTATTTACGCGAAGAGCTCACCGATCACGTTCGTGCTGCATTCCAAGACGCCGATTCTCGTTTTGGCGGGGGAGCTCGACGAGGAAACTCCGGCGGCGCAAGCTCTCGAGTGCTGGCACGCGATGCGGACGCTCGGGGTGCCGGTGAAGCTCGTCGTTTACGCCGGCGAGGGTCATCATCCGAGGAAGGTCGCAAACCAGATCGATATCGTGCGACAAACGATCGCGTGGTTTGACCACTATCTTCGCTAGTGTGATTGCGCTTACCGAGGACGTTCTCCGGCGGATGAAGGAGAGAAGCCCATGAAAAGGCTTCTGTTCGCGCTTATCCCTTTAATGGTAGCGACGTTTGGGGTATCGGCTGTATTGCCGGCTTCGGCGCAGACACAACAACAGCACGATTGGTGCTACGCCGATAGCGCGACCGACGCACAGACCATAGAAGGATGCACCGCTCTGATCAAGGCCGGCACTCTGACCGGGCCCGATCTGGCGATCGTCTACCGTGACCGCGGGCTCAGCTACTACCACATGCAGCAAAACGAGCTCGCGATGGCAGACTACTCACAGGCGATCGGACTCGACCCGAATTACGCCGAGGCGTACGACGATCGCGGTATCATCTTCTCAAAACTTGGACAGACCGACCGGGCTCTCGAAGAGTACAACACCTCGATTCGCGTGAAACCGACATTCGCGTATGCATTTAACAACCGCGGAAACTTATTCTTCAAACGTGGCGACCTGGCTGCGGCGTTAAGCGACACCAACCAAGCTATAACGCTCAACTCGAACGTCGGACTGTTCTATACCAATCGCGCTCTGATTTATGTAAAACTGCGTCAGTGCCCGCAAGCGGCGCAAGACTTTGTAAGCGCCAAGCACCTCAATCGGGTTTTTACGCTAACGCCTGAGGTTCGCGCCGCGTGCGGACCGGTTATCGATGCGGCGCTAAGTCGCTAAAGGAGTGCGGTTCTAGACATGTGCCGAGCCATTAAAACGCTGCATAACTTTGCACCGCCTGCAACTGACGAAGAGATCCTCGCGTCGTCAGTGCAGTTTGTGCGAAAACTTAGCGGATTCACGCATCCATCGAAGGCGAATGAGGCCGCATTTAGTCGCGCCGTGGAAGAAGTCAGTCATGCAGCTCATCATTTGCTCGCGTCGCTCGTGAGCAATGCGCCGCCGCGCAACCGGGGCGTTGAAGCGCAAAAAGCACGAGCCCGAGCCCAGAAGCGCTACGGTCGGGTGTCAGCCTGAGTGCAACCATTGGGTCGTGTCCTGATGTCGTGAGTCCGGGTCGCTTACCTAGGCGCCCGCGACGCACTCCACGCCAGAAAAGATCTTTTCATACAGCCGAAACGTAATTCCGAGGAAATCCTCGCCCGGGTCGATCGCAACGCACAGCGCGTCGCCATCGCACATGAGCTGATCCGCCCAGACGAGCAATTCACCCTAACCGACGATCAAACGCGGGCAGTCGACACCATTATCCGCGGCCTCGAGAGCGGCGCCCACGAGCATCTGCTCCACGCTCCGACCGGCTCCGGCAAGACCGAAGTCCTCATGCGTGTCGCGCTGCGAGCGGTATTAGAGGGCGGCTACGTCGTCATCATCGCGCCGACGCGCGATCTCGTCCGCCAACACGTCACCTATTTTCACGAACGCCTGGATAGCACCGGGTTGCACATCGCGGAAATTCACGGGGGCGTTTCGCCGGCAGAACGTCGCGCGGGCGAGGCGGCTGTGCGTGCCGGCAACGCGCAAATTGTCATCGGCAGCGCAATGCTGCTCTCGATCAAACATCTCTGGGATTTCGTCGATCACGCTGCGCTCACGATTATCGACGACGTGAATGCGTTCGACGAGCGCGAGCATCTGCGCTTGCTCGAGAATCTCGGCTGTCCGCTGGTCTTTGCATCTGCGACGCCCGACGAGCTAAGACCGTTCCTGACGCGCATCGGCGCAATGGCGAACGTCGCGCGCATGCGCGAGATGCCGTTCGACGTACGCCCGACAAAAGTGCATAAAATTGCGGGCGTCTGGGGCGAGCCGCCGGCCGAACAGCTGACGCGAGCCGAGTCGCATATTCGCGAGCATCTCACGCGCGGTTCACGCATCTTCGTGATCGGCCGTACACGCGGCGACGTCCCGCGAATCGCCGAGCGCCTTGCGGATACGTATGAGATTGACGTGCAGCAACTGCGCGGCGACATGGCCGACACGGCTGAACATCGCAAGCGGCATCGTCGCAAAGGCGTCGAGGTCGACAAAACCTCGACCCGCGTCGAGATGATGCGACAATTTCGCGACGGATCGCCCTCGATTCTCGCGGCAACGAACCTCGTCGGCAGCGGCCTTGACGTTCCGGCCGCCGACCTGATAGTAATCACCGATGCCGACGCGTTTGGAGAAGCCGAAGTCGAGCAGCTCATCGGTCGCGTCGGACGTCGTGATCTTCCTTCGGATGCCGTGATGGTAACCGGGACGACGCTCGAGCGGAACCCTTCGAAGAGTATGCCCACCGGTCGTGCCCGTACGTTCATGCCGCTCGGGATGCACAGCAAGAGCCTACGATTTAGGCGCTGACGCTAGGCGTCGTTCAACTTCTGGTTTCGAGTCGCCGGCCGGCTTGACCGATCGTATAGTTCACGACGAAGTACATTGCCGCGACCAGCGCAAACACCGGTAGCGGCTTGAACGGCGGCGCCGCGTACACGATTTGGCCTCGTCCAAGCAGCTCGGGAATCGTGATGATAGCGGTCAACGACGTATCCTTCAGTAACGAGACGAACTGCGCCACGAGTGCGGGCATCATGTTCCGCAGCGCAATCGGCAGGAGGATCACCCGCATGATCGTCGTTCCGCGCAGCCCCTGCGATTCTGCTGCTTCGACGATTCCGCGAGGCACGGCTAAAATGCCGGACCGGACGATTTCAGCCACGAGTGATGCAGTGAACAAGGCCATCGCTATCGCACCGGCCGTGAATGGCGCCAGCTTGATGCCGAGCGCGTGTGGAATCGCGAAATACGTATAGACGATAACGAGGAGCATCGGCAGCGCCCGCATTCCCTCAATGTAGATGGTCGCCGGCCAACGCAGCCAGGGATATCTCGAGAGTCTTGCAAGCGCGAGCAGAATTCCGATTACGAGAGATCCGGCGATCGCGACGGCCGCAAGCTTGATGGTGACGCCGAGTCCGCCCAAGAGAAAAAGAATGGTCGGGACGTTGAATAGCCAGTCCATCAGACGCTTACCGCTGCCGTCTTGAAGCGGCGTTCCAGTTGGTTTACGACGTAGGCTGATGGAAGGGTCAAGCAGAGATAGAGAAGAGCCGCAGCCGTGTACACGGTCGAGTACGCAAAAGTTTGCGCACCGATCGAATCGGCCGTATGCAGGATGTCGTAGACGGCGATCGTGCTAACGAGCGCACTGTTCTTGATTAGGTTGAGTACTTGGTTCCCGAGCGGCGGAATCACGGCGCGAAATGCTTGCGGAAGAATGACAAGCCGCATTGCTTTCGCGTGGCTCATCCCCGAAGCCAGCGCCGCTTCCATCTGCCCGCGGTGCACGGAGAGAATTCCGCCGCGAATAGTTTCTGCGATGAATGCAGCGGTGTAGATGCCTAGGCCGAGAAAGCCGCATTCAAAAGCGCCGAACCGGATTCCGATCGACGGCAGTCCGAAGTAGAAGAAGAAGATTTGTACGAGCAAGGGGACGTTGCGCACGAACTCGACGTACGCGGTTCCGATCGTTCGTAACAACCGGTTCGGCGCAACACGTAACGTTGCGATAACGGTTCCGAGCACAAACGCAAGCACCAGCGCGCACGCCGACACTTCGACCGTAATGCGAAGCCCCGAGAGGAGCAGTTGCCGGTTTTGGGCCAGGAGTTCCCAGTCCATTACGTCGACGTGCTCTGCTCTCGGCTCGCCTTACCTAGCCTTTTGTTTGATTGGCGAATTGTTGCGCAGCCTTCTCAGCCGGCATCGCGTACCACGTTTTCCAGTTTGCAGGCAGGGGTTCGTGCACCCACTTCTCATGGATCCTCGCAAATGTGCCGTCGTTACCGATCGACACGAGCGCGTCGTTTACAGCCTTAAGAAGCGTGTCGTTTCCTTTTGCTATCCCAATCCCATAGGGCTCGAACGTAAACAAACCGCCGACAAGTTTGACATCCTTTGGAGCTTGATTGTGGAAACCAACCAGAATGGTGTTGTCCGTCGTGATCGCATCGGTTCGGCCATCGAGCAGGGCTTGATAGCACGGCGTGTATCCATCGAAGGTTTGCACGTTTGCCGTCGGCACGAGCTGATGGATCGTCTGCTCGGGCGTGGAGCCTTTTGCGGTGCAGACGTTCTTGCCCGCCAAGTCGTGATAGCTCTTGATCGGCGAGTCAGTTTTCACCAACAGGGACTGTCCTGCCGAGTAGTAGACGTTCGAGAACGCGATTTGCTGCATTCGTGGCGCGGTGATCGTCGCCGTCGCGATGAACATGTCGATATCGCCGTTTTGCACCATCGGGATGCGATTTGAGGTGATGACTTGCGCAAATTGTACTTTGCTGGGGTCGCCGAGGATGCGTTTGGTGATCTCGTGCGCGAGGTCGATCTCGAAACCGGTTGGTTCGCTCTGACCGGGCGTGAGGTAACCGAAACTCGGATTATCATACTTCACGCCAATCTTAAGGACTCCGCGCTTCTTGATTGCATCGAGCGTGCTGTCCGCAGATGCGGCAACTGGGAGCAGAGATGCAGCGAGAGTTCCTCCCGCAAGCGTAATAATTGAACGACGAGTGATGCCGTGGGTCATGTATTCTCCTTATACGTGGTGCGCCAGGATTTTGGAGAGGAACGTTTTGGTTCGCTCGTTCTCCGGGTTTTTGAAGAAATGTTCGGGCGTTCCGGTTTCGACGATGCGCCCGCTATCCATAAAGATGACGCGATGGCCGACGCTTCGTGCGAAGCCCATTTCGTGCGTGACGACGAGCATCGTAATTCCCGTCGTCGCAAGTGCGGCCATGACGTCAAGGACTTCCTTGATCATCTCAGGGTCGAGCGCACTTGTGGGCTCGTCGAAAAGGAGAATCTTCGGCTGCATCGCGAGAGCCCTCGCAATTGCGACGCGCTGCTGTTGGCCTCCCGAAAGCTGAGCCGGATACGATCCCTCTTTATCAGCGAGACCCACGCGGGTGAGGATCTCACGCGCCAAGCGCTCGGCCTCCGTTTTCGAAAGGCGTTTTACGTTGATTGGAGCGAGCGAGACGTTCTGCAGCGCCGTCATATGAGGATAGAGGTGAAACCCTTGAAACACCATTCCTACCTCAGCACGAACGGCGCCGATGTCAGTCGTTTTGGCGCTCACCTCTTTGCCGTCGACGGTGAGCCGGCCGGTCTGAATAGTCTCTAGGCGATTGATGCACCGTATCAGGGTGCTCTTGCCGGACCCCGATGGGCCAATCACGCAAACGACTTCGCCTTTTTCGACAGCGAGGTCGATGTCAATGAGGACATGCTGCTGCCCAAACCATTTGTTAACGGCAGCAAATTCGATGATCGGCACGCAGTCGCACCGTACTCGTTATAGCAGTATTTTGCCTGCCGTCGCCGCGAGAGCCGGGCTTTATTTCGTGGGCGTCACTGTTACGGTCGAAAGTTCGGCGGGAAGCGTCACTGCATTGTTCGGATCGTTGTAATCGAGAAATGTCTCGGTGATGAAGCTATTCTTACACTCGTGTGTGAGAAACGTGCTCTTGTCATACGTACACGACAATTCGCGCGGCCCCGCCGCGTGTGCTCCTGGTATCGACGCCGTCGCGATCGAGACTTGATATGATCCGTAGGTTACCCCGCCTTCACTGACGTCGGCACCCACCATTATGCGCGTTCCCTCAACCAACGTCTTGATCGAGTCGGCCGGTAGTGCGGCTGCTGACGGCATCGGCTGTTTTTGCCAGGCGCTGCTCCCGACGCGGTGATAGAGATAGCCGTCCGCGATATACATCTCCATGACGACCGGTCCACTTGCGATCTGCGTGTGCACGGTTTTGGCGGCGGCCGCCATCTTCTTCTTAAGATCGCCGATGCTCATGCTGGCCGCCAGGTTGGAACCGCGCGTGCATGATGAGGCATTCTGTGGCAGCCACGTTCCGTTGACCGAAGTCTCGAACTCGCGTGTGAATGCGGAATTGCTCTGCTTCGTGTAAACCATGTGGATCGGTTCCGATGCCTGTCCGCTATCCTGCGTTCCCTCGAAGGTCCACTTGTCCGTGGTCCAAGGCCCGGCGGTTCCGCTTTCGTTGAAGTTCGAGGCTGAGCGTAGATGCGATTCCCACTTCCAGGTACTGCTTCCCGAGTCGAAGCGATAGGTCTCGTCGAACTCTCCGGAAAGGCCGTCCGTTGTCCGAAAGACGTTCTTCATTGAGATCGATCCGGGCGCGTCACGCGTGAACGTCATGGTTCCCAGGCTGCACGCTACGCTTTCGCACTTCCAGGTGCCGACCAGCGCGAACGCCTGATCCGAATTCGGTGCGACCTGCTGAGCGCCCGTCGGTGCCGTCGTAGCGCATGCGGCAAGCACGATCGCAGCGAAGCATGAATGCCATGTCATATATGGCGCACGTCGGCGGTTGGGAGACAATTTGCTCTGAAGAATGCCAAACGCCCACGTTCTGTTGACAGTTTAATAAATGATGCTCGCAGTTCGTCGCGCTACACTCGATGACGTCGATTTCATCCACGTAGCCCATGATGCAGCGCATGCGCGGGCATTCGTCCATCCGGTTCCGCTGGACGCTGTTCGAGCGGCTCTTGAGGATCCGGCTCGCGGGACGTTCATTCTTACGAAAGACGGCGAGCGCGCCGGTATGCTGCTACTGGCATACGATCCAGAAGCGCCGTGGCTCGTGGAACTCCGCAGAATTATCGTAACGAAGCAGCATGGCGGCATCGGAACGTTCGCACTACAATGGCTTGTGTCTCGGTGCTTCAATGAGATCGGCGCGGATCGGATATGGCTCGAGGTGGTCGAATCGAACACTCGAGCACGGCGCCTTTACGAACGCGCCGGATTCAAGCATGAGGGAACGTTTCGCGACGGGTTCCGCGATGAGGACGGACGGTATGCGAATCTTTGCGTTTATGGTCTGCTAAGGCGAGATCTCGTCTAGCCCTTACGTTGATGGAGCGCGAAGCCGTTACCGTCGGGGTCCATCGCAAAACAGATCGAGCATGTTTGGAATTCATACACTTCGGTAACCGTTGCATCGTTCTCGATCAAGTGCTCGTGCGCGGCGACAATGTCGTCGACTTCAAAGTTCACGCCGCTCGATGAACCGGGTTGTAAGCCCGGCGGCGGGTCACCGTCGATTGCAAATGTGGACGGCCCAACGTTAAACTCGTAGAAGCGATCGTTGAAATACTGACCTTCCTGCAGTCCAAGGACGTCCCGGTAAAAGGCTCGCGCACGCTCGACGTCATTAACAGCGTAGGCAGTGAATGCGACGTCCTTGATTTTCATTTGCGGCCCTACTGAGTGCGGTAGAGATTGACGGCGACGATCGCCCCGATGATCGTGATAATCGCACCACCGGTGACGGCGACCCAGGCCGGCATCGGCGAATTCTCGCTTCGGCGCAGCGCACGGTCGGTCAGGACGTACCGCGCAGACCCGTAGGTGCCCGTAACGATTCCCGCCAGGGCCATTACCGTTCCAAAGGCCGTTGATGCTCCGGTCGCTTTGAAAGCAACGTGCGCAATGAGCGACGCTTCGCGTTCAAAAAGCGCGAAGCGTGCGATAACAAATCCGAACCCGATGAACGCGAGCGCCGTTCGCACGTAAGCGAGGAACGTGCGTTCGTTTGCGAGAGTATCGGTAGCTCTCGGCGCTGCGTTCACGCCATCCGTCGTCTAGAACAGATTCCAGAGATACTGATTATAGACTTCGTGATGATATTGCACTTCTTGCGGTTTGACGAAAGTTCCGAGTAAGCGCGGGCATCGGTCTGCGCTGGCTTGCTTGAGATCTGCATAGCGGCCCTTGACCTCTTCGCCAAGGAGGGTCGAGGCCCACTTCGATTCACGGAAACCTGAAAGTGCTGTGTAGATATTGTCCGGCAGATAACGCTCCGCTTGCCGTAGGTTCTTGATCTTAGCAACCTGGCCGTCGATGCCGGTCCGGAAGACCGACAACATCACCATATACGGATTCGCATCTGGCGCCACGGAGCGAACTTCGACGCGCGAGCTGCGCTCGTTGCCGAACGGAACACGAATCATTGATCCGCGATCGACAGCCGATGCCTTGATCTGATTCGGTGCTTCGAAGTGCGGATCGAGACGTCGATATGCATTGACGCTCGAATTCAGCAGTAGACAGATGTCGTCGCCGGCCGAGAGAATACGATCGACAAATCCCCAGGCAAAGGCACTCAGGCGTTCCTCACCCTTTGGATCCCAGAACAGATTCTTGCCGCTCTTCGCGATCGAAACGTTCGTGTGCATCCCGCTACCGTTCACGCCGACAACCGGTTTCGGCAAGAAGCTCGCCGACATACCAAGCTTGGTTGCGACCTGGCGGCAGATGAGCTTGTATAATTGGATGGTATCCGCGGCGGCAACAACCTCACCGTACGAGTAGTTGATTTCAAATTGCGACGGGGCGACTTCGGGATGATCCTTTTCATTCTCGAAGCCCATCGCGCGTTGCACTTCAGCCGTCATGTCGATGAACAGGCGCAGTGGATCGCCCGGCAGGGAGTGGTAGTAACCACCCGTGTTAACGTAATCGAATTTTCCGGTCTCGTTGAAATGTTGCTCGGCATCGAGACCCTGAAAGAGGAAGCCTTCGATTTCGTTGGCAGCGTTCAGCGTGTAGCCGTTTTTCTTGTGTTGCTCAACGGCGAATTTCTTGAGTAGGCCGCGAACGTCGGCCGGGTAGACCTCGCCGTCGCGCGACATAACGTCACCGAAGACAAGGACCTTGCCCGGTCCGAAAATATCGGACGGTCCCCAATAGAAGGCGCTCCAGTCGAGGAACAGCCGCAGATCGCTCTCGCGCTGCTCGGTGAAGCCACGGATCGACGAGCCGTCGAAGGTCAGATTGTCGTACGACTTTAGAAGAAATTTCTTGTCGTAGTCGAGCATGTGCAGCCGGCCCTCGAGGTCGCTGAACATCACCGTGACCGCTTTGATGCGGGGCTCGTCGGTGAGGTATCGCAGGCGTTCTTCCTGCAGATCATCCAGAGAAACGCGGCTGTGCCGTTGGCGTTTGGCTTGAAGATTGAGCTCTTCCAGCTCGGAATAGGACAGCGTCAGAAAATCGCGCAGTTCGGTCGTCATAGCATTCGCGCTTTGCACAACGTCATCAGAATCCTCGCTCCAAATGTACAATGACCGAGACACTAAAGGAGGAGCTCCCTACCGCGCCAACCGGATCGTCACGGTCAACCCCGCCTACTACCGCTCAACGCGGTGCCGGCTGGATCGCGTCAGTGACGCCGCATTTGACTGGCTGGAATCGCTCGATCAAAAAGAAAAGCTCGAGCGTCTCAATCAGTTAAAAACTTGAGCGCGGCGTACGGAACACGAGTCCGTCGATTTTTCCCGCATCGTTGATGTGTATGAGAACGTCGTCCGAGCCTTCCTTAAAGATCACGATGTAGCGACGCCACGGCGCGGGAGGGTCGTCGACCAACTTAATGTTTGGTCGAGCGACGGTCTTGAATGGCCCAATTCCGAAATTGAGCTGCGCTGCGATGTCCTCGATCTGCGAGGCGGGAACGTGCGCCAGGAAGTCGTCGGTGAACCAATCCGCCGACACATGCTTCATCGTGAAAATTTGCAAAATGCGTGTTGCCGCAAGATCGGGGGTCGACGTTGGTACGGGTGACGCGGCTGCAGCGGGCGATGCGGGTGCGGCTGTCTGGGCCTGGGCGGCGCTGCATACAACGAGGATGGCGGCAGCGCAAAGCAGAGCGCGGATCATGAAATCGTAGCTTCAACCCACGAGAGTCCCGAACATGCGGCCTCGCGAAACAGAGCTGATTAGATCGTAGCCGTTGGAGCCGGTGTCGGGGTGATTTCGGGCGCCGGCTCAACGGGTAGACCCCAAATGGTTCCGTCTGCGTATTTTACAAACGTTACCGCACACTTCGGCTGCGGTTGGCGCGAGAAGACGAACTGTACGTTTCCCGCATAGTCCTTGAATCGATGGTCGACGGTTATGCCGGGTGAGAATTTCCCGACGTCGCGCACCGAGACGTCTTTTCCGTCAATGTCGACCGCAAAGCGCGCGAGCACGATCTCTTGGTTGCTCTCGTTCGTGAACTTGATCATCAACGCGCCAGTGGTTTTCCGAGAGCTCCGAAAAGCCCGCCATACACATAATCTAGGCGGCAGTTGTCAATCTGAATTGGCGATATCGTTCCTGCCACGATGGACGGCACTGATGGTGACGGCGCCGGCGAGGCATCGTCGGCGCGCGCGCCGGTTGGAAGCGTGGAAGCAATAAGGAAAGAACACGCTAATAGACACGAGATCGTGCGCATCGACAATAACTCCAATTCGGCTCACGTAGAAAGTGTCGCTTGCACGTGACACTAGCATGCGAGTCTTATGCGCGTTTGGGAAATGCTGTCGACAGTGCGCGGGGCCTTGACTTTCCCTTGTCTATTGATTCGGTGCGGTTGTTGCCATAACAGGGCGTTGCATTCTGTTTCCGCGACGAACGGAAACATTGAGCTGCCCTTCCGGTGCACTCGCGATTAACTCGCGCGCTTGCGCGGCGTCGATTACGCGTTGTCCGTTGATCGTCGTGACGATGTCGCCGGGTTGAAGTCCGGCTTTTTGCGCGAGACTGTTTGGTCCAACTTGTCGGACGAGAACGCCGCGCGGTGTTTGCATGAGTATGAACCCGTACGTGTCAGCAGGAACCGCGGGTGTCGCCGCGATCCACTGCACGCTACGTCCGGCATCCGCGGTTAGTTGCGCGTTCTGCGGGACGATGAAGTTCGCCGTTATTGCCATCGATTCGCCGCCGCGGATCGAGAGTTGCTTTCGCGGCCCGTAGACTTCACCGGGTCCGGCAGATAGGGCTCGCGCAGATAGCGTCTGCATTCCACCGTTCGGTGACGGAACGCTGATCTGAAAATCACCAGCTTGCGCGACCATGTCGTGCGAAGGGTGCAGATTCAAGCGGACGTGCAACACGTCTGCGTCGAGATTCGGACGCTGCGTAATCCAGGATGTCTGCACGGTGAAATCGCCTTGCTGGAGTGGGAGTTGCCGGAAAATCTCTTGCTCTGAAGGAAGTTGTCGTTGGGGCTGTGGTTCCGCAGGTTCCTCAGCCGGCAGCGGTTCGGCGGCAACGAATGCAGATGACGGCAACGGTGCTTGCGCAACGAGCGGTTCAGGCTGTTGCACGACCGGAATCGGTGCGACCGGAGCCGGCGGCTCTTCATAGGCGACACGGACTTTTTGATCTTCAAAGAACGGGCTTAGCACGAGCGGCCCCGAGATCGCGTAGCCGCCACGTTCTTGGCGGTTGGTGTCGCGTGTGTCGATCATGCCGACGACTTCACCGGTGCGCGGTTCGAATACGGGCGATCCGCTTAGGCCTTCTTCGATGTTCAAATTAGCGAGATCGATGAAGCGTCCGTTGCTCGGCAGCGAGCTTATCGTTCCGGGATAGAGCACACGCGGAACGAGGCCGGCGATTTCGATCGACTCGTCGTTTTTCAGAAAGCCGGCAACTGCGACATAGCTGCCTTCATGTAGCGCGTGATCTTGTGAAACGAATCGTACCGGAATCAAATTCGGCTCATCGATGTTGAGCATGGCGGTGTCGACCGGCCCGACGGACTTCAAGTGCGCGTCGATGTCGCGGGCTTGCCCGGGAACATTGACGATTATCTTCGCCGCTTTCGTGACCGTGTGCGCCGACGTTAGAACCAGCGATCCGCCTTTGTCGGACGCGACGACGAACCCGGTACCGGATTGAATCGGCTTACCGTTGCCGTCGAGTGCCCAGATCTTGACAAGCGATGGCTTGATTTTCGCGTAACCGATCGATGCATCGTCGCCTGCGAACGCAGCGCGGGAGACTAGAGCCATTGCGATGAGAAGCGACGAGAAGAAGAGACGCATTGAAGACGGACCTCTAAACGGCATGGAGATAAATTCCGGCGGCATCACAGACTCCTGAGGTCTGCCGGCTGACGCCAAGAGGGGGCCAATCCAGGTACATTCCGGGGATTGCAGCGGACCAAGTTTCGGGGAGTGCCCACGTTTCGTAGTGCGGCACGATCGAAGGCGGCTTCAGGTGGCCGATCTCGCAACTTTTGAAAACAATTTGCGGCTTGCGATTCGTCGGGCTTTTGATGCCGAAATAGCTTCCGTCGACGAATCGATTGCGATGCCGTGCATTGTGTTGCCAACTATATGGCTGCGCGATCGCAACGATGCGTTTGAGAATTATTCCATCCGACGTAGAGCCGCCCGACGGCGTCCATCCGTCCTGCGGAACCGTCTTTTGCACCATCGTGAGCGTGACGCGCTTTCCGTCGGCATTGACGCCCGTCGCGGTGAACACGAGTAGCGACGGCGTGACCGGATAGAGCTCGAGCGTCACGTCCGGCCCACCGCAGGGGAAGCGCATATCGGACGTGATCGGCTTGTTCGACGCGTACTTCCAATAAAAAGCGTAGTCGTCGACGCCCGACTGTGCCGAGCTCTTTTGAAGGCCGGCATCGACCGAGACGCCGTTCGGTCCGGCGCCCCAGCCGCCAATGTAAATGTAACCGGTCTCTTCGTCGACGATCCCTTGTGTGAAATGACTGACACCGCACGGGATCGAGACGCTGACGCGCTCCGCGCTGAATCCGTTCAGCGTACGAACGCCGTGGAACGCACCCGAATCGATATCGAAGGGCGAGGCGACTTCTGCTCGTGCCGGCGTCCCGGGGACGCGATCGTCATCTGAAGCCGGCTGCACGAAGCGATGCTCGAACATCCACGTCAAATCGTGCTTCTCGGCTCGCGGCGTTGGGCGCGCATTCGGCTTCGGGTAAGCGGTTGTGGGGACGAAGGCGAGTTGCGGTTGCGTAAACTTGCCGGCCACGGCGACGCGAAAGTCGCCGCTGTACGCGAGCGCTTGCGGATGACCGTGGCGATCCGCAACGATCACGAAGCTCCGCTGATTAGGGCGCAGCCGTTTCATCACCGCCGAGTCGTTGGGCAAGGCAACCGAAGACGCCGACGTAACGACGAGGGCGAGCACGAAAAACGCAAGGCGAACGCGGTGCTTATCCACGGCAGCTTGAACGTTCGGCGATACGGCAGGCCGTCCGTCAGAATGCGCGCGCTTCCCATGTCAATTTAATCTACACGGACGAAAGCGGCCGACGAAGAATTTAGTTAGTGACCTTCAGAAAGCTGTCTTCGGCAGCATAGTCAAATACGTCGGCGTAGACCCGCGCGAATATCGGGAATACCACGCGCCAATCGCGCCCTCGCGCCGCATCGATAAGCCATCCGCAAACCTCGGGCGCGTACGACGCGTAGTCCGTCACGGGCCTGTACCCAATTTGGGCTGCCCTGCGCATGTCGACCATGATAGGTTCCGCGTTCGACCAGGGAGTCACACCGACTCCGTCGATCACTTCTTCGCTTGGCACCGTGACGAATTCGCAATCCCAGTTCAAGCCACGCGCGATGATGCCCGCGATCTCACGGACATTCGGCGTAGTGGGATCGGCGGCGTTAAGCGGCCCGCGAAATGACGCCTCCAATGCGGCTTCGATTACGGCCGCGATGTTCGGTGTTGCGGAATTGTGGAAGATTGACGCCTCGAACTTGAGGGGTACGCGCTTGCGATCATCCAGATATCGCTTGATGAACCACCACTCGCGCGGCAGTTTCGAACTCGGTCCGTAGATCGCGCACGGACGAATCAGGCTAACCGGCACTCGGGCGTGCTCCAATAGCGTATTCTCGAGCGCGACTTTCTTCGTAGAGTAATCTTGTTGGCCGGCAAGCGTCGTCGGTTGAGTCTCGGGAACCGGAACGGGGAATTGCGCGTAAACGCCGGCGGTCGAGATGACGCTGAACTGTCCGACGGCGTCCTGTATTTCGAGCAGTTGCGCCGCGTGATTCTCGTCGTATGCAATCGTGTCGATGACGGCATCGGCGCCGTCCGCAAGCGCAGCGCGGAGCGCGCCCGGCTCGTTACGATCGAGCCGGATACTCCTCGCGCCAAGCTCCGTGAGGTTGGGGAGTGGATCGCCGCGTTGCGCGCACGTTACAGCCCATCCGGCGTGCAACAATCGTTCACCGGTTGCGCGCCCGATTTGACCGTTTGCACCTATGATAATTGCATGCCGCGCCATGAATGTCTCCGAGAGATACGTGGCAAACAACAGCGCACCTTGGCGGCCGATATTCGGATTCAACGCGCGACGGAAGGCGACATCGAGCACATTCTCGATCTCCTCGAGGCAGTTGCCTCGGAAGATCGTTGGATTGCAACCCAACTGCCCGTCGATCGCGAACGACGAACTGCGTCGATGCTGGCGACATTGGCTCGCGAGAATGCGGCGCTTTTCGTTGCCGTTCGTGATGGTGCCGTTGTCGGTGAACTCGGATTGTATCCCGGTTGGCCGGGCGTCTACGACCTCGCGATGCTCGTCGAGCGTTCGCAACGTACTACGGGTATCGGCAGTGCGCTTATGCGGGCCGGCATCGACTGGGCTAATTCGATGCACGCACACAAGATTGCGCTAGAGGTCTTTCCGTGGAACGCAGGCGCGATCGCGCTCTATTCCAAGTTTGGCTTCTTGAACGAGGGTCACCGTCGCAGACATCTGCGCCGCAGGAACGGTGAGTTGTGGGATGTGATAGCGATGGGCTTATTGCTTGGCCGCTACGATCCGCCGGATTCCGTCGCCAAGACAATCGGCGATGTCCATATTCGTGCCGCGCGGCGCTCGGATAGCGAGGCGTTGGCACGCTTACGTCATGCGCTGTGGCCGGAAGCATCATACGACGAGATCCTCGCCGACATGCAGCTGATGTTCGATGGGGTAGCGTCGTCGTTGCCCTTAGTCGATTTCGTCGCCCAGCTAGATACCAGGCTCATCGGCTTCGTCGAAGTCGGATTGCGCTCGCACGCGAACCACTGCGATCCCACTCGTCCAGTTGGATTCATCGAAGGCTGGTTTGTTGACGCCGGCGTCCGCCAACGCGGTATTGGAAGAGCGCTTATTGCCGCGGCCGAAGACTGGGCTCGCATGCAAGGGTGCAAGGAGATGGCCTCGGATGCGCTCGTCGACAATGCGCTCTCGCAGCTCGCACACGAGAGGCTTGGCTACGAAGTCGCAAATCAGTGCACCGATTTTCGAAAGACGCTCTGAACGTGGAACATTCGAAGCGGCGTTCCGGTATCTCGAGCGTGTTGTCGAGAGCGCGAATTGTAACGACGTGCGCCTTGCTTCTAGGCGTAACGGCTCCGGCGCCACCCGCGCAGGGACAGGAGCAGACGTTGCATATTGGCCTCACGCAAGAGCCGGCAACGCTCAACCCCGTGGTTGGGACGCTCGCACTTGAAACCGACGTCGTCCAGTTCATCTACAGCGGCCTGACCCGTTACGACGAACGTGGCAATCGCGTCCCCGACCTTGCGCGGGAAGTTCCGACCCGCGCAAACGGTGGGATCTCAGCCGACGACCGTACGATCACGTACCATCTCGTCCGCAACGCCTTCTGGCACGACGGTGTTCCCGTCACATCGGAGGACGTAAAGTTCACATTCGAAGCGCAGATGAATCCGAAGAACAACGTTGCGACCCGAACGCCGTACGACGAGATCGAACGCGTCGAGACGCCGGATAAATACACGGTACGGCTCATTCTCAAGCGTCCGTGGGCGCCCGCGCTCGATGCATTCAGCGACCGGAACGCCGGCGCGATCGTTCCGGCGCATCTACTTGCAAAGTACGACGATCTCAATCACATCGATTTCAACGGCGCACCGGTCGGAAGCGGGCCGTATAAGCTCGTGAGCTGGCAGCGTGGTAGTCAGATGATCCTTGAAGCCGACCCGAGATTCTATCGTGGTGCGGCCAAGATCAAGCGCGTCGTGCTGCGTTTTCTGACGGCGGACAATACGATGATGATCGCGCTGCGAACGCACGAGATCGATATGGCAGATACGTTGAATCTCTCAACGTATCTGAATTTGGGCAACATCCCCGGCATGGTACCCGCGATCAACGCGAAGTCGTTTTGGGAGCATTTGACCTTCAATACGTCGCGCGCACCGCTTGACGACCGCCGCGTTCGTCTAGCCCTCTGCTACGGCTTTGACGTGCATGAGATTTTCGCGAACGTCGCGCACGGTTTGGGGCTGCTCGGGCCGACAGCCGAGAATCCGGCAACGCCGTGGTTCAATCGGAAGCTGAGCTATTATCCCTACGATCCCTCACATGCCGCGCGTTTGCTGGACGAAGCCGGATGGAAGATTGGTTCCGACGGCATTCGTGTCAAGGACGGAAAACGATTGAATCTGACGCTCGTGTCGACGGCGGGCAATCAAACGCGCGAACAAACGGAGATCATCCTGCAGCAGCGCTGGAAAGCCATCGGCGTCGACGTGACGATCAAGAACGGGCCTGCGTCAATGGTTTTCGCGTTGGCGGCGAACGGTGGACCTCTGTACTCGGGCAACTTTGATGTGGCGCTGTCAGCATTCGTATTGGCGACGCCGGACCCCGAACAAATCAACGTCAACGAGGAAGACCGCGTGCCGCCGAACGGCAATAATCTTTCGTTCTATCGCAACCACGAATTGACCGAGCTCGAAGAACGCGCCGCATCTACATTCGATGTTCCCACGCGCAAGCGGCTGTACGATCGGATTCAAGGAATCGAGCTGCATGACGTGCCGTACTACGTCCTCCGATGGGCTGCGATCACCGATATGCGCAGTACCAATCTCGAGGGGGTGCGTCCGTCGCTCGTCGGGTCCACGTTCTGGAACGTCGCAGACTGGCAATTCAAGTAATGAGACGTTCCATTCTCGCGAGCGCCCTCATGATGATGTTGGGGGGCGTAGCTGCCGCCGCGATCTCCGCACTCGATGTATCTAAGGTCGATACGACGCCGTCGCTCGATCCGCGCGCACCGGCGTCTGGATGGACGCAGCCGGCGCCGGCGTCATTGACATGGGACGTCGTGCACGCGCGTCCTGCAAGTGAACCGACGGAAGTCCGCACCGCAACGGACGGTCGCTACCTGTACGTGCGCTTCGATGCGAAACAGGAGGGCAAGGTCGTTATCTCACAGCACGGCGACGACGCGATTACAGGTGGAAGCAACGGCACCAACGGGACGTTGTCGTGGAGCAACGACGATGCCGTCTGGGTCGACTTGTGGCCGAACGGCCCGGGCGGATTCGAGTATCAATTCGAAGCCAATCCCGGCGGTTCGCACAACGAGTACTCGAGCGAAAACACCGCGTTTGCACCGCATTGGGAGTCGCGTGGCTCATCTGTTCCAGGCGGCTACGTGGTCACGATGGCGATCCCGCTGAGCGTGATCCACGGCGTGCACGCCGGTTCGTGGCGCGCCCAATTCATTCGATATATTCGCGCGACGGGAGCCGAGTATGTGTGGTCGTTCGATGCAGTGCAGACGAACGCGGACGATGTTTCGCGCGCCGGCACAATTGCGATTCCGGTCGTGACGGTGCACGCAGCGCGTCCGGAACCGCGCGTTGCGCCGTATGCGCTCGGCGCCGTCGCCGCGCCGTCAGCCGGCGGATCGACCTCGCGTATCGGCGCCGATCTGTCGGTGCCGGTATCGGCGACCTCGGCATTTTTTGCGACGTTCCACCCGGATTTCTCGAACGTCGAGCTGGATCAGCAAACGATTTCGCCGAGCGTGTATCAACGCGTCATTAACGAGGTGCGACCGTTTTTCACGCAAGCCGCGCCGTTTTATAACACGTTTAGTTGTGATGTTTGCAATGGATTTCGTACGACGCTCTACACGCCGGCAATTCCCACGCCGTCTCAAGGTTATGCCTTCGAGGGACGGCAAGGCGATTTCGGTTTCGCGAGCTTCGATGCGATCGGGGTCAATCGCGATGATTCCGCCGCTGCTCTCGACTTCACGTCGCCGGACGCACATTGGCAAGCATCGGCCCAACATGTCACCGCTGACATCCCGGGCGTCGTCGATGATGCAGACGAGATTGGCGTCAACTATTCGAGCCTCAAGTATCTCAGCGGGTACGTCAATTTCTCGACGGACCGCGGAACGAACGCACTCGTTCCCGGACAGGCCAACGCAATCGATGCGGGTGGCGGATGGGGGAATCAGAACTTCGCTTTCTTCGCATCAGCCCGCAAAGTCGGCGCGTACTTCAACCCGGTTGACGGCTTCGATTCGCATCCGGACATCGCCGGATATGGAACGTACATTGTCCGCATCTGGACGATGGCGCCGCGAAGCGTGCTGCAATCTGTCGGCATCAGTGGTTTTATGGATCGATATCAGGGATCCGCGATGGGCTCGAACCAGAGCGACAATGCCTCGACCCTCGATATCCTTACGAAGAGCGCGTGGGATCTGCAGCTCGACACGGGTTCCGACTACTGGCGCTTCGGCAATATTCTGACGCCGATCTCGCAGAATGCCGGCTTCAGCTTGACGTACCACTCCGGCTTGCAAAACAACGTCGGCAATTTCCCGGCACACGGCACGTCCGCAACGCCGACGCAGCTTCAATACTATACGGGGCGCTACGGCCTGGGCCGGCTCGACACGTGGCTGCGGACGTCGACGATTCGGATCGGCGATCGCGGCTTTCTCACGCTCGTCGACGACAGCACGTCGCAGTGGATGCCGCGCGGCACGGCCGACAACATCCAATGGTTTGAAGACGTCTCGTACGCATATCAAATCGCGCCGAACTCGTCGCTTGCGATCGGAATCCGGCGCGTCACGGGGAATCCACCGCAACCCAACGGCGGCGGCGATTGCATCGGTCGGTGCTCGAACATCTCGATCGCCTACCACTTACGGCTCAAGAACGAAGAGTTCTACGTTGCTTACGGCGATCCGAACACTCTAGTCAGCGTGCCGCAAGCAATCTTCAAAATGATCTTCTACGTCGGCGGCCAGAAGGGGACGTAGCTACTTTACGGCGAGCGGCTCGTATTCCGCGACGATCTTACGCCATTCGTCCGGAATGGGGATCGATTTCTTCTGCCCATAGTCGTACGCGACGCATTTCATGAACAGTGTCGCCGCCAGAGTGCCGTGCGTCTCGCTCCAGATCTCGTATTCCGTATCGAACGACTTGTTGCCGAATCGAGAAATTCGGCAACCAACGGCGACTGCTTCCATCCATTCAAGGGGCGCGCGGTAGTCGACCTCGAGACGCGCGGCAATGCATCCGCGGCCTCCCGTTATGTCCTCGCCGAGCACCTCTGCAAAATAGGCACAACGCGCGGTTTCCGTCCACCGAATGTAGGCGATGTGATTCGTGTGCCGGAGCATGTCGATCTCAAAGAACGGCACGCGGAAGCGTTCGATATAGCGGTAACCTTCGAGCACGCATCCTCCATAGAAGTCCTGGACAGGCTGAGCCGTGGTCATGTAGAATCCCTGGGTTCGCCAGGGCGCGTAGCTTAGCGGGAGAGCGCCCGCTTCACACGCGGGAGGTCGTTGGTTCGATCCCAACCGTGCCCACCACTTGGCGCTGTAGCTCAGTTGGTTTAGAGCGCCGCCCTGTCACGGCGGAGGTCGTGGGTTCGAGCCCCATCAGCGTCGCCAGATGTAAGCGCAGTGTGTTACCTCCAAATAACGCAAGCGCCGCAAGGAAAACCCGCTCGGTAACCCGGGCGGGTTTCTCCTATATCCAACACGTTCATCGATCGTGCGCACGCAGAGTTTCCCCTTCGGGTACGAATAGTCTTCGCCGGGACGATTCGTAAAGCGCCACGCACCTGGCATTGTAGGCTGCGAGGCTGTGGGCATGGGAACGTGGATTCAGTCGAGCGACAGTACCGCATGGAGATCGACCGTCTTTACCGCCAGTGGGGTAGCCCTCGCGGGGGCAGCTCGGACGTGACGACGGACGGGCCCGGCTCCACGATTCGAATGCTAGTTGAGGTTGACTTCATCGAGGAGCTTGAACGCTCGGGCATCCCATTCGAACACGTATACTTGTAACGTGAGTATGCCGGTAAGCCATCATACCGTCCCACAGGTCTATCTGAGGCAGTTTGCAGATAGGAAAAAACGACTGTTGGCGGTTTCGCGCGATGGCAATGTTACCGAGCAACTTACTCGGCCCAATATCGTGCGCGTGAAAGACGCGACCGCCATCGAAAACTTCTACACCGTCTACACGGAATCGGGCGAGGCTGACGTCGATATCGAGAACCACTTTTCGGACCTTGAAAACAACTACAGGCCGATGATGGATGCTGTGCGCAGCGGGCGCGCGCTTTGCCCGAGTGATAAGGTGCGGATTGCGCTAATGGCCGCTTCGCAAGAGTCGCGGACCGTTGGTCAGATCGAAAGCTGGAGCGAAAGTGTCGAGAGCGAGCTAGGAATCGCCGAGTCGCTGTATCGCGAAAACTTACCGAACGCTACGGATGCAGAGATCACTGAGCGCATGCGATCGTATATTGCCGCCCGCGACACGACGCCGATTCTCGGAGCGCACAGCCCGCGTGACTTAGCGAGAGGATACATCCAGCCGATGCTCGCCGCACGGTTTGAGATGTTCTCACGCATGAACCAGTGCCTGTTGGTGAGTAGGGCGCAAAACTTTATTACGTCTGATCATCCCGTAGTCTGGATAAATTGGGTTCGATGGCCGCCACAGAGCCTTATGGACTACTCGTCGTTGCATCTCGCACAAGAGGTGACATTCCCGCTATCGTCGCGCTTCTGCATTTTGTTCTCGTATCTACCCGTTCGTGATCGTGTAGAGTTGCCGCAAGAAGCAGTAAGCATCGTCAATGCTCGGCAGGCTGTTCGTTCGTACGAGCTTTTCATGAAGCCGACGGAGTTGCAAGTCGTGCTCGACCGATATAGGGATGACATATTCGCCGGTGACGACTGTGTCCGTGGGCCACTTTGGAGCTTCTGTAACGGCGAGGGCAGCATAACGCCGTTCTTTGACGTCGTCGAGTTCTTGGGCTTGGATTTGAAGGACGTCCTTCGCGATAACATCGGATTTATCGAGGGTTTGGCCGATGTCGAAGGCATCGAAGTCGACCCGCGGGTCTATGATCAATTGTGACATTGGACGAGATCAAACGCGCAATCGCGGCGTTGCCTTTGAACGATCGCGCTGACCTGCGGCCGTGGATTCTCGCGCACTACGATGCGCGCGGTTATCCGCAAACCGATAAAGCGAAGGAGCTGGAAGCGAAATTGGGGCAGGCATCGCGCGCAACAAGGTAAGACTCAACTCCCTCATAATCGTGCAAGTGAGCCGAGCTTAGGCGATTAGCCACCCTGCGCGTCGCCAAACTGTCGACAGAATCGACCTGAGCAGGCTACGGGGCTCGGCTGGCGCACGTTTCATTCGGCGCCCAGCGCCGGGAGGGTGATCGTGCCGATTATGTCCGCACCCTGTTTTCCACTTTGCAGCGTGCACGCGGTTGCGACCCTGCAAGACTGTTCTGATTCGCGCGAGCGCACCAATGAGTGACTCCGATGCAAGCGCTCTGTTTGCGCTGCTCTTTTATGCCGCTTTCTTAGTGTTGTTCACAGTAGGTTGGTTTCGCATCTTCCGTAAGGCTGGTTACAACGGTTGGTTGTCGCTCTTGATGATCATTCCAATCGTCGCCATCGGTGTTCTTATCTGGTTTGCGGTCGCGACGTGGCCAAAACAAATGCCGTCGCGAGCAGGACGGTAGTACGATGCCTTTCTACATCGCAATGCTCGGCAGTCCGATAGAATTAGCACTGGTTGTGGGCGCTCTTTCGGTCATGGTGGCGCCGCTCTTGTGTTTCGGCAGCATCTTTCGCAAGGCGGGCTACAACAGTTGGCTGGCACTTCTCATGGTGATTCCTGGGGTGAACTTTGTGATGTTCCTCTGGTTCGCGTTTTCGACTTGGCCAAGTGAACGCGAGTCAGCGATACCCGAGAACGGGAGCGCAGGCTGAGCACGCCGTCAGTATCGCCACCTGAACTCGGCAATGGCAAGGTAGCATCGATGGCGCTGGCGTTCGCTGGCGCAGCAGCAATATACGCCCTGCAATACCTGCCTTACGGTTACTACACGGTTACGCGAATTGTCGTGTTTCTCGGAGCCGGGTTTGGCGCATATTGGTTCGCTCAAAAAAGACTAACGCTGCCGGCTCTTGTCGCCGCTGGTGCAGCAATTCTCTTCAACCCCATATTCCCGATGCGAATGCGTCGTGCCGAGTGGCATACGTTTGATATATGGACAGGGTTGATCTTACTGGGACTGGCTGCATATTCATACCGCCTATCCATACAGAGACCCGGTCCATCGACTTGACGCAGCTAATTCGGAGAGGCCTCGGCACATGATCGCAAATGTCGTCAAAGCGACAGGCAATTCTGGCCTTGCAGTCCTCGGGACGGCCTTCGTGGTCTTGATTTTCGCCGGACCGTGGCTTGTGTACGAAGTGTTTCCTCTTCAAGCGTACCGAGTGACTGAGGCACTGGGGTTTATTGCGTTCCTCGTTGGCGTCGTGTTTGCGATCATTGCCATCGTTCCGAGAGCACGCCCGACTTGCGGCGCGGTGTTGATCGGCGCGTCGTACGTGATCTCTCTATTACTTTGGGTGTGGTCCGTCATTCTCGTTGGCAATGCTTGGGGAATCGTGACGCTCTACGTCGTCAACTTTTTCTTTGGGGTCGGCGCGATCGTCGGTGCGTACGCCGCGACACTACTGGGCGGCAACTGGTCGGCGCTGGGGCAATTGGTCATCATCACCATCATCATCTTTGCTTTTCGACTCGGTGGAGCAGCCTTAACCGGCTCGGAGTAAAGGCGCCTACCGTTGTGTGCCAGATACCTGGCATTGGCAGGGCTACACTAAGCGTAGAAACATAGCTCCTAGCTCCGCTCGTCGGCGCCAGGCCGCGTCCGGCGGGAATCCGGACCCTTGATTAGTGGAGGAACGGATAATGCCAGACCAACCTGGTTTAAATAGTCGTCACCGCGACGAAGACGGTGAGATTCACAAGAAGCGCAGCGACACGCTGATCAAGACCCTGCGAAAAGAATATCGCGAAGATGCGTTTGGCAACGTGCGTAGCGACATGAAGCTCAGCAACTTCTTGAAGCGCGCCGGCGTCGATACGCTGTCCGATTATTTGAAACATCGGCGTTAAGCTGTGTTGCCGGTCGTCCTCAACATAATCTCTGCACTTGCTTCGTTTGCGGCCGCGGTTTTCTGGTTTCGTTCCAGTGGTCCGCTCCCACCTATGGTGGCGTATTTCGGAGGTGCACCGCCGACTGACCCCTTCGTCAAAACCTTGCGACGCGGGATGGAGATGAACCGAATAGCTGCGATGTGCGCGGGCATTGCCGCATTGGCTTTCGGACTTTCGCTCGCAATACAGATTGCTTCAAATTCCCCGGCGGGCTCGCGATGACGTTCTTTGCGCCGAACGATGATTGGGAATGCCCATATTGCCATCGTAGCATTGTACTTACTGGCGCGGACGTCGTGACGAACGATCGTCCAGTACAGCACCAAGTCACGCCAGAGAAGTTCTTTTTCGAACGCGCGCAGAGCGTTGCATGCCGTCGATGCGGAGGTTTCACTTATAGCGTGGGGTTCTATAGGTGCCAACTTGATCCAATGGGTAGGCCAATGATGCAGGCGCAAAATCTAAGTAGGGCAATCACGAATAAGGTGTATTTTGAGGGACGTGTCGTCCCCGCGTCAGACCCAAGAACTTATCCAGACGTTCCGATCCCAGAGGGCGTACTGGTAGACTATCGCGAGGCTCACGCAATCCGGAATCTCAGCCCTAGAGCATCCGTTACGCTAGGGCGCCGTTGCGTACAGGGAATCATTCGCGACTTTTATGACGTGAAGAAGAACTCACTGCACCATGAGATTAAGGAGATCGCGAAAGAACTCGACAAGGAGTTTGTTCAGGCGCTACTTGCAGTGAAGGGACTTGGCAATATTGGCGCTCACCCAGAGAATGATACGGCACTGGTCGTCGACGTTGAGCCAGCTGATGCGGAGGCACTCCTGCGCGTTATCGAACTGTTTATCGATATGACCTATGTGCGTAGGCACAACGAAAAGCAGACTCTTGCCCACATCCAAGCGGTTAATGCGGAGAAGCAAGAACTGCGAAATCGTGATCCCAATGCAGATCATGAAGATGCGTAGCGTGAGGCAGTGGACTAGCGATGCCTGTACCTAGTCGGGGCAAACAAAGAGCCACGAGCGCGAAGGCACGGGCACGACCACACGCTCAGGAACAATCGGTCGATCCTGCGGTTCATTGTGCGCTGCGGCTTTTAGCACTCGTAAGCAAGACACGGCCCACTAGACCGCTCAGGAACAGAACGTCGATTCAGGACTCGTTGGCGCTACTCGCATATTCCCTGGCTTGCGCGAACTGCAGTAAGGAGGTTCCGAAACCGGCACTGTACTGCACGCCGCGCTGTTCGCAGTCGGCATCGACGGTACGCTACGTGCGTGGCTGCCTTAGTGATGGGCGCGTCGAACGCACGGACGTCCTCGAAGGCATAGGTTCGAAACTGCTAATGCTTACGGGCGGTGGTTACCCATCGACGGAGCGAAGATTAACCCGTACGCGACGCGATGAAATCTTTGCGAGAGACGGTTTTAAATGTCTGCTTTGCGGCGCACCGGCCGATCAAATCGATCATATCCGCGGGCACACCGACGACCCGTCGAACTTGCGAGCGGTGTGCCGAAAGTGCAATATCGGTGCAGCGTTCGAGAACTCTAGGACGGTCACGGAAGATAGCGACCCAGAGCTTTACGCTTTTATCGATGGCCTTTTTAAGGAGCTTGCCACACGGATTGCCAGTCCAGTCCCGCTCAAGGTCTGCGACGACGAACGCGAGTGGAATTCATTTCAGAAGCAGTTAATGCCACAGCGACACCAGCGATTTAAGGACATGGAAGCAGAGCGCGAAGATGACTTTGAGGACGTCGACGGTTATCTGTGGCACGCCATGCAGAAGGACGACTAACCTTGCGAGGTTTGACGATTGCCGCGATGGCCTGGATCGCATGGCTCAGTACAGGCCAGGCTCACCAGAGGCGCTGTTTCATTCGCCTCAAGTTCTTGCTAATCGCGAGCTTCTTTCTGGCCTTCGTCACCGGCGTCAAATCCGATCGGGCATTTGCGCAGACCGTTGCACCTTGGGAAGAGAAGATATTGATGGATCACTGCCGCGACGGTAAGCAACTCGTGGCTCTTGAGCATGAGGCAGATACACATATCGGCAAGGATGATCCCATGGATACCTACAGCGCGCCGTTGAAGGCTGCGGCTAAATTGGCGTACGGTTGCGCGAGGACGACGAAGAATGAGTATGCTAAAGATTGGTACTCGTTCTCGTTTGCAAACGATGCTTTTCGCGGCGTCACATCCGCTGATGAGGCTGAACGCGTTTGGCCGCCAATGATTAACATCCTAATCGTGTTGACGCACTCACCACACCCGGATGTGCGGAAGGCTGCCCAAGAAACACTTAGTCTGGCGAAAGCGGCAGAGAACAAAGCTGGCATACATTGAAAATGCATGCGCGTTATCATACAAAGATCGCGCCTAAGGCCTGACCCTCTTCGAAGGCCACTTTTCGTTCGCGGCACGCCCGTCTTGCATCGAGTTTCGCCGGTCGGCGCTCGACGTAGGCTCTAAGGTTCACGCAGTCTGACGTTCAAGCCAACGAGGGTGTCATGCCGGCTTTCTTCGCTGCCGCGACGACCGTGAATCGTATCGCTGCGCTCCCTGTGTTGCGGCACGAACGAAAGGCACGCGGGGTGATCAACCCCGTTCGTGTTCTGTTGGCGCGACGGAACCATGCTCGATAAAACGCGGCTGCGCATCGTTTGGCAAGAAGCTCGGCAAACGCTGGGTCTTCCCGCCGATCTCCAACTCTACGCGCTCAAGACGTTAGGCAACTCGTTCGCTCTGGCGCGCGGCTGTAACGTCAGCGCTCAGGCGCACAAGATGGGCCACCGCTCGACGCGCATGGCGCAAACGGCTTACAGACCCTCCTCACTGACGAGCTACGAGAGACGGTCGATGTGTTCGACCGAAAGCGAGCCACTCCGAGATAGAGCGAGAGTGTTCACAAAGTACGGAGCCTATCGTTGGTCGACGGGCTTGTTTTGGCTTGACCATGTCGAAACGCGCTACCCCGAGAGTAAGTATGGCATCGGTTTCGCGTTTCATGTTGGGGAGTGCGTGTGGGACGTACCGACTATCGTTGCCGACCAAAAATCATAAGCGCGGCAAGTATCCCGAGCACGATGATCCACTGACTGTAGCGGTCCCAGAACCGACGGAGCCTGCTTTTATTACGCTCGTGTAGTCGTTGGTTGGCCTGGTTGTATTCGATTGTAGGCGCGGGCGGGTAGGGGTTGATCCCGTAGTGTTTCATCACAAAGCGCTCCGCGTCGCCCTCGTTGTACAGCCAAGTATCAAGCCATGCATCCTCTTTCGGGATGACCCGCCCGTTACGCCAGCCGCAATTATGTCCACCCGGAGCGTCGTGCGCATAAGGGTTATCGCAGCGCGGTGTTGTTTTCGCTAGCTCTTCGGCGCGCTTGCGGTCAGCTTCGAGCTTTATTTTGGCATCGGCCGTCAGGTACGCGACAATACGGTCCATGATGTCAAGGACCGGCGGTTCGTGGCTCCGTCTATCGCTACTCATGGGCGTAACCCGGCGTACCTCCGTCGCTTACAGCCCGATACCGTTGAGGCAGATCGCAGGCGCTCGCATCAACGCGGGTGCCTTTCTATGCGCCCATTATGATGTGAGCCAAGACTTCGCCGCTCACCGCGTCCTTGATTCCCTCGTAAACGACGTTATATCTAAAGGCGACATCCTTCGTGTCGGAGATCGACGCAAAGAACGTCTTGAACGTGGGCATGGTCTGCCTGCCTCTCAGCTACGCGCCGGTTAACAGCAGCGCGCCGAGTTTCCCCCAAAGTTTCCCCTTCGACGGTGCGTTTCTGGGGTATCTCATGCGGTTCCATGTGCCTATTTCGTGCGGGGCGTGCGGGGATTTCGCGTTCTGTCACGGCGGAGGTCGTGGGTTCGAGCCCCATCAGCGTCGCCAGTTTCGAAAACCCGCCCGACGCACGCCGGGCGGGTTTTCTTGTGCGTCCGTTGCACCAATGGACATGCGCAGGCTCGCGCTGTACGCGGTCGCAATCGTGCTCGTAGGCGCCGCAGCACCACGCGTTCCGTGGTTTACACCGTCGCAGGCGCTTAGCGCGCTCGTGCGTGACGACCAGAGCGTTGCCGGTTGCATGCAGCAAGATGCAAAGAACCTCCGAGCCGGAATAACGGTCTCCGCAATCGCGTCAAATCCGAAGTTGGCGCTCGTTCAAGTGATGGCGTCGTGCGTTTGCGGCGCTCAGAATTGTCCTTTTTGGGTTTATCGCGTCGACGGCGGCAGCGCGAAGCGTCTCGTCGACGGGTTCGTGATCGACGTCAGCATGGTTCCACGCTCCTCGGGACCGCCGGACATTGTCGCAGTCGCACACGACAGCGCGCTCGTCACGGACGGAACGCGGTACGCGTATCGTAATGGAACCTACGTCGCGGTCGACTCTTGGCGGAGCCGGGGCGACACGGGTGCGCGTAAGCCGATGTCCGTGGCGATCAAGTTCGTTCCCGGCACTTCTTCGACGCATCTCGCGGGTGCGGTATCCGTAGGATGGGGTGACGTCTACACA
Source organism: Candidatus Baltobacteraceae bacterium (assembly GCA_036489885.1). Classification (NCBI taxonomy): domain Bacteria; kingdom Bacillati; phylum Vulcanimicrobiota; class Vulcanimicrobiia; order Vulcanimicrobiales; family Vulcanimicrobiaceae; species Vulcanimicrobiaceae bacterium. The sequence goes on from DASXEW010000003.1 coordinate 1,862,753, forward strand.
TTTGCTGCCTCTGCGGGACAACGGCTAACGACTTCTTCCTTGCATCCCGCAAGCGACATCGATGTCGAACTTTTCCCCGAAAACAGACTGCCGGTTCACGTCCTGTTGAATGGCAAAGGCATCTTCTTACCGGCGACCGGCACGTATCAGTTGACGGTGGATCCGGCGACCGCTGGCTATGCCGACAGTGTGCACTACAGATTTACACTAGAGATTCAATAGCAGAAGCAACTGTCGACAGTACCTGTGTCGCAAGGTAAGCGTGTTCTCTGTCGGCGCATAGCATAAGCACGTTTCGGAGGTGGAACGTGATGATTTCTAGAGTCACCGCCTTTTTCGCCATGCTCTTGTTTGTAGGATGTTTTGCAGGAACGTCGCTTGCGCAATCGCCGGCCGTTGTTCCTTCGACTGCACCAAGTCCTGATGTTGAGCCATCAGCGACCGAGGCTCCGGGAATACTCGTGCCTGGCGGTACAATTGTTGCAGTGTCGCTGACGGAACCCGTATCGTCGGCAACGGCAAAAGAAGGCGATCAAGTCGCAATCAAAGTCACCAAGGAAGTTGACGCTGGTGGCTGGCGTGTGATTCCGAAAGGGTCTCCGGGCCATGCAACTGTTGAGACAGTTGAAACCGCAGGTAGCAATGGACATGGTGGCCAGCTCGGCCTAGTTGTCGATTGGGTCTATAGCGAGGACGGCGGCAAGGTCAAACTATCGCCAAGCAATCACGCGAGCGAGAACGGACAACAGAAGGGCGCCGCCAGTACGGCGACGATCCTCAGCTACGTCCTACTCGGGCCGTTAGGTCTTTTTGCGCATAATTTCGTGCGCGGCCGGGACGCGACGATAGACACTAAGAAGGTTTTCCAAGTCTTCGTCGATCGTGATGTGCACGTCGTCACGACTGCCAAGGCCTCGGACGTCGGCGACCGTTTTGACAAATAGCGTGAGCCACGGCAGCTGGCGTAGAGAATTGGCACGATGTTTTCATTGCCGAAGTCGGCGCGTCGGCGGCGCTGATCGGTATCCGTGGCTTCCGCCGCGCGCAGCCCAAGTGCTCATTACATTGATGGGGGTGCTCTTGACCTCGTCGATCGCGCTCGTTCCCGATCAGAGCCACATTGTGCTTGGCGTCGAGCTGATTCCAGTCAACGTGCTCATTTGACTCGCGTGTCTTTCACTTCACCCTGCTCGTGATGACGGCGGGATCGTTCGTCCTATTCCTCGCGCAGAACGGACTCTATATATAATTCGCTAACGTCCAAAATGAAAAGACCCGCCAGCAAAGCGGACGGGTCTTCGGGTAAAGAAAAGTCCGGTGGCTACTTCTTTTTCTTTTTTGTCGCTTTTTTCTTAGCTTTTTTCTTAGCTGCCATGATGTTTGAACACCCCCTTCCTGACGTGATATCGATTGGTGTCTATTTTGCCACGCTCACGTTCTGCTCCGCTATCGCGGCGGTGACGGCGGAGCCGGGGGCGCGGGAGCTTGCGGTCCCTCTATGCGTGCGGGCGCGACTGTTGATACGCTTTCGTTCGGGGTCGGTGCCGCGGTGGGCGTTTCAGTTGACTCGGGTACGAGCGTCTGGCCGCCTGAGGGGACGGGCGTCATCGGAGCGAGGCTCTCCGCCGGCGTCGGGAGCGTCGTCGCAAAGGACGGCGAGGGAATCGGGATGAGCGTCGCGCTCGAAGGCAAGCCCCTGGGTGTGGGAACAGGCGAAGCGGACGGCGTTCCAGCCGGAATCGGCTTGCTGAGCATCACGCCGAAAAATGCAGCCGCGATGCAGACGGCAACCATCGCGGCGATGATGATCCCGCGACGAATCCCTATGACCGGTACGCCGTCCCAGTCGTTTGCGAGTATCGATCGAAGAAGTCCGTGCGCCCGAGTGCTTCGACTGCCGACTGATCGAGCGCCGTTGCGGTCGTGAAGTGATACTTGATCAGGAAGCTCTTCATCAATACCTCGAGACGAGGCGAACCTCGTTGAGCGGTGCCTTATAGGCAAGGATCCCTTCAGCCATGAACTCACGTTGGACGTCTTGGACGGTAGCAAGATCGATGCGCAGGTCGGGATAGAAGTCGTAGCGCGCGGACGCGCGGATGACCTCGATGGGCTGCTTCGTGTACTTTGCGTATGCGGCAAGCGCATCCGGCGCAAAATAACTCGCACCTTGAAGCTCGGTCGCGGCTTTTCGACACGCAGCTATCGCCGTGTGAGCGAGGTCGATCTTATCGGTCAGACTCGGACCGAAGAAGATGCCGGAACCTGAGATACCGGCGGGCGGATAGCCGATCGTGCGCGCCAGGTTGTCGCGCGCAAAAGCTTCTGTGAACGGCGACGACGTGAATACGGCGTCGATCGCTTTGCGCTGGAGCGCGACGGCTTGATCCGGATTTGCGATGTTCACGCTGTCGATATCGTTCAGCGTCAATCCCGCGGGCCGTAAGATGCGAGCGACATAGTAGGCCGACACGGCGCCTGCGCCGCCGATCCAACCGATCTTCTTACCGCGCAGCGCCGGGAGCGTTCGAATTCCGGACTGCCACAAGTCTTCGCGCACCATGAGGGCGCTGGGATGTCCCGCTTTGGGCTGGTAAGCGGTCGACGCGACGAAGCGCACGTTCAGATCGCGCGCGACGGCATTGTAGAAAGCAGCTGAGAGCGCGGCGGCAACCAGATCGATTCGCCCGGTGGCGGCCAGCGCCATCGCATCTTGCCCGGCGACGACCGGTGTGAGATCGACGTCGAAGCCTTCTTCTTTAAAATAGCCGCGCTCCGCGGCGACGAACACGGGCGCGAACAGCGTCGAGGGGACGTAGCCGATCTCGAGTCTTGTGGTCCCGGCGGCACGCGCGGGGCGGGACGCCGCAGCGACAAACGATGTCGCAGCGCCGGACAGGAAGCGTCGGCGTGAGCTCATTACCGCGGGCTTCGCCGCCAGGGGACGAAGACGTTCTCGAGCGCATTGCCGGCCAGCGTGAGCACGTAGCCGAGCAACGAGACCATCACGAGCGCCACGTACATACGCTCGACTTGAAGCGTCTGCCATGCATTCCAGATTTGAAAACCGAGCCCGCTCTTGGCGGCAGTGAACTCCGCAGCGACGGCGAGTACGATCGCGATGCCGATCGAAAGTTTGATCCCGGCGAAGACGTTCGTTAAAGCTCCCGGCAGCAGTACGTTCATATAGTACGAGGTCCGTCGAATCTCGAACGAACGCGCAACGTCCAGATAGATGGGCTCGATCTGGCGGACACCGGCGGCCGTGTTGATCAGCATGATGAAGAAGACGCCGATCGCGACGATTGCGTACTTCGAACTTTCGCCGATCCCGAAGATTAGGAGAATCAGCGGAAGAATCGCGATCTTCGGGATCGGGTAGAGTAACGCCACGATCGGTTCGAGGATTGCACGAGCTATCCGGTTGACGCCCATGAGGAGACCGATTGCAACACCGGGGATGCCGCCGATCAGGCAGCCGACGATTACGCGCTGTAGCGTCGTCCAGGTGTTCGAGACGAGCTCGCCGCTTTTCAAGAAATCGACGAAGTCGCCGACGATCGAGCTGGGCGCCGGAAAAAAGCGCGCATCGAGCAGGTGCACGCGTACGACGAACTCCCATAGTGCAAGCAGCGCGACCGGCGAGACGAACCGAAAGATCCGCTCGATCACGTTGCGCGCTCTTGGCGTAGCAGATGCCAGATGTGCACCGAGAGCCGGCCGAACTCCGGATCGGCGCGCAGCTCGATCGGATCGCGCGGACGCACGAACGGAACCGTCACGACTTCGCGGATCTGTCCAGGCTGCGCCGTCATGACGATGATCCGGTCCGAAAGCGCCAGCGCTTCTTCGATGCTGTGCGTGATGAAGAGAACGGTTTTACGGTCGCGTTCCCAAAGTGCAAGCAGCTCACCCGCCAGCAGGACGCGCGTTTGTTCATCGAGCGCGCCGAAGGGCTCGTCCATAAACAACACTTGCGGGTCGACTGCGAACGCGCGCGCAACCGCGCCGCGCTGTTTCATGCCGCCTGAGAGCTGATACGGGTAGGCGTCTTCGAAGCGCGTCAGGTTAACGAGATCGAGTTGTGCCGTAACGCGACGGCTGCGTTCGCCTGAATCGATGTCGAGCCGGTCAAATGCAAAGTCGACGTTCTGGCGCAGCGTCATCCACGGGAAGAGCGAATATTCTTGGAAGACGGTCGCACACGGAAGCGCATCCGGACGATTGTGCGTCGCGTTGACGTCAACGCTTCCGGCCGTGGCTTGATCGAGACCGGCAGCGATACGCAACAACGTCGTTTTGCCGCAGCCGCTCGGTCCGACGATCGAAACGAACTCGCCGTCGCCAACCTCGAAGTCGATACCCTCGAGCGCAACAGTGCCCGATGCAAAGACTTTACGCAATCCGTGGATTGCAATGCGTGGAAGTTCGGCCACGTCCGCGCGTTCAAAGAAAAAGGCTTGAAGTCATTTTCTTCAAGCCTTTCACATGGTGCCAAGGGCCAGAATCGAACTGGCGACACCGCACTTTTCAGGCGCGTGCTCTACCGACTGAGCTACCTTGGCGAGGGCCGGTTCCGGTTCAACGCTGGGAGCGGAGAAATCCTGGAAAGGGCGCTTATCAGGCGGCAAGGAACCCTGCCCTCCCTCCGTATGCGAGTCTTTCTCGTCGGCGCTATTTGCGTGGGAATCTTGCTCCATCTCACCACTCCAAGCAAGGCGCAAGCACCGCGGAACTCACTGGCGCAGCAATATGGCGTTGTCTTGCGCTCGTTCAATGCGAGCCTCACGCCGCCGGTTGCGATCGACATAGCGCAGCATGTTCTGCTGCTGGCATCCTATTATAGTCTGGATCCGCGACTGCTCGTCGCGATCGTCGGCGTCGAGTCCGGTTGGCATACACATGCCGTCTCGCCGTCGGGTGCGCAGGGGCTCGGACAACTCATGCCTGCAACCGCCGACGGTCTGTCCGTGCAAGCGTTCGAGAAATACGAGAACCTCGACGGCACCGCGCGTTACATTCGGCGTTTGCTCAACGAGTACGCGAAGCTTCCGCTCGAGCGTCGTTACTCGCTCGCAATTGCAGGTTACAATGCGGGCCCGGATGCGGTGCGGCGCTTCGGCGGCGTCCCACCTTACGCCGAAACGCAAGCCTATGTAGTTCACGTCCTCGGCCTATGGCGTCAGCTTCGAACCCAACTGCCCGCGTTTGCGCCGGCGATCCCGGTGCTCGTAAGGGCACACGCTCCCGCGATTGCCGTCAAGCATCTGGTACCGCCGGCAACGGCGACGACGAGCGTCAGCGTTGCAGCGTTCCCTCCGATCGACGCGCAAGCGCTCGGTGCGCGTGAGCGTCACGAGCTCGAAGGCGATGCGGTGTTGCCGCGGCCGAAAAAGACGATTGGGCGCTGGCTCGCGAGGGCCTTAGGAGTCCACTAGCTCGGCGCGAATGCCGCCGGAGAGATGAGACCACTCGAAGGCATCCGCGTTATCGAATGCGGGACGATCATCGCCGCACCGTATCTTGCGCTGATCCTCGGTGATTATGGCGCCGACGTCATCAAAGTCGAGCATCCGAAGGGCGACAACATGCGCGGCAACGGCCCGCGCGAGAACGGTGTCGGGCTCAACTTCAAATTCTACGGGCGCGACAAACGCAACATCGTGCTCGATCTCTCGAAGCCGGAAGGACAAGAGATTCTGCGCGGCCTCGCGCTCAAGAGCGACGTTCTCATTGAAAACTTCCGCCCCGGTGTCATGGAACGGTGGGGAATCGGATGGAACGATCTTCACGCGCTCCACCCGCGTCTCGTCATGGCGCGTATCACGGGATTCGGACAATTCGGGCCGTACGCGTCGCGCGCGGGCTTCGGCACGCTTGCCGAAGCGATGAGCGGATTTGCGCACATCAACGGCGATCCGGATGGTCCGCCGATGCTCCCCGCTTTTGGCATGGCAGACTCGATCGCCGCGCTCGCCGGCGCGTACGCCGTCATGCTCGCGCTCTATCATCGTGACACGCGCAATGCGGGCGGGCAGATGATCGACATTTCACTCATCGAACCGATCTTTCATATCCTCGGTGCGCAGACGACGATTTTCCAGAAAACGGGCGAGATTCAATTTCGGAGCGGCAATCGCACCAAGAACAACGCGCCGCGCAACATCTATCGCGCACGCGACGGACGCTGGGTCGCGATCTCGACGAGCGCCGACGTGATCGCGCGTCGCGTCATGCATCTCGTCGAACATCCCGAAGTCATTGACGAGCCGTGGTTTGCGAGCGGCCGCACGCGCGCCGAGCACACCGAAGAGCTCGATGAGATGGTCGGTGGCTGGATTGCGCGGCGCGATGCGGACGATGTCATCAAGGCGTTTGAGGAAGCTGGAGCAGCCATCGCGCCGATCTACGACGTAGCGCAAGTACAAGCCGATCCGCAATATCAAGCGCTCGAAAGCATTGTTACGGTGCCGGATGAGGATCTCGGCGCCGTGCAAATGCAGAATCTGCTCTTTCGCATGAGCGAAACGCCCGGTGAAGTCCGCGCGGCCGGACGCCGAATCGGTCAAGACACCGACGAGGTTTTAAGGGAACTTTTAGGCCTGAGCGACGAGCGTCTTCGCAAGCTCTACGAATCCGGCATTACTGCGCCGGCAGAGGAGGTGGCATGAATCCGTTTTTTCAGAAATTTGTTGCGATGCTCGTCGACGAGGCAAACGCACGCGGCGCCGGTATCGACGCTCCCACGATGGACGACCGTACGGCAAAGGACCTGCTCGACCTCGCGCGCGTCGTTGCGCACTCGCAGGAGCGGCGCTTTGCACCGTTGGCATGCTACCTAGCCGGCGTCGCAATTGCGACGATACGCGTGAAGCAGCCACAGCTCGATATCGGCGATTATGTCAAAGCGCTTCGCGTTGCGCTTGAACCACAAGAGGACTCAGGTAGCAATCCCGTGTAGGACGCGCAGTGGAGACGTCTCACCAACCGCGATATGCGAAGGTCATCGATCATACAAGGTGCATCGGATGTCACGCCTGTACGACGGCCTGTAAATCGGAAAATGACGTTCCGCTTTCCGTGACGCGTACGTACGTCAAGTCGGTCGACGTCGGAACGTTTCCAACCGCTCGGCGTGCCTTTCAGGTAACGCGCTGCAATCAGTGCGACGACGCGCCGTGCGTCGCAGCTTGTCCTACGACGGCGATGTATCGCCGGCCCGATGGAATCGTCGATTTCAATAAGTCGATCTGCATCGGTTGTAAGGCCTGTATCGCGGCCTGCCCGTACGACGCCATCTTCATCAATCCGCGCGATCACTCGGCCGAGAAGTGCAACTTCTGTGCGCATCGTCTTGACATGAACCTCGAGCCGGCTTGCGTCGTCGTCTGTCCGACCGAGGCGATTATCATCGGCGACATGGACGATCCAACGACCAAGGTTGCGCAAATCATCAACCGTCAGCCCGTCAATGTGCGCCGTCCGGAGAAGGAAACGCATCCGAAATTGTTCTATCGCGGCGCGCATCAAGCGACGCTCGATCCGATTGCAGCGAGACGTCCTCCGGGAGACCTCTACGCGTGGGCGACGCAGCCGCAGGGGCCAAACGAAATTGGTTCGGGTCATCCGGGGCCGCATGCGAATTCGTCGGCGGCCGCGCTGCTCTCGTACGATGTTTCGCACAAGGCGCCGTGGGATTGGCGCGTCAGCCTCTATACGTGGACGAAGAGTCTTGCTGCGGGCATCTATCTTGCTGCGGTACTGGTTGCAATCTTCGGCGGGATCTCGTGGACGAGCGCGTTGATGCGCTGGGTTGTCCCGATTGGCTCCGGCGTCTTCCTTGGAATAACCGGATTGGTGTTGATTGCGGATCTCGAGCATCCCGAGCGCTTCTATTTGATCTTCACCAAGCATCAGTGGCGAAGCTGGCTTGTGCGCGGCGCGTTCATCATCGGCGGGTACTCGATCATCTTGCTCATTCATTTTCTCGCGAGCTTGAGCGGAAACGTCGTCATTCAACAGCGCGCCGCAATCGCGGGCGTTCCGCTCTCGCTCATGACCGCCGTCTACACCGGCTATCTCTTCGCGCAAGCCAAGGGGCGCGATCTATGGCAGAATCCGCTCTTGCCGCCGCATCTGTTCGTGCAGGCAATCCTCGCGGGCTCGTGCGTCCTCTCGGCGTTTTCGATCGCGCTCGATCTGCCCTCACGCGACGCGCTGTTGTGGCTCGTCTCGATTTCGGCGCTCGCGCAGTTGTTGTTCGTGCTGGCTGAGTTTACACTCGGACATCCGACTGCACACGCTCGGCTTGCCGCGCATCAGATGATCGCGGGCAAGTACGCACGCTGGTTCTGGCCCTCGATAGCCGGTATAGCCGTTGCAGTCTTCGCGCCCTGGGTGTGGTGGATTGCAATCTTCATCGCGCTCGTCGCGCTGTTCTTGTACGAGCACGCGTACGTGCAAGCCGGCCAATCGGTACCGTTGGCATGAGCGACGAAACGTTCTATCAGGGCCCTAGCCGGACGCATCTGGCGTCGTTTCCACCCAAAGAGCGCTGGAACGACTGGGTCGAGATCGAGTCCAAGGCCTGGCCGCAGCGCGAAGAGCACCATTATTCGCTCGTTCCGACAACGTGCTTCAATTGCGAATCGGCGTGCGGACTGCTGGCGTACATCGATAAAGAGACGGGCGAGATCCGCAAGTTTGAAGGCAATCCCGAACATCCGGGTTCGCGCGGACGAAATTGCGCAAAGGGCCCGGCAACGATCAATCAAGTCAAAGACGTTGATAGAATCGCGTTTCCGCTCAAGCGTGCCGGCGAACGTGGCGACGGTAAATGGGTGCAGGTTGGTTGGGATGAGGCGCTCGACGACATCGCCGCCCGCATTCGCCGTGCAATCGTCGAAGAGCGCGAGAACGAGATCATGTATCACGTGGGCCGTCCAGGCGAGGACGGTTACACCGAACGCGTCATGGGCGCATGGGGCATCGACGGACACAACTCCCACACGAATATCTGCAGCTCGGCAGCTCGCGCCGGCTATGCGTTCTGGATGGGTATCGATCGTCCCAGCCCCGATCACGCAAATGCGGACGTCATCTTCCTCATAAGCTCGCATCTCGAAGCCGGGCATTATTTCAATCCGCACGCGCAGCGAATCATTGAGGCAAAGGCGGCCGGCGCGAAGATCATCGTATTCGACATTCGCCTATCGAACACGGCGACACACGCCGACCATTGGCTCGCCCCGCAACCTGGGAGCGAGGCCGCGATTCTGCTCGCCATGGCGCGCAATCTGGTCGAGACGGGACGCTACAATCGTGAGTTCGTGCGTCGCTGGTGGAACTGGGATGAATATCTTGCGAACGAGCGGCCGGAACTTCCGCGCACGTTCGAAAGCTTCGAGAAGGCGTTCCTCGAGCTGTATTCTGATTTCACGTTTGAGTATGCGGCCCAAGAAGCCGGCGTCGCCATCGACCAGTTGCGCACGATTACTGATGTCGTCGCCGGCGCTGGTACGCGGCTGTCGAGCCACAATTGGCGCTCCGCAGCGGCCGGGCATCTTGGCGGTTGGCAAGTATCGCGCACGCTCTTCCTTTTAAATGCGCTCATGGGTGCAGTTGCGACCGAGGGCGGCGTCTATCCGAATGCGTGGAACAAGTTCGTTCCGAAGCCCATTCACGCGACGCCGCATCCGAAGCGTTGGAACAACGTAACGTGGCCTGAGCAATATCCTCTAGCCTATCACGAGATGTCGTTCTTGTTGCCGCATTTGCTGCGAGACCAGAACCGCAAACTCGACGTTTACTTCACGCGCGTCTACAACCCCGTTTGGACGAATCCGGATGGTATGTCGTGGATCGAGATGTTCAAGGAGACCGGTCGAATCGGCTTGCACGTCGCGCTGACGCCGACGTGGAGCGAAACCGCGTATTTCGCGGACTACGTCTTACCGATGGGTCTCGGTCCGGAACGTCACGATATTCATTCGTACGAAACGCACGACGCCCAGTGGCTCGGATTCCGTCAACCCGTCGTACGGACGGCGCGCGAACGCGACGGCGAAAAATTCACCGACACCCGCGACGCCAACCCCGGTCAAGTTTGGGAAGAGAACGAGTTTTGGATCGAGATGTCGTGGCGCATCGATCCCGACGGCAAGCTCGGCATCCGCAAGTACTTCGAATCGAAGAAGAAGCCTGGAGAGAAGCTGACGCTCGATGAGTACTACGGTTTTATATTCGAGAACTCTGTGCCCGGATTGCCGGAACGTGCCGCTGCAGAAAATTTGACGCCGCTTGCATTCATGCGTAAGTACGGGGCCTTCGAAGTTGCACGCAATATCGGTGCGCAGCACGAGATCTCCGTACCGCAAAGCGAGCTCGAAGACGTCGCGGTCTCGGAATTAGGGCGCGTCTACACGCGCGCCGCGAAGCCAGCGCCTGAAAACATCGTTCCGCTTCCCGCGCCCGACGACGATCCGGATGGACGCCGCCCCGTAGGCGTGCAGGTCGATGGTCAAATCCTGCGCGGCTGGCCGACGCCGAGCGGTAAGCTCGAATTCTATTCCTCGACGCTTGCGACATGGGGTTGGCGCGAATACGCGACGCCGCAGTACATCAAGAGTCACGTTCATCCCGATAACCTGAAGCCCGGGCAGATGGTGCTCAATCCGATTTTCCGTTTGCCGACGCAGATTCACACGCGCAGCGCAAATGCGAAATGGCTCGACGAGCTCGCGCACGTCAATCCGCTGTGGATCAATCCGATCGATGCAGAAAAGCTTGGCGGGATCACGACGGGCGATCTCGTCCGCATCACGACCGAGATCGGTTACTTCGTGCTCAAGGCGTGGGTGACGGAGGGGATTCGTCCGGGAGTCGTTGCTTGCAGTCACCACATGGGCCGTTGGAAGGTGGGTGAGACCGGTCAACGGCAGATGGCTGCGACGGTCGGTCTCGATCGAGACGAATCGCGCTGGAGCATGCGACGCAAAGCGGGCATCTCGCCATTTAAGTCGGACGATCCCGACACGCAGCGCATTTGGTGGACCGACGTCGGCGTTCATCAGAATCTGACATTCTGCGTGCAGCCAGACCCGATTTCGGGGATGCACTGTTGGCACCAAGCCGTTACCGTCGAGCGGGCGCAACCCGGCGACGCGTACGGCAACGTGTTCGTCGATACCGAAAAGAGTCGCGCGGCCTACACGAAATGGAAAGCGATGACGCGCCCCGCCAGCCGCTATTCGCCCAACGCGACGCGACGCCCGTGGTGGTTCCTTCGTCCACTGCGTCCGAGCCGTAACGAATACAAACTCCCCGTTTGAAGTTCCCGGACGTTCTGGGATTCCTCGCGATCGGCTTTGTGCTCGGCGACGCGGGGTTGCGCGTCATTCATATTCCGCTGGCTTCACAGGCAAGCGGCGTCCTCATCGCGCTCGCGGCTTCCGTCATCTTGTACGATTGCGGACACGATCTCGACCGCGAGCATCTCGGCTCGGCGTGGCGCAGTCTGGTATTACTCGTCACCGTAGGCGTCGTCATTACGGCGGGGCTCGCAGCGCTGGCATCGCACGTTGCCTTCGGGTGGGATTGGCCGACGGCCGTTCTCTTCGGGACCATCATTGCGGCGACGGATCCGGCCGCGGTGATTCCGATATTGCGGCAGTCCGGTGTTTCGCAGCGCATCAGCAATGTTGCGCAGGCAGAATCGGCGCTCAACGACGTGATCGGTGCGGTGTTGACGATCTTTGCGCTCGCGATCGTGCAGAGAGGACATATGAACTCGGCTTCAGCCGTTTCCACCGTCGCCGTCACGCTGCTCTACGGCGCGGCATTCGTGGCGGGACTCGCACATCGCGGTGAGCGTCAACGGATCTTCTCTGCGCTTACGGTCGTCGCGCGATGCATCGTTTTTGTTCTCTTGGGCGCTGCGCTCAACCCCGGGACTGCGGCATTCCCGTTGGTTGCGACCGCACTTTTCGCAGCGGCGTTCATGCTGTTGATTCGACCGGCCGCGGTCTTCGCGTCGCTCTGGGCGGATCGTGTGCACCGCTGGGATCTGCGCGAGCTTCTGATGCTTTCGTGGGTGCGCGAGACGGGCGTCATGTCCGCCGCGCTAGCCGCGAACGTCGTGGCGCTCGCGGTCCCGAACGCAGAATCGATCGTCGCGAAGACGACGGCCGTCATCGTCGCAACGGTCGTCATTCAAGGGCTCACGACGGGAACGTTTGCGCGAGCGCTCGGTGTAGCTAGCGCGCCGCCCGCATCTGGAAAGTAAAACGATCCGAGCGATAGAGACTGTGCCCGCACAGAATTGGGCGCTCGCCGCTCGTGTAGAAGGTGACCTTACGGCTTAGCAACGCGTGTCCGCGTGCGACGCCGAGAATTTTGGCAACGCCGGCATCGGCGTTGATTGCGCCGACTTCCTGCTCAACGGAGGCAGCCTCCACGCCGCTCTCGCGCGCAATCGTAGCGAAGAGCGATTGCCGGCGCGCATCTTCGCGCGTAATGCCGCGGCTGCACCAGCCGGCAACATAGCGCACATCGTAGGCGCCCGGTTCGTCGTCAGCGACGCGGATGCGGCGCACGAGCACGACTTCGCTGCCTTGCGCCACTTGCAGTGCAGCGGCAACGTCCGGTTCGGCGGACACGCGGCGGAATGTGAGAATCTTGGCGAGCGGATCGAGATGCGGAAGATTCCAGTCTTGCATGAAGCGCTCGACGCCGTCGAGGTGCAGCGCGAGCCGCGCCTGCCGGACCAGAAACGTTCCGCGTCCCGGTACCCGCTTGACGACGCCGCGGCGCACCAGCTCGGCAATCGCATTGCGCGCCGTCATTCGACTCACACCGAAGCGCTCCATCAACGCCGCATCCGAGAGCAGACGCTGCTCGCCTTCAGGAAGCGTTTGCAAATCCTCAAGCAAGCGCAGCTTGATCTGCTCGTACAACGGCATGGGGCCGGTACGGTCGATGGGCTTGGGCCTGCTCGAAGGGTGAGCCATATGGAATCGCCTATTGAACAAATGTACGGACAGGTCTAGACTATGGCTTAGCGCCGAGAGCGTCAAGAGGAATAGGGGTTCCAGCACCAACCATGGCACTGGCAGTTGAACAACGTAGCGATGCGGCGACGATCGTTGCCAAGCTGATTGCGCGTGGGCGCGAAGCCCAGCTCGCGATTCGTGACTACACGCAAGAGCAAACGAATCAGCTTGTGACCGCGGTCGCATGGGCGTGTTACAAGCCCGAGAACGCCGAGCGCTTAGCGCGGCTTGCAATCGAAGATACGGGTCTTGGCCGTTACGAGCACAAGGTCATCAAAAATCAGCGCAAGACGTTCGGCACGCTGCGCGACTTGCTCGATCCGGGCGCGATATCGGTCGGTGTCATGCGCGAGGATCGCGAGCTGGGACTAACGTTGATCGCAAAGCCGGTTGGTGTCGTCGCGGCGGTCTGCCCGTCGACGAATCCGTCCGCGACCCCGATCAACAAAACGATGATGATCATCAAGGGACGCAACGCGACGATTCTTGCGCCCTCGCCGAAAGGCGCGACCACATGCGAGCTCGTCGTAGAACTCGTGCACGAGCAACTGCGTAAGCTCGGCGCTCCCTTGGACCTCGTGCAGATGTTGCCGCAGCCGATCTCAAAAGAGCTCACGCACGAGCTGATGCGGCAAGCCGACGTCGTGGTAGCGACCGGTTCGCAAAACAACGTTCGCGCAGCATATTCATCCGGGACACCGGCGCTCGGCGTCGGCGCCGGAAACACACCGGCGATCATCGATGAGACGGCCGATCTCGATGATGCAGCAGCCAAGATCAAATTGAGCAAGTGTTTCGACTACGCGACGAGCTGTTCGTCCGAGAACTCCGTTTTGATTCCGTCCGCCCGCTACGCGCAAACGATCGATGCGTTGCGGCGGCAAGGCGGCTACTTGCTTGATGCCAAGCAAAAAGCGCAGCTCGAAAAGGTAATGTTCCCCGGCGGCAAGCTTAGTCAGAAGATCGTTGCGCAATCACCGAAGACAATCGCGGAAGTTGCGGGCTTCGAAGATCCCGCGACACACACGGCTGAGTTCTTTATGGTCGAGGAGACCGGCGTAGGCGACGAGTTCCCATTCTCGGGCGAAAAGCTCTCGGTCGTGCTCACCGTGTACCGCTACGATACCTTCGACGACGCGGTCGATCTGGTCGGACGCATCTTGCGCTACAGCGGGATGGGTCACTCGGTAGCGATTCATACCAAAACCTCGGAGCGCGCGGCGCGTCTCGCCCACGAGCTCGACGTCGTTCGCGTTCTCGTCAATCAACCGCACAGTTTCAACAACGGCGGTGGATTCGACAACGGTCTGAATTTCACGTTGACGATGGGCTGCGGTTCATGGGCAAAGAACAGCATCAGCGAAAATCTCTCGTACAAACACTTCCTCAACACGACACATCTCGTGCGGCAAATCCCCGAACGTAAGCCGACTGAAGAAGCGCTGTTCGGTTCGTATTGGAAGCGCTTTGGTCGGTGACGGACCGAGCGTAGTGGGATCGTGCATTAGCGACAGGGTTGTTGCGAGGTCGGCTTGGGGGCCCCATGCGCAGCATGGGGAGTGCGGAGCCTGGGGCGGAGCACCTTTGAAGTGAACGTCCCTGAATACATCGCGAAGTCGTTGCTTCGCGACGCGGGCATCGTCACGCCGGACGGCGAGGTGGCGCGTGATGCACGTGCTGCAGCCGACCACGCTCGCAAGCTCGGCGGACGTGTCGCAATCAAGGCGCAAATCCCGGCCGGCAAACGTGGCAAATCGGGCGGAATCGCTTTTGCTGAAACCCCGGAAGAAGCGGAGGCCAAGGCGGCGGCGCTCATCGGTCGCGAGGTAGCCGGACATCGCGTCGATGAGGTCTTGATCGAGTCCGCGGCCGACATCGAGCGCGAGCTTTACGTCGCGATTCTCAACGACGGCTCGAGTCGCGGACCACTGCTGCTCTTTTCGCGCGAGGGCGGCATCGAGATCGAGGAGCAGGGCGAAACGATCGTTCGCCGGGCACTCGACGTTCGAACTGGTTTGGATGCCGCGACTGCGCGCGAGATCGCGGGCGACGACGCACTCGCAGAGCTGATGCAAAAGATGTACGAACGCTTCATCGCGCTCGACTGCGAGCTGCTCGAGATCAATCCGCTTGCGCGCGAGCGTTCCGGCCGTTATATCGCTCTCGATTGCAAGATGACGCTTGACGATTCGGCGCGCCCACGTCAAAAAGAGCTATTCGCGCGCATCGAGACTGCAACGGGTCCGCTCGGGACGACGCTCGAACAACGCGCGCGCGCCGCGAGTCTGTATTTTATCGAGCTGGACGGCGAGGTCGGCGTGCTTGCGAACGGCGCAGGCTTGACGATGACGACGCTGGATGCCGTACATCTGCACGGTGGAAAGCCGGCGAACTTCCTCGAGATCGGCGGCGAAGCTTACACGAAGGCAACGGTTGCGCTCGAGCTCGTTCTCTCGAACCCGCGTGTGCGTAGTGTTCTGGTCAATTTCTGCGGCGCGTTTGCGCGCACCGACGTTATGGCCGAGGGCGTCGCGCAGGCCTACGAAACGCTGCGGCCGAGCGTCCCGTTCTTCTTTTCGATTCACGGCACCGGAGAAGAGCGCGCGATCGAGATCGTTCGCGAGCGCTTAGGGATCGAGCCGTTCGCGCTGATGGATGACGCCGTCAAGGCCGCGATTGCTGCCGCGCGTGAGCCGGCGGGAGTACGCGCATGATTCTGCGTCGGGATCAAACCGTGCTCGTTCAAGGCATCACGGGAAAACAAGCCTCCTTTTGGACCGAAAAAATGCTTGCTTGCGGAACGAGGATCGTTGCCGGCTCGAGCCCGGGAAAAGGCGGCAACAATGTATTCGGTATTCCGGTGTACGATTCGGCAGTCGCAGCCGCTGCAACGCACTCGATCGACTGCACGGTGCTCTTCACGCCGCCGATGGCAACGAAGCTCGCAGTCTTCGATGCGCTCGAGGCTGGGATTCGCAATCTCGTCGTGCTGGCGGAGCATGTTCCCGTGCACGACGTGATGGAGTTCGTTGCTGCCGCAAAAGGCGTTGGCGCGCAGCTCGTTGGTCCGAATACTGCTGGCGTCGTGACGCCCGGCGAATGCGCGGTCGGCATCATGCCCGGCTTCGCGGAGAATATTTTTCAGCCAGGTTCGGTTGGTGTGATCTCGCGCAGCGGAAGTCTGGGCACGCTGATTTGCCTCGACATCGTGCGCGCCGGCTTCGGCGAATCGGCGTTTCTCGGCATCGGCGGCGATCCGGTGCTCGGGACGACGACCGCGGATGCATTGCGTATCTTCGACGGCGACGCGAAAACCAAAGCTGTCGTCATCGTTGGCGAGCTTGGCGGCACAATGGAAGAAGAGGCCGCCGAATATGCTGCGCAAACAAAGATGTCGTCGCGCAAGCCGATCGTCGCGTTCATTGCGGGCCGCAGCGCGCCGCCCGGAAGACGAATGGGACATGCCGGCGCTATTGTTATAGGTTCGCGCGGAAGCGGTGAATCGAAAGTTCGGGCGCTGCGCGACGCAGGTGCAACGGTCCTTGATACACCATCCGACATAGGGTCGGTTCTTCGCAACGTTCTCTCGTGAGAGGTAACTAGATGGCCATCGAAACTCGTCCCAAACCCGACGTCAAGTCCGCGGGCTACTCGCGGCCGCTCTCACGGATGACGCCGAGCGAAGCGTTCGTTGAAACGTTGCGTGCGGAAGGCGTCACGCTTGCACCGGGAATCGTCGGATCGGCGTACATGGATGCGCTCGATCTCTTCCCGGCAGCCGGCATTCGCTTCTTGCCCGTCGCGCACGAACAAAACGCCGTCCACATGGCCGACGGTTGGGGACGCATGACTGGGCGCCCGACGATCGCAATCGCGCAGAACGGTCCCGGCATCACGAACTTCGTCACTGCTGTTGCGGCAGCGTATTGGGCGCACACGCCAATGGTCGTCGTAACGCCGTCTGTCGGTTCGGCGAGTACGGGTCTTGGTGGATTCCAAGAAGCCGAGCAGATGTCGATTTTCTCGAAGATGACAAAATGGCAAGTGCAGGTCAACCGGCCGGATCGTATGGCCGAGCTGTTGCGCCGCGCGTTCTATATTGCGAAGGCCGAAAACGGCCCCGTACAAATCGACATTCCGCGCGATTATTTCTACGGTGAAGTCGAAACCGAGATCTATCCGTCACTCACCCTCGAGCGCGGCCAAGGTCCGGATGATGCCCTCGAGGCCGCCGCGCGGATGCTCGTCGAGGCAAAGAATCCGCTGATCGTGTGCGGCGGCGGCGTCGTGCAAGCCGGCGGCGGCGATGAAGCCCGCGCGCTCGCGGAATTTCTGTGCGTCCCTGTAGCCAACTCATATCTGCACAACGATTCCTTCCCGGCCGGTCACGAGCTGGCGGTAGGGCCGCTCGGCTATTGCGGTTCTAAAGCGGCAATGCAGCTGATTTCGGAAGCCGACGTCGTGCTGGCACTCGGATGCCGTCTGAATCCGTTCGGAACGACGCCGCAATACGGCTTCGACTACTGGCCGAAAAATGCGAAGATCATTCAGATCGACGCGGATGCTCGTACGCTCGGTTTGACCAAGAAGATCGCGATCGGCATTTGCGCCGATGCAAAGGCGGCGGCGGGACGGCTGCTCGAGCACGCACGAAATCTCGACGGCGGACGCCGCCGCAACGAAGCGACGCTCAAAAAGATTGCGGACGCGAAGAAATCCTGGACCGACGAGCTCGCGAAGCTCTCATCAAAGACCGGCGAGCCGATTAGTCCGCGTCACGCCCTCAAGCTCGTCACCGAAGCGCTTCCGAAGGATTGCGTTGTCACGACCGATATCGGCAACATCTCCTCGGTCTCGAACAGCTATCTGCGGTTTGATAATCCACGCCGCTTCCTGGCCGCGATGAGTTTTGGAAACTGCGGCTACTCGTATCCCACGGCGCTCGGCGCCAAGCTTGCGCGTCCGGACCTTCCGGTCGTCGCATTCATCGGCGACGGTGCCTGGGGAATGAGTCTTCCCGAAGTGATGACCGCGGTTCGCGAAAACATCCCTGTCGTTGCGATCGTGTGGAACAACGCGCAGTGGGGCGCCGAGAAGAAGAACCAGGTCGACTACTACGGTGACCGGTTCGTCGGCACCAATCTGAAGAATCCAGACTTCGCCGAAGTTGCGCGTGCGATGGGTGCGCAGGGCATCAAGGTCGATAAGGCGTCGGAGATCGGCAATGCGGTGAAAACCGCGGTTGACAGCGGTAAACCGACCGTTATCAATCTCGTGGTCGACTCCGTCGAGCTCGCCGAACCGTTCCGGCGCGATGCGCTCAAGAAGCCCGTTCGTATGCTCGATGTCTATAAACACCTTACGGGCTGAGTTCGGGCATCTCGAAAATATGATGGCAGCCGTGCGCGCACGTAAATGTCCGCGCACGGTTGCGGTCGTTCAGCCGGTCAGCAGCTACGCGCTCGCTGCGGTACTGCGGGCAACGGAAGAAGGCTTCGTTCGTCCATTGCTGGTCGGCGATGAAACGCGGATTCGCAAGCTCGCGGCCGATGAAGGCTTGCGTCTTGACGATGCGCAGATCGTGGGTGCAGATACTGACGCGGATGCTGCGGAGCGTGCCGTCGCCCTCGTTCGAAGCGGCGACGCCGAGATGCTGATGAAAGGGCACATTCACACCGACGATTTTCTTCGTCCGACGCTTAACCGCGAAGGCGGCTTGCGAACGGATCGGACGATGAGTCACATCTTCGTATGCTATCTGCCGCAACAGATCTATCCGAAGGCACTATTGGTGACCGACGCCGCCTTTAACATCGCGCCGAACTTGGCGGCAAAACGCGCGATTGTCGAAAATGCAATCGCGCTCGCGCACGCGCTCGGCGTGGCTGTGCCGAAAGTCGCTGTGCTCGCCGCAACCGAAGAAGTAAATTCTGCGATGCCTGCGACGGTCGACGCACGTGCGCTGCGCGACATGAATCGCGGCGGTGAGATCACAGGCGCCATCGTCGACGGCCCGTTTGCGTTTGACAACGCGCTCTCTGCCAAAGCGGCGAAGACGAAAGGGATCGACTCTCCTGTTTGCGGCGATCCGGATATCCTCGTCGTGCCGACGATCGAAGCCGGCAACATGCTCTATAAGGAGATGGTGCACTTCTGCGGAGCGATTACGCCCGGAATCGTTCTCGGTGCTACAGCACCGATTCTTCTCACGTCACGTGCTGATCCACTCGAAGCGCGGCTCGCATCTTGCGCGCTAGCCGCAGCCTATTTGGACGCTGCGTGATTTCGCAGACGGACGAGACGCTCGCATTCGGCCCGATTGCGACGCTCCGCAGAGCGCTATGCGACGGGTTATTCTCTCCGGTTGAGCTCGTCGAACTCGTGCTGGCGCGTATCGATCGCGACGAACCGCGCCTGAAGGCATGGGTGGAGATCGATCGGGATGCGGCGCTCGGCGCCGCACGCACGGCCGACCTGAGCGCGCCGCTTGGTGGAATTCCGTTCGGCGTCAAGGACGTCATCGATGTCCGCAACATGCCGACGCGCTTCGGCGCGAACATTTCGGCGCCACTGCCGCAACTCGACGCATGGTGCGTTGCGGCGGTACGGCGCGCAGGCGCCATCCCGCTCGGCAAGCTGCACACGACGCCGTTTGCTTACGCCGATCCGGCCCCAACCAAGAACGCGATCGAATCTACGTATTCGCCCGGAGGTTCGAGCTCGGGAAGCGGAGCTGCGGTCGGAGCGCATCAGATCCCGTTTGCCTTCGGAACGCAAACCGGCGGCTCAACCTTGCGTCCCGCAGCATTCAACGGCGTCGCCGGATTCAAGCCGACGTTCAGTGCGATTCCAACGACCGGAGTCGCGATGCTCGCGCCTACCTTTGATACGGTGGGAATCATCGCGCGGACGGCGAGCGATCTTGCGGAGGTCTTCGCCGTCTACTATCCCGGTGCGCTCGATGCGGTGCCTCCACCCGCGCCGCGCATCATTGACGCGCTCGGCTATCGCATGGATATTTCCGGTTCGCAGGTTTGCGCAGCGATCGATCGGGCGCTCGAAGCGCTTGTGGCGGCCGGCGCGACGCGCACGAAACGCGCCCTACCGTCCGTAGTCGAGCAAGTAGAAAGTAATTGGCGCGCGATCGCTGCGTACGAAGCGTCCGCAGTATTGCCCCCGCTCATTGAGCGCGTCTCAGGCTATCCGCGTGCCGAGAAACTGATCGCCGAAGGGCTCGCGCAAGATGCGGCTTGCTATCGAAAGGCGCGCGACGTTCGTTCACAGATTGTGGGCGAGCTTTCGGCGCTTCTCTCTGAAGGTGATGTGATCGCCTTGCCGTCCGCCGGCGAAGTGCCGAAGTTCGGCTCGATGGGCGATGCGCATTTCTTGCGTCTGTGGTCGCTCGGCGGTTTTCCGTCGATCTCGATTCCGGTCGGATTCGATGCGACAGGTTTACCAATCGGTATGCAGCTCGTGGCAAAACGCGGCGACGACCTTATGCTGCTAGCCATTGCGCGCTGGGCTGAGAATCAACTCACGTGAGCCTGATTCAAGTCGAGGACGTCGAGAAGCGCTTCGATGCGAACGTGGTGTTGCGCGGCGTCAGTCTGCAGGTCGAACGTGGCGAAGTTCTTGTCGTCATCGGCCCGAGCGGCGGCGGTAAGAGCACGCTTCTGCGTTGTATCAATCTGCTGGAGCCGATTCAGCGCGGCCGCATCATCGTCGACGGGCAAGTCATCACGGACCCGGGCGTCAACGTCAACGCGGTGCGGCGCCAAGTCGGAATGGTCTTCCAACACTTCAATCTCTTTCCGCATCTGCGCGTCATCGACAATCTTACACTCGCGCCGACGCAAGCGTTGCACCAACAAAAATCCGAAGCGAGTCAACGCGGTCGGGCGCTGCTCGAACGCGTCGGCTTGCGCGACAAAGCCGATAGCTATCCGCATCAGCTTTCCGGAGGCCAGCAACAACGCGTTGCCATCGCCCGGGCTCTCATGATGGATCCGCGCGTCATGCTCTTCGATGAGGTTACGTCCGCCCTCGATCCGGAACTCGTCGGCGACGTCCTCGAAGTGATGCGCGATCTCGCAGAATCGGGGATGACGATGATTGTCGTGACGCACGAGATGCAATTCGCGCGCGAAGTCGGCGATCGACTGGTTTTGATCGCCGAAGGCGTGGTCGTTGAAGAAGGTAAGCCGCGCGAGATGCTCGATCGGCCGCAGCACGAACGAACGCGCCAGTTCTTACGACGGTTGCTGCGTTTTCACGATGCGGAGGGCGCTCCGGTCAGTCAAGGAGGCACATGAGAAAGCTATTTTGGTTATTGGCAATTCCTGTTTTACTCGTATCGGTCTCTTCCGGTTCAAGCGCTGCACCAACGAAGATGTCAGTTGCGGTTCCGGCAGAGCTCAGAGCCAAAGGGGTGCTAACGGTCGGCGTCAAGTGCGACTATCCGCCGTTCGGCTACGTCGACACCAGCGGAAACACGGTTGGCTATGACGTTGATTTCGCGCGTGAGCTCGCACAGCTTGCGCTCGGCAATCCGAATGCGGTGCAGACCCAGTGCGTCTCGAGCGCAGACCGAATTCCGTACCTCACGACGCATCGGGTCGACATCGTTATTGCGACGCTGGGATACAACGCGGATCGCGCCCGCGTCATCGCGTTCTCGAAGCCGTACTTTTCGCAAACCGGCCGTGTGATCGTCACGAAAGCGTCCGGAATCAACGGCGTCAAGGACTTTGGCGGCAAGACCGTCCTCACGCTTAAGGGCACGCCGTACGGTAAGTGGTTCAACGATTGCCTTCCGAGCGCTAAGGTCACGGAATACGAGACGACGAGCCAAGCGCTGATTGCGCTCAAAGAAGGCCGCGGCGTCGGATATGCGGACGACGATACGTTGTTGATCGGACTTGCCGGCAAGGATCCATCATTGACCGTCGTCGGCGCGCTCTACTCGAGCAAGTACGGCGTCGGCATGCGTCTCGACGACGACGCAATGATCAAGTGGGTCGACGCTGCGATCACCAAGTTGCAATCCCAAGACTTCTTTTTCAGTCAGTTCAAGAAGTGGGTCCCCGACAAACACCTCCAGGATCTGTTCTCAGAGTCGATGCCGCGTCCGGGGCACGATCTCAACTATCCAGCAGGTCCCGTCGTTCACTGCTGAAGCCGGATGAGCGGCTACACCTTCGATCCCGCGATCATCTGGCAGAATCTGCCCAATCTTTTGGGTGGACTGCTGTTGACGTTGGAGGTGAGCCTGATCGGCATCATCGGCGCGCTCGTCATCGGGATCGCGGGCGGCGCCGTACGAACCTTTGAGCTGCCCGTAGTCAGCGGCATCGTTCGGGTGTACGTCGAGTTCATCCGCAACACGCCGTTTCTCGTGCAGCTCTTTTTCCTGTATTTCGCCTTACCCGAGCTAGGGCTGCGTCTAAGCGGTTTCACGGTCGCGTGGGTGACGCTGATGATTCACGGCGGATCGTACAACGTCGAGAACTTTCGCGCCGGCTTCACGTCGACTGCTGCGGGTTTCCGCGAAGGTGCGCGTGCACTCGGACTTTCTCCATGGCAAGCCTTTCGTTATGTGACCTTCCCGATCGGAATTCGCACCGCAATGCCGTCGGTCACGAACACCTGCATCTCGGTGCTCAAAGGCTCGTCGCTGATGGTTGCGATCGGCTTTCCGGAGCTTACCGACAGAGCGGTCTCCATCGTCGGTCAAACATTTCGCGTCTACGAGATGTTCTTCACAATCGCCATCATCTATCTGGTCGTCGTTTGGGCGCTTTCGATCGTCATGCACTGGGCCGAGCGTCGCATGGCGATCCCGGGATTCAGCATTTGAGCACCGACTGGGTAGGCCCCGTCGCCACGTACATGCTCGGCGGATTGCGCACGACGATTGCGCTGTGCCTGATTACCGTGGTTGCGAGCACGCTCGTCGGCATCGTCCTCGGGACGCTCAGCGTGATTCGTTCGCTTCCGCTCGAGCTTGCATTGCGAGCGTATATCGAGTTTTGGCGCGGACTGCCCACCGTCGTCTCGCTGTTTTTTATTTTCTTTGCGCTGCCGACCATACACGTCTACGTGAACGCATTCATCGCCGCCGCGGTCGGGCTTACGCTCTGGGCCAGCGCGAACATCGCCGAGATCGTCCGCGGTGCGATTAAATCGATTCCCCGCGATCAATTCACGGCCGGCGCTGCGCTCGGTCTCGGCTGGCTGAGCGTGATGCGCCTGATTATCTTGCCGCAGGCTCTGCGACGCATGATTCCACCGCTCGTCGGCATGCTCGCCAATCTGATCCAGACCACGACGCTGGCTGCCGTTATCGGTGTGCTCGACGTCCTTGAAGCCGGCAAACAATCCGTCGAACGCTTGACTCTGCAGACCGGCAATCCGCACGCGATCGAAGTTTATGCCGCGATCCTCGTCGTCTTTTTCGCAATCTGTTTCCCGATCTCACAATATGCAAATTCCCTCGAGAAACGTCTCGTCGTCTAAATAAGGAAAGATACATGCTTACCGATAGCCCCGCGAAGTCTCTCCCCGAAGCCGAGCTGCGCGAGCTCGCGCAAAAATACTCTCTGGCCCACCGTCCGGACCGATCGCCCAAAGAAGCGCCGATCTTGAACAAGGCCAAAGGTTCGGTCGTCACGGACATCAACGGCAAAGAGTATCTCGATTTTAATTCTGGCGAGATGTGCGCGGCGCTCGGACACAATCATCCGCGCATCGCGGCTGCGGTCGCGGAAGCCGCAGAGACGATCAGTAACTCGAGCAATACGTTCTACAGCGTCTACGAGATCATGCTGGCCGCAAAGATCGGTCAGATGTCGCCCGAGCCGCTCAAGAAGAGCGTCTTTCACGGCTCCGGCTGCGAATCGATCGAAGCCGCGATGACGATGTCGAAAAAGGCCACCGACGGTTACGAGATCATGAGCCCGCACGCGAGCTATCACGGTCTCTCGGAGGTTCCGCGTTCGGTGACGCATGCCGGCTGGCGTAACAAGATCGGTCCGTTCGCGCCGGGCTCGTATGCGATGTTCGCACCGTACTGCTACCGGTGCCCAATCAATAAGACGTTCCCGGATTGCAAGCTTGCGTGCGTGGACGCCAGCTTCGAGCTGTTCGATGCCGAGTCGACCGGACATCAGGCCGCGGTGATCACCGAGCCGCTGTTCAGCGCGGGAGGCGTCATCTCGCCGCCGGCCGGTTGGATGAAACGCGTCGAAGAGAAGTGCGACGAACGCGGGATGCTACTCGTCCTGGACGAGGCGCAGACGGGTTTGGGGAAGCTCGGCTCGACGTATGCGTTCCAGCAAGAAGAGGGCAACGTCACGCCCGACATCGTCGCGATCTCGAAACACTTCGGCGGCGGCATCACGATCAGCGCGGTGATTACCTCTGAAGACATCGAGCAGCGTTTAAGGAAGAACGGCTACCAGATCAATCACTCCCACGATGCCGACCCGCTCGCGTGCCGAGCCGGTATCGAGAGTCTGCAGATCATAGAAGACGAGAAGCTGGGAGAGCGCGCCAAGGAGATCGAGCGCTACTTCCAGGCCCATCTGCGCAAGCTCCAAGACGAATTCGAAACGATCGGCGACGTCCGCGGGAAGGGCTTGATCCACGGGATCGAGTTCGTGAAGGACCGCGGGACGAAAGAACCGTGGTTTGTGGTGGGCGACAAACTTCGCCGGGCGTGCCTGACGAACGGCCTGTATTTTACGCTGAGGCGGAACGGCTCAGTCTTACGTTTCGTTCCACCATTCTCAACGACTAATGCCCAGCTCGACCAAGCTGCCGAAATCTTGCGGGACGCAATCAAGGCGCTCTAGAAACCCCGGCGCCGAAGCAGGCTTTGCGGGCGCGAAGTTTTCGGCCGACCCATGTGCCGGCCTAGGAGGTGTTTGTGGAGGGACCCAAGTCCAAGTCACGTCGGGAATTCGTCAAGGCGGCTGCCATCACTGGCGGAGTCGTTCTAGGCGCTCCCCTCTTTATTCCCAAACGTTCGGAAGCGGCGGAGACGCTGACCATCGGCGTCAACGAAGAGCTGACGGGCGTGTACGCGTACCCCGCGAAGAACGAAGTTCGCGGGATGCAGATGGCCGTCGACGATTGGAACAAAAAAGGCGGCGTTATCGGCCGACAGCTCAAACTGTTAGTCGAAGACAATGCGAATAATCCCGGAACTGCAGTCGAAAAGGCGCGTAAGCTTTTTGAGGTCGACAAAGTTCCGGTGCTGATCGGAACGTTAAACAGCGCGAATTCGCAGGCCGTCAGCAACGTGGCCTTCCAGGCCGGTAGGCCGTTCCTCGTCTCCGGCGGTCATACTGACAGTGTGACGGGAGCACAATGCCACTGGACGACGTTCCGCACGTGCCACAGCACCTGGGCTGAAACGCACGCCACCGGTCTTTCGATCTCGAAGAAGTTCGGCAAGAAGTGGTACTACATCACGCCGGACTACGCGTTCGGGCACTCTCTGCTCGACGGCTACAAGGACATGGAAGCAAAGCTCGGCGTCCAGGTCGTAGGCAGTGATCTCACGCCCCTTGGTACGACCGATTTCAGTGCGTACTTAACGAAGGTTCTTGCTGCGAAGCCGGACTGTCTGATCATCATGGTGCAAGGCGACGATCAGATCAATTGTCTCAAACAGGCGAATTCGTTCGGAATTCTCAAGCGTATCCCGGTTGCCGGACCTCAGGGCGAGCTCGAGCCGCTGTGGGGCGTGCCGAAGGAAGCGCAAGTCGGCTATTGGGGCGTCGAGTGGTACTACAAGAACGTCGGAAATAATAAGGAAGCACAATCGTTCGTGTCGCGCTACATGGCGCAGTTTCAAGAACCACCAACTGCGCGTAGCGCATTCGGGTACATCACCGTGGAGCGCATGGCGACCGCGATTCAGGAAGCCAAGGGTACGGATCCGGTAAAAGTGTGCAAACAGCTTTCCGGAATGACGTTCCATCCGCTCCAACAGGGAACGGGAACGTATCGAGCCGTCGATCATCAGCTCACGTGGCCGATGCTGTTCTGCGAGACTATCGCCGGCGGTCAATCCGATAATCCGAAAGACATCTTCAAGATGGTCGACGTTCAGCCGGGAGAGGCGATCGAACATCCGGTCTCAGAGCAGGAAAAGATCTGCAAGCTCACCTGGCCGGCATAAGACTCAGGTAAATCCACCCCTTACCGTCATCCCGAGCACCCCACCAAGAGGCGCTCGGGATGACGCATTCATATTAAAGGGACGTAATGGAACGACTCATCCCCGAAATCGTTAACGGTATCGTCCTCGGCGCCTTTTACGCGATCATCGCCATCGGCTTATCGCTGATCATGAACCTTACCGGTACGGTCAATCTTGCGCATGGCTCGTTCCTGACACTCGCCGGTTATTTGGCATTCGTGCTCCTCCAGCGGGGAACGAACTTTTGGCTGGCGCTCGGAATTTCGGCGCTCTTAACCGTCGTCGTGGGCTTAATCGTTGAACGAACGTTGATCGCCCCGCTTTACAAGCGCATTCCGCTCTACAGTCTGCTGCTCACGTTCGGGCTCGCGTTGATCGCCGAAGAAGTCTTCCGGCTGATTTGGGGACCGCAGTCAGTTCCGTTTTCGACACCGGCGTCGCTTCAAGGTGCGACGATCATCGGCGACACTGTTCTGCCGACGTATCGTTTGGCTATTATGGCCGTCCTTGCGGTCGTTATGCTGCTGTTGCTGTTTTTCATGTATCGCACCCGGCAAGGTTTGCGGCTACGCGGCGCCGTGCTCAACCGGGAGATGATGGCGGCGCTCGGCATCAATACGCAAACGCTCTACATGATGAATTTCGGTTTAGGAATCTTCTTGGCGGCGGTCGCCGGAGTGCTCGCCTCCGGTTTGATCGGTCTCTCGCCCACGATGGGGAACGGTTTGCTGATGCCGGCGTTCATCACCGTCGTGATCGGCGGGATGGGCAGCCTTGCGGGGTGCTTAGTCGGAGGACTGCTGCTCGGCGTCGGCCAGAGTGTCACGACGCTCTATGCACCGGCTGCTTCCGAGATCGTCACGTACGTTCTCATGGCGGTGGTCCTGTTGATTCGACCGCGAGGGCTCTTCGGTGAGGAGGGTCTGTTCGGATGAAGCGGACGCTCGATACTGTCGGCATGTCGATCCTTGCGATCGTGCTCTTGGGAATGCCGTTGTGGATGAATGTCATCAAGCTCAACGTTTCGCTTGGGACGTCGTTGCTGCTGTTCGGACTTGCAGCAGCGAGCGTCAACATTCTGGTCGGCTACACGGGGTTCATGGCGTTCGGCAATGCTGCGTTCTTTGGTGTCGGTGCTTACGGCTCGGCGCTCTTCAGTCACTACATCCTGCCCGACAATATGATACTCGCGACGATCGTCGGAGCCTTAACAGGAACGCTTTCCGCGTTCGTTCTGGCGCCGTTTCTGATCCGCCGGCGCGGCATCTATTTTGCGTTGCTGACCGTCGCCTTCGGGCAAGTATATTATTTTATCGCGTATCGCTGGAGCAATGTGACGGGCGGCGAAGACGGGTTCTCGATTTCGCGCCCGCATCTGTTTGGACCGCAAACGAATCCGATGAACGGTCCGGAATACTATTATTACGTGCTGGTCGTCTTTGTTGCGGTAATGGTATTCCTGTGGTTCCTGGTTCGTTCTCCGTTCGGGTTATCGCTTCGCGCGATCAGTCAGAATGAAGTCCGCGTGCGGTACCTCGCGATCAACAGCGATCGTCTGATCTTCAAGGCCCTGGTCATCTCGGGGATGGTGGCCGGCATCGCAGGCTCGTTGTATTCGATGTCGATCAACTTTGCGTACCCACTGCTGATGGACTGGCATCAATCCGGTGACTTCGTCATGATGACGATTCTCGGCGGTGCCGGTACGCTTTGGGGCCCGTTCATTGGCGCCATCATCTACACGCTCGCTGCAAACGTCTTGAGCAGCAAGACGGAGACGTGGCAGATCATGATCGGCGCGCTATTCGTCATATGCGTATTGTTCTTCCCGAAAGGTATTCTCGGGTTTCTCTCGCGTCCGACCACGACGAGCGAAGATGTCGATACGGCGCCGAGTCGTCCTCGAACCGAACAAGCGCTCGCGCAGAGTGAGCAAGGATGACCGCAACTGCCGGCGGCGCGACGATGCTGCACGCGGAGAAAGTCTCGCTCTCGTTTGGCGGCGTACATGCCGTCGTCGAGGTCGATATCGACGTCCACGAACGCGAGATCTACGCGATCATAGGACCAAACGGAGCCGGAAAGACAAGCTTTTTCAACGCGCTGACGGGATTTTTTTTCCCCGAAGCGGGCCGCGTCAGCTTTCTCGGTGAGGATATCACGCGCAAGCCGAACTACGAGCGTATTGCACGTGGGATGAGCCGGACGTTTCAAACGCCGAGCATTTTCCCTGAGCTAACGGTGTACGAGAACGTAGCGCTCGGCGTCCACAGCAGGATGGGTATCGCGGGCAGCTTGCGCGGACTCGGTGCGCGCAAGAAAGAGACCGACGTACGCGTCGATGAACTGTTGGGCTTTGTCAATCTTCAGCGCTGGAAGGAGACGCAGGTCGCGTCGCTTTCGCACGGCAGTCAACGTCTGGTCGAGATTGCGGCGTGTCTTTCCGTTGACCCGAAGCTCGTACTCCTCGACGAACCGACGGCAGGTTTGGCGGAAGCGGATACGGCACGCGTAATGGAAGTCGTGCGCGATCTGCGCGATCGTCTCGGCCTCACCGTCGTCTTTGTCGAGCACAATATGCGCTTTGTTTCGAGTCTTGCCGACACGGTCATGGTGATGGATCGTGGCCGCGCTCTGCTCCGCGGCGGCCCCCAAGAAGTACTCAACGATTCTCGCGTGCGCGAGGCATATCTCGGCGCGGAAGAGGAGACCGCCGATGTCTGATAGCGCGCCATTGCTTGAAGTCAACGACATCCAAACCTACTACGGGAAAAGCCACATTCTTCGTGGTGTGTCGCTGAAGGTTCAAAAAGGCGAGATCGTCACATTGCTAGGCCTGAACGGCGCCGGAAAGTCGACGACGATTCGCAGTATTCTCGGCCTAACACCGCCGCGCTCCGGTTCGGTCAAATTCAAAGGAACCGAAGTGAGTGGAATGCCGACATATCAGATCGCGAAGATGGGCATCGGGTACGTCCCTGAAGGACGGCTTATGTTCGGTGCGCTCACTACCCTTGAGACGTTGCAGCTCGCCGAACGCGGCGGTAACGGTGAGGGCTGGACGATTGAACGCACCTTCGAACGTTTTCCGAAGCTCGTCGAGCTGCGTTCACGAAAATCGGGAAAGCTTTCAGGCGGCGAACAAGAGATGCTCGCGATCGGACGCGCGCTGGTCGGAAATCCCGACCTTATCCTGATCGACGAACCTTCGCAGGGGCTCGCGCCCATCATCGTCCGTGAAGTCTATCGCATCATCGAGGATCTGCGTAACCACGGCGTCTCGATATTGCTCGTCGAGCAAAACGCGTTGATGGCGCTCAAGGCCGCACAACGCGCGTACGTGATCGACGATGGACGCATCGTGTATGAAGGTGCTGCTGCCGACCTGGGCGCGGATCGCGCTCGTGTCCGCGACCTCATGGGCCTCGCGACCGCATAAAGCTCGCCTTGCCTATTTGTCATCCCGAGCGTAACGCTCCGCGGGAGCGCGTAGTCGAGGGACCGCGTAATTGATTCGGTTAGTCCGACCGGGATTTGCTCCTAAACGGAAACGAAAGACTACCAGTAAGCGAGCGCGTTAGCGTAGAGATCGCGCAACTGCTCGCGGGATGTCTCGCGCGGTGCGTTATTGATCAGGCCCTTTTGCGGAAACGATCCCTCGGTCAGCGATTCGAGATCGCTATTGTCGTAACCGACCGCAGAGAGTCCGTTCGGGATTCCAGTCTGCTTCATAAGCGCGATGATCTGCTCGCTGATGACTTGACCCGCATCGTCGGGTCCGGCGCTGCGCACATCGGCACCGAGCTTTTCGGCCGCTTCCAAATGGCGCTCCGGACACGCCGGTGCCGTAAAGCGAAAGACCGACGGCGCGTTGAGAATGACCGACATCCCGTGCGGGACCATTGCTTCTTTGGGATCGTAGCCCGGAGCGCGGAAACTCTTGACGAGTCCGGACACCGCGTACGACATTCCATGCGGAAGATGGCAGCCTGCGTTGCCGAACGCGATTCCGGCGAGCATCGCCGCAAACATCATGCGCTCGCGCGCTTCGTCGTCGTTCGGATCGTGCACGGCACGAGCGATGTGCTGGCCGAGGATCGAGAGCGCGCTGATGCATCCGACGTCGCTGTACGGATTTGCGCCCTGAGAAAGCGGACGCGCTACGCCTTTCGCGACGCGCGCCCGGTGCGTGAACGGAAGCGCCGTGTACGATTCGAGCGCATGGCTGAGAACATCGAATCCGCTACAGGCTACGACCATCGGCGGCAGCGAGCGCGTGACGTCGGGGTCGATGATGCCGAGCGTCGGGCGCAGCTCGCGCGCACGGATTCCGGTCTTCGCTTCCATTTCGAGATAATCGAAGATCGCGATGCCGGTGCACTCGCTTCCGGTTCCCGAGGTCGTCGGGCACGCAATGTGCGGGCGCAACGGGCCCGGTACCGGTTTCCCGGCGCCGATCGGTGCGTTGACGTAGTCCATGAATTCCGCGGGATACGTTGCGTAGAGATCGGCTGCTTTGGTCGTATCGATCGTTGAACCGCCGCCGATCGAGATATAGCCGTCGAATTTTCCTCGGACGGCGAACGCGGCCGCTTTTTTGAACGAAACGTCGGTCGGCTCCACCGTTATATCGGTGTACGTCTCGGAATCGATCTTGGCTTCGCGCAGCGACGTAAGCGCCTTCTCGACGAACTCTTGGCGGCGCAGAAACGGGTCGATGAAGACCGCGACGCGCGTCATGCCGAGTGCTTTGGCGGCTTCGCCGACCTCGGAGAGGACGCCACGTCCGTATTTGATCCGTGCTCCGTCGACTTCGAAACCATAGTCGCCCGTCGCGGTCGGTGCATAGTGCTCGTGCTGGCAGCAAATCATGTCTGCCGCTTCATCCAGCCCGGTTTACGCTCCTGGATGCGTGCCCTTGACTAAGAATATCCGCCAAGCGATCGACATCCTGCACCGTATTGAACATGGCAAACGAGATGCGAATCCCATTGCGAACCTGCGAGGCGCGCACATTATGTTGCGCAAGATGCTGGAGCCAAACGCCGGAATCCAGCGCCAGGACATAAATGTGCGAGCGATAGCGGCGTTCACGTGGTCCGACGAGACCTATGCCCAGCGCGTCGAGGTGTCCGATCAATCGATCGCCGAGATCTAGGACGTGCTCGGCGATGGCAGGCACGCCGGCGCTCCGGATGAGGTCGATTGAGGCGTCGAGCGCATGAACGCCGGCGTGATTGTAGTTGCCAAGTTCGAAGCGTCGTGCCCCGTCGGCAAATTCAAACGGTCCCGGGCCGACGACGAGATCGGCCGGCGGATT
The DNA here is from genome assembly GCA_036489885.1 of Candidatus Baltobacteraceae bacterium. Taxonomy (NCBI): domain Bacteria; kingdom Bacillati; phylum Vulcanimicrobiota; class Vulcanimicrobiia; order Vulcanimicrobiales; family Vulcanimicrobiaceae; species Vulcanimicrobiaceae bacterium. The sequence continues at coordinate 1,894,329 of DASXEW010000003.1, forward strand.
CGCCAGCGAAGAGAGCGCGTAATATTCGGGCTCGAGGTTCGCCGCGAGCTCTTTGTCGCAATACAGTATGCCGATACCCTGCGGCGCCAGAAGACCTTTGTGCGCGCCGGCTGCGAACATCGCGATTCCGAGCTTCTTGACGTCGACGGGAAGAACACCGATCGACTGCATTCCATCGACGATAAGTTTGATGTCGCGTTCGCGGCAAAACGACGCGAGCCGTTCGAGATCATTACGCTGTCCACTGTGGAACATGACGTGCGATATGGAGATTGCGCGCGTGCGTGCGTCGACGAATCGTTTGAACGTTTCAGCGTCGACCCACTTGCGCGATTCCGGGATGAGCCGCACCTCGAGACCCGCTTTGCGGCGGCCGAGCCAGGCGCATGTATTATTAGGATGCTCGCCCTCAACGAGGAGGACGTTGTCGCCGGGATCGTATCGCAGCGCGTGTGCAGCGATATTTAGGCCCTCGGACGTGTTCTTAGTGAAAGCGATCTCGGAAGAATCTGCGCCGAGCAGCTCGGCGATTTTCGCACGGACGCCGGCCAGGCGCTCGAGCCACACAGATTTTGGCCCAGCATTATAATGAGCTTCGTCGTAAAACGACATCAACCGTTCGCGCACGCTCCTTGCAAGCGGCGTCTGAAACGCTGAGTCGAGATACAGCATGTGCTCCGTGACGGGGAACTCGCGACGGACGGCATCGACGTCGTAGGCGGTCATCATGAGATCGCGGAAAATCGGCGCATGAACCGCTGGAGACGTTCGTCACGCGGGCGATCGATGAGATCGCGAGGTATTCCCTCCTCGACAATCGTCCCGTCGGCAAAGAACACCATTCGATCGGCGACGTCGCGCGCGAAGTGCATCTCGTGCGTCACAACGAGCATCGTCATGCCCTCTTCGGCAAGACTTCGCATGACTTGCAGAACTTCGCCGACCAGCTCAGGGTCGAGCGCGGACGTAACCTCGTCGAACAGCATCAGGCTGGGGCTCATCGCGAGGGCACGCGCGATGGCGACGCGCTGCTGCTGCCCACCGGATAGGTTGGCGACGTGTTCGTGCGCCTTGTGTTCCAGACCAACTTTCGCAAGCAACTCGCGCCCGCGCGCGGTCGCATCCGGGTGCGACTCGCCTTTGACGTGAATAGGTCCAAGCGTGACGTTGTCGAGGGCTCGCAGGTGCGGAAACAAGTTGAACGATTGAAAGACCATGCCGACTCGCGTGCGCAACAGCTCGTTCTCACGCTCGCGGCGCTTGCGTCGATTTCCCTGGGCGTCGACCGTGTATCCAACGGATTCGCCGTCCACCTCGATCGTGCCGTGATCGTAGTCTTCCAAGATGTTGATGCAGCGCAGCATCGTGCTCTTACCCGAGCCGCTCGCTCCAATGATCGCGAGCACCTCGCCGCTCTCGACATCGAGATCGACCCCGCGCAAAACTTCGAGGTCTCCGAACGATTTGCGCAGCCCGCGGATGCGAAGCTTCGGCATTAGTGTTGGAATCCAAGCCGGCGTTCCGCCGAACGCGCCAAAGACGTCAGAGCGAAACAGATAACGAAATAGAGAAAGAGCGCAAACCCGTAGATTTGGAAGGGGGCGATCGTTCGTTGCGCGACCTCGGTGCTTGCCGTCGTGAGCTCCCAAGCGCTGATGACCGAGGCGTAGGACGTTCCTTTGATGAGAATGATCGCAACGTTGATGAGCGGCGGGATGGCCGTACGTGAGGCGATTGGCAAGATGACCAGACGTACGCGCGCCCAAAAAGAAAGACCGATGCTCTTCCCGGCGTCGATCTGCCCTCGGGGAATCGCAATGACTGCGCCGCGCACGACCTCACTGATGAAGAACGTGAAATAGAGGCTCAACCCGATGACCGCGGTCGAGTACGGATCGATGTCGATTCGGATCAGCGGCAAGGAGAAGTAGATGAAGTACAGCACCACGAGGAGCGGGATTCCGCGCACCGAGTAGACGCCGATCTGATTCAGAATGACGATCGGCCAGAATCGAAACGCCGCGAGTACGCCGATTGCCGTCCCGAGTGCGAGGCTGATGCTGAGGCTGACAGCGGATAGCCACAGAGTGTTTCCGGCAGCCTTGAGCAAATATGGCGCATTCTCGATGATGACGTGCATTGCGCTTTACTCCGCGAAGCGGAGTCGTTGCTCCAGCGCGCGCATGCCGACCGTGATCACGCCCGTGACCACCAAGTAGTAAATTGCGACGGCAACAAACGCAAGCGACGTGGCTGCGGTTTGTTCGGCCAGCGTCCGGGCTTGAAGTGTCAGCTCCATGACGGCAATCGTAGATGCGACTGAGGTGTCTTTCACGATCTGGACCAACTCGTTGCTGATCGCCGGAAGCGTTCGTACGACCGCAAGTGGCAGCGTCACGAGCCGCAGTGTTTTCCAGTAACCCATCCCAAGCGCTTTGGCTGCCTCTTTGTGCCTGCGGCTGACCGATTGAAATCCGCCTCGATAAACTTCGGCGAAGAACGCCGCATGCTGCGTCGCGAGCGACAGTGCCGCGGCCTGGAAGGGTGATAACCGCAAACCTATCAGCGGTAGCCCGAAGAAAAAGAAGAACATCTGGACGAGTAGCGGCGTATCGCGAAGCACCTCGACATAGGCTGCAACAAGCCACCGAATCCACGTCCAACGCGAATTCCGTAGCAGCGCGAGTCCAAGTCCGGCGATTGCCGAGATCACGATCGCGATGATCGCAAGCTCGAGCGCCGTCCAGAGTCCCGGCAGCAGGCGTGGAAATACGTACGCGAGCTGCCGGGCAAAGGCGTTCAAGTTATCTCTCGGGTGGAGCGTGCACGCCGAACCACTTCATGTAGACCTTGTCGTAGTCCGTGTACAGTGAACCGTGCCGCATCTCATGAACTAGCGTGTTGAGGTAAAGCCACCACTGGAAGTCGCCTTGTTTCATGAAGATGGCATTGTTATACGTCCCCTGCGTAACACCGGGAAGCATCCGCAGCTCATTTTCGTGTTGGCTGACGATCCATGCCAAGAACGGACGATCCGTGCATGCGGCTTGCGCTTGTCCGCTGAGGACGGCGGCGTATTGGGCGGCCTGCTGCGTAAGATAGATCGCTTTGGATTTCGGATAGAGCAGTTCGTGCCGTTTGTGGTCCGGATCGACGTTGAGGAACGCGATCGTGACCTTGGGATTGTTCAGGTCCGAGAAGCTATGGAGCGGTGAGTTCTTGCGAACCAGGCACCCGTTGCCCGAATCGATGTAGCCTTCCGTGAAGGCCGCCTGCAGAAGGCGCGCCGGATAGACCGTCGTCACCATAATGCCGAAGTCGGCCCGGCCGCTATTGACGGTCTCGAATCTACCGTCAAACGTCGTGCGGACGAATTCGATCTTGTTTTCGTCGTTGAAGAGCGCCTTTGCGATCAACTTGGCGATGTCGATGTCGAAGCCGGCGAGCTGGCCGTCCTTGTCGACAAATGCAAAGGGCGGCGAACCGGTCGTCGTCGCGACACGGACGGTTCCGCGTTGCTGGACCTCGGCGAGAAGCGATGCTGCTTGTGCGTTTACCGGACGGGCCTGCATCGTGAATGGAGCCACGGCGAGCAACGAACAAGCAAGGAGCATACGAACAATTCTAGACATGCGGCGCCTCCTTCGGCGGAAAGTGCGTGGGTGAGAGTCGATCAACCGAAATAGAGTGAGCTCAACGCTTGAGGCTTTGCGAGCATGCCCGCGAGCGCGTCCAGCGATTTGTCGACCGCGTCGACATAGGCCTGTGTTCCACCGAAGCGCGAGAGCGTCTCGGGTGGAATGAACTTGACGAGCAGGTCGCCCGTGCCGGGCGGCACGCCGACAAAGTGTACGGTCAGCACACCGTAATTTTCCAAGAGCAACATGCAGAGTGCGGCCGTCGCCTCGAATGGAACGATCGGCGGCGTCGTCGTCCCGGCTCGCCGCATCGCGGTTTGCAGGATGTCTTCTCCGAGAAGTGCTCCGATGACGGGCGTTTCCGAAACGGTGTCCCCGAGGCGTGAGCGCAACGCCGCCGTTAGTCCTTTCGTGCACGCAACCAGCTCGCGAACGCGCTCGGGCGTATACGATTCGAGCGTATGAACGATCGCGGGATAGAGCAGCGGGCGCACTTCCATTGCGAGTTCCCAGCTCCGCGCGCGGGCTTTTCCAACCAAGTCGGCGCGACCGGCAAGTAACCCGAGACGTGGACCGCGCGTTCCGTATTTGTCGAGACCCGTCGCAACCGCATCGACACCCAGATCAAGAAGTCGTGGTTGATCGAAGATCGCCGGACCGACCCGGGCTCCGCCGGCGTCGTCTGCGTACACGGTGATGCCGCGCGCACGAGCCGCAGCGATGACGCGTTTGATCTGATCGAGCTCGAGAATTTCGTAGGTGACGGCAAGGCGCGTCATGATGACGAGCGCGACGCGAGGTTGGCGCGCCAGCTCTTCCTCGAACTGCTGTGCACCGACGGTGTCGATGAAGGTTCCACCGGCAAGATTCACCGCGCGAGGGACCGAGGGATGACTGTGACTTGCCGTAACTCCGATGACGACGTCGCCGGGCTTTACCGTTACCTGGGCAACTGCAATCGTGGCGCCGGTGAGGCGATTGAAGGCCGCCACATCGTGCTCAGGTGCTTTTCCGCCCAAGTGTTTGAACGTAGCATCGCGCAGCCGATCCGCATAGAGAGACGGCGCCAGCTCGTCGGTGACGAATGCAAGCTCATCCGGCTCCATCGGGAGGCCGTGCTCGAGTCCCGTAAAGTTGTAAACCTTATCGAGACCGCGCGAACGGATGACGCGCCATGCGCGCTCGAGCTTTTTGAAGTCGGTCTCCGTGCTCGTCAGGATGCGGCCGCGTGCATACGGTAGCCCCGCCGCAAGCGGATTCCCAAAACGATCGGTTCGCTGGCTTGGAAGGTCCTTGATCACTTGATTTTCCCTCTGTGAGTTGCTACGGAAAGCAATGGATAGTGGTCGTAGTGTTTGGTGACCGCCGCAACGGCGGCGGTGAGATCTTTGCGCCGAATGGCGTCGGCGATTGCCGCGTGCATGCGTAACGAGATTTGCGCGGTGTGTGGTGTGTAGCGTTCGTGTAGGAGCCACTGATCGTTGCGATGGCGCTCGATCAGTTCGGCGACGGCGTTTAGCAAGAAGGGATTGTGTGCGGCTGCGGCCACCTCGAGATGGAAATCGAGCGTGGCCAGCAGGTAGTCTTTGAGTTCTCCCTTTTCCACCAGCGTCGAGAGTGCGCGCATCTTGCGGTTGAGTCTGGCCATATCGGCGCGCGTCGCCTTGCGCACCGCGAGGCGTACGCACGCGACCTCAAGCGCTTCGCGCGCTTCGAGCGTTTCGGCGATGCCGATTCCGGCTAGCACGGTGCGCCGGTCGCGTTCGAAGTCGGGCTTAGGTGCGCTCGCAACATAACTGCCGTCCCCGACGCGCGTATCGATGTAGCCGGCGAGCTGTAGTGCGGCCAGCGCTTCGCGGACGGCCGCGCGGCTCACGCGATGGCTCGAGGCCAAGGTGCGCTCCGGAGGCAGACGCATCCCGATCGCCCACTCCCCCGAGCTGATGTACTGCAAGAGGCGATCGACGAGCTGGTGACTTTTCTTTGGGAGCGCGAGAGCCCGAGCTTCCAATGGCCCACCCTATTCCACCGGTATGACCGGTCAGACCAATTTAGCCCGTGGTGCCGGTGCTGTCAAGACGCCGTTTGGAAGGGCTGCGGAATCTTTTGCGGGCATGGCTCGCATTCGATGGCAGATCTGAACTACGACGATGTTCGCAAGATTCTCGCGATCCTCGACGCATCGACGCTCGACGAAGTGCACATCGAAATCGGCAATTTTAAGCTCGACGTGCGTCGTCGCGGCGCAAGCGCACCGCTGCCCGCGGCGCAAGCCAAGCCGCCGCCTGCGCCCGCGAAAGCGCCACCGAGCGTAGTGCTTGCGCCGGGGCAATTCGCACTCACCGCGCCGATGCTTGGAACACTTTATCGCGCTCCCTCGCCCGATGCGCCGCCATTCATACAAGTCGGTGGCGTTGTCTCGGCGGACGATACGCTTTGCATCATCGAAGTCATGAAGCTGATGAACACGATCAAAGCCGAGAAGCCGGGCCGCGTCGCCGCGATCGTCGCCGAAAACGGAACGCTCGTCGAGTTCGGCCAGACGCTGATCGTTTTCGATCCGCTGTGATCAAACGTGTTCTGGTTGCGAACCGCGGCGAGATCGCGGTGCGCGTGATCTCGAGTTGCCGCGCGCTCGGAATCGAAACCGTCGCCGTCTATTCGGACGCCGATCGCAGCGGACGTTGGCTTACGCTCGCCGATCGTGCGGTGTGCATCGGTCCCGCAACGGCAGCCAAGAGCTACCTCGCAGCGCCCGCACTCATCTCGGCGGCCCTCGGAACCGGCTGCGATGCAGTGCATCCGGGGTACGGCTTTCTCGCAGAGAATGCCGAGTTCGCACGCTTGTGCGAAGAGAACGCGATCAGCTTCATCGGTCCGGCACCTGACGCGATCGCGCAAATGGGGAACAAGATTGCCGCTCGCGCTATCGCGCGCAAAGCCGGCGTTCCGACGATTCCGGGCTCCGAGGGTCGTCTTGCAGGCATCGATGCGGCGCGGCGAATCGCGGATGAGGGCGGTTATCCGCTCTTGCTCAAGGCGGCGGCCGGTGGCGGCGGACGCGGAATGCGCGTCGTGAGGAGTGAACGCGAGCTCGGCGAGCGCTTTGCCGAAGCCGAATCCGAAGCGCGCGCGGCCTTTGGTGACGATGCGCTGTACGCGGAAAGATTTCTCGAAGGTGTCCGGCACATCGAAGTGCAGCTCGCAGGCGACGGCCGCGACGTGATTCATCTCGGCGAACGCGATTGCACGTTGCAACGGCGTTCGCAAAAGTTGATGGAAGAAGCGCCCAGCGTGGTGTTGGATTCGGAGGTGCGCGAGCAACTAACCTCGGCGGCCGTGGCACTCGGGAAGCGAATCAACTATCGCAGTCTCGGGACGATCGAATTCGTCTACGAGCCATCGAGTAAAGCGTTTTATTTCTTGGAGATGAACACGCGAATTCAAGTCGAGCATCCTGTGACCGAGATGATAACGGGTCTCGATCTGGTCGCCGAGCAGCTGCGCATCGCGGGCGGCGAATCTCTCTCTTTGCAGCAAAACGACGTGCGGATGAGCGGGCACGCGATCGAATGCCGCATCAATGCCGAAGATCCCGAACGTGATTTTCGTCCTTCGCCCGCGGCGATCGAGGCTTGGGACCCGCCCTCGGGTGAGGGCATTCGGATCGATACCCACGCGTACGCCGGATACACGATTCCCCCGTTCTACGACTCGATGATCGCGAAGCTGATCGTCTGGGGCGAAGATCGCGCGCAAGCGCTCGAACGAGCGCGCAGTGCGGTCGCTGGTTTCCGCATCGAGGGACCGCGTACGACGCTCGGTCTACACGCGAACTTGTTGCGCGATTCAAACGTCATAGCAAATCAGACCGATACGACGTGGGTCGAGCGCGAGTTCTTGAAAACGGCCGTCGCGTGAGAAGCATTAAATTTATCGACACGACGCTGCGCGACGCGCACCAGTGTTTGTGGTCGACGCGTATGACGACTGCGATGATGCTTCCGGTCGCGGACTATTTGGATCGCGCCGGCTTCGAAGCGATCGATTTGGAAGGCGGCGCCGTTTTCGACGTGTGCGTGCGCTTCCTGCGCGAAGACCCGTGGGAGCGGATGCGGATCATGAGCGAGGCGATCACACGCACTCCGCTGATCATCATGACCCGCGGCCAGAGCCTGTACACCTTCGAGCTTTTCTCGGACGACGTCGTCGAGCTGAACGCCCAACGCATTGCAGCCAACGGCATCCGCTACCATACGCCCTACGACGCGCTCAACGATGTGCGCAACCTCGTCGTCTCGGTGCGCGCCGCCAAAGAGGCGGGACTCTATGTCGCAGCCGGCGTCGTCTACACGATCAGTCCGGTGCACACCGACGACTACTACGCCAAGAAAGCGCGTGAGATCGTCGCGCTCGGCGTCGATGCGCTGTATCTCAAGGATCCAAGTGGACTCCTGACGCCGGAGCGCGTCCGGACGCTCGTTCCGGCCTTGCGAGCGGCGATTGGAGCGCTTCCGCTGCAGCTCCACACGCATTGTCTCACGGGTCTTGGACCGCTTGCCGCGCTCGAGGCGATTGGCTGCGGTGTCGACGCCGTGCACACGGCGACGTCAGTTCTCGCCAACGGCGCTTCGCAACCGTCGACGGAATGGGTTGCGAGCAACGCGCGGCGCATGGGATACGGCGTTGATCTCGATCTCGATTTGATCGAGCCCGTGCGCGAGCATTTCAAGTACGTCGCCGAGCGCGAGGGCAAGCCGCTTGGCGAGGTTCTCGAGTACGACCCGTTTCACTACGAGCATCACGTTGCGGGCGGTATGATCTCGAATCTGCGCAGCCAACTGCGCGATATGGGAATGGAAATCAAGCTCGAAGCGATTCTCGCGGAGATGGCGCACGTCCGAAAGGATCTCGGCTATCCGATCATCGTGAGTCCGTTCGCGCAATTCGTCGCGACGCAGGCGACGCTCAACGTCATCGGCGGGGAGCGCTACAAGACGATTCCCGATGAAGTGCGACGTTACGTGCTCGGCTACTACGGCGAGCTGGCCGCGCCCGTCGAGCCGAACCTCTACGATCGGATCACGGCCGGGGAACGTGTCGTCACCGAGCGCCCGGGCGACCTGCTGCCGCCGACCCTCGAGCGCATTCGTCGCGAGCGCGGGCCGTTCGACTCCGACGACGATCTGCTCTTGGCTGTGTTCTACAGTGCGGATCAATATGACGCGCTCAAAGCGGCGGGGCCGATTCAGCGAGCCTACGCCGTCGATCGAACGCCGCTACTCACACTTGTACGCGAGCTTTCGGGCCGCGACGACATTGCTTCTTTCCGTTTGGTGAAATCGTGATCGAAATTCTTGGCGGCGTGCGAACGCCCATCGGCAAATTCGGCGGCGCGCTCCAGAAGCTCCGCGCCCGCGACATCGGCACGCACGCGGTGCGCGAAACGATCGCTGCGACCGGCATCGCCGGAAGCGACGTCGATTTGGCGATCGTCGGACTCGCGCGTCAAGCCGGCAACGGGCCGAATCCGGGACGCTTGATGGCAGTCGGCGGTGGGCTGCCGCACACGACGCCTGCGTATACGGTGCAGCAAGCCTGTCTGTCGGGAATGCTTGCGGTGATCAACGGAACGCAAGCCATCGAGACTGGCGCCGCGAGCGTCGTCTTGGCGGGTGGCGTCGAACACATGTCGAGCGTTCCCCATCTGTCGTTCGATACGCGCTGGGGTGCGCGCATGGGAACGTCCGAGCTGGTCGACGCCATGTTTGCCGACGGCTTCATCGATCCAATGTGCGGAAAACACATGGGCAAGTTGTGCGACGAGCTTGCAGCACGCTACGGGATCTCGCGCTCCGAACAAGATGCGTATGCGCTCGAGAGTCAGCAGCGCTGGGCAAAGGCAAACGCCGCGCGCGCGGACGCCGGAATAATTTCGGGCCTCACGCCGCTGGGCGTCGACGAGAATCCGCGTCCGGATTCCGCGCTCGAAGCCCTCGCAAAACTCCGGCCGGCGTTCGATCCCGAAGGCACCGTGACGCCCGGTAATGCATGCGGTCTTGCCGACGGCGCTGCAGCCATCGTGTTTGCGTCTTCCGAAGCATCTCAGCGAATTGGCGCGAAACCGAAAGCGCGAATCATCGGGACGGCGATCGCAGCCATCGATCCCAAAGACTACGCGATTGCTCCGGTAGCCTCGACGCGCAAGCTGCTCGCGAAGCTCAACATGCGCATCGATCAATTCGATTTCGTCGAGATCAACGAAGCGTTCGCCGCGCAGATGTTGGCCTGCATTCGGGATCTCGAGATCGACCGCGCACGCGTCAACGTTTGGGGTGGCGCAATTGCCGTCGGGCATCCGATCGGCATGTCGGGAATTCGCGTGTTGTTAAACGCCGTCCATCAGCTCGAGACATTGGGTGGACGTTACGCGCTTGCCGCGATCTGCGGCAATGGAGGCCAGGGGGCGAGCATCGCGCTCGAGCGCGTCTAGCCTGCGAGCTCGACCCCTCGGGAGTGGTAGCTATCGGTAGCTTGGTCGTTAGACGAGGATAATCAGGGCCGGCCGGAAATGTCCGTACCGGTATAGCCGGGAGGGGAACCATGGCAGTACGTTCGTCCGCTACAGGAACGAGTAATATTCGGCTCGTCGCATTGGCGAGCACGGTTGGCACCACGGTTGAGTGGTACGACTTCTTCCTGTACAACACGATGGCAGCGCTCGTGTTCAACAAGCTCTTCTTTCCGCAGTTCGATCCGGTTGTCGGAACGCTGCTCGCGTTCACCGCGTCGTTCGTCGGATTCATCGCTCGACCGATCGGTGCAGTCGTCTTCGGACACTTCGGCGATCGTATCGGACGAAAGAGCATGCTGATCCTGACGCTCTTGATCATGGGCGTCGGAACGTTCTTGATCGCGTTTCTGCCGACGTATAGTGCGATCGGAACCTCGGCTGCGATTCTACTGCTGATATTGCGCATGGTGCAAGGTTTCGGTCTGGGCGGAGAGTGGGGCGGCGCAGTCTTGATGTCCGCCGAGCACGCGTCGGACCGCGATCGCGGCTTCTACGCAAGCTGGCCGCAAATCGGGGTTCCCGCTGGTCTCGCACTCGGTACGACCGTTACCGCTCTTCTCTCGCACGGCTTGTCGTCGGATGATTTCTTGAACTACGGCTGGCGCATTGGTTTCGCGCTCAGCGCGGTGCTCGTTATCATCGGTATCTACATTCGTTTGCGGATCTTCGAGACGCCGCTCTTCCAGCAGGTGCAAGAGCAAAAGCAGATTGCGACGGTCCCGTTTGCGGAGCTATGGCGCGGCTATAGCCTAAACGTGATCCTCGGCATGGGGATCCGCTACATCGAAGGCGTCGGCTTCAACATATACGCGGTGTTCGTTATCGCATACATGGCTGGAACGCTGAAGTATCCGCGCACCGACGTGCTCAACGCGGTAACGATTGCGGCGATCGTGATGATTTTCTTCATCCCGTTTTGGTCGCGGCTTTCAGATCGCATCGGGCGGCGCAAGGTTTTCGGCGCCGGCGTAATCGCAACGGGCATCCTTGCCTATCCGGCGTTTTGGCTGATGGGCCAAGGCGTGGGCTGGGCGTGGCTCGCGATCACAATTCCGTTCGGAATCGCATACGCGGCGATTTACGGACCGGAAGCGGCGCTCTTCAGTGAGCTGTTCGACACGCGCGTGCGTTACACGGGCATCTCGTTTGTCTATCAATTCTCAGGCATCTTCGCGAGCGGCTTAACGCCGATTATCGCGACGGCGCTGTTGAAGACGAGCGGTACTCCGTGGCTGGTCGCGGGCTATATGGTGATCGTCGCCGTGGTTAGCTTGGCATCGCTCCTGGCCATGCGCAAGTTCTACATGCCGGTTCCCTCAAGCGGCGACTCCGCCATCGCGGCGGCCGGCGCAGGCTAAGCGGTCAGCAAACCGCCGTCAATCACGACGATCGAGCCGTTGATGTACGCGGCGAGATCGGAGACGAGGAACAGCGTTAGGCCAGCAATCTCGGAAGGTTCAGCAATTCTTCCGGCCGGTATGCTGCGCTCGACACGCGCGCGGAGCTCGAGATTCGAGAAGCTATCCTGGGTCATTGGCGTCTGGGTGACCGCAGGCGCGACGGCGTTCACGTTGATTCCGAGCGGTGCGTATTCGCGCGCGAATCCCTTGGTGAGAGCGATGACGGCGGCTTTGCTCGCGCCGTAAAGCACGTTCCCGACCGATCCTCCGCCTTTGAACGCGGAGATCGAAGAAAGATTGACGATCTTTCCGTAGCGTTGTCCGCTCATCATATCGACGGCCGCTTTGCAGCACAAATACACGCCACCGACGTTGATGCGTGAGAGCACCTCCCAATCGGCGGGCGTCGAGTCTCCGAGCGTGCTCGTTCTCAGAATCCCGGCGCTGTTGACGAGCACGTCGAGACGCTTTTCGCGACTGCGAATGCGGCTGAAGACTTCTTGCACGGAGTTCGCGTCGCCGACGTCGAGACCGACCCCCTCGGCAGCCGCTCCATTAGAACGCAGTGAATCAGCCGCGTCGGCGGCCCCGCTCGCATCCAAATCCGCGAGATAGACGCGGACGCCCTCGCTTGCTAGTGCCTGCGCGACGGCGCGTCCGATTCCGTTCGCCGCGCCCGTGACCAGGGCGATCTTGCCACTCAGCCCGAGATCCATGCTCGCGCTGTTCGTTCATTAAGCCCTCGCAAACCTCGGGTCCATTAGAAGGAAGGAAACGACGGGACCCAGGAGCAGCGCTGGTGCGGTCTATAGCGGCGGTTTTGTTTGCATCTGTCGTGCTGCTCGCCGGGGCTCTTCCGGGCGGAACGTCGAGCGATATGACGCTGCAACGGCTTGCCGGCTACGTCGGATATCAGAACAGCACGTCGTCGTCCGTGACGATGGTTTCGATCTCGCATCCGTTCGATAGCGACGCGTACGCGTCGACGCAAGCGCAGTCGATTGCCGTCCTCGATTTTCCGGATGACTCGCGCGTGACGCTGGGCGGAAACAGCGTCATCCAGGTGCACGCCAACTTTTCGAAACGCAAGCACGTGCGCCGGCATCAGGATCCGATCGTATGGGAAGGCTCGGCGATTCGTCTTCCATCGGATGCCTCGATCTTACGCTTCGATATTCATCAACCGTACGACGGCAACGAGCTATACGTCGTTTCGACGCGTTTCGCGCGGATCGCGATTCGTGGAACGACCGCGCTGCTCGCGGACAGCCTAAGCGGCGACATCCTCACGTGTCTTGACTGCGGTGCCGGCGATATCGTCGCCGACGTGGGTGGAAACGACTTCGCGATTCTCAACAACGAAACGTTGCGCATTCGTGCCAACGGACGAGTGACGGTCGAAGAGACGAATCCGGTGATCTTGCAAGAATTCATCGACGCGGGGTTGTCGACATACATTCCGCGACCGCGACCGTCGCCCAAACCCCGCTTTCACTGGCCGATCAAGCTCTAGGCGGGTAAGAATGGCCTCAATTCCACTCGAGGCACCGTTGGCGCGGCTCCTTGCCGTAACGCGCGATATTCTTGAAGCAGAAGATCTCGACCGAGGTCTCGATTCGATTGCATCCGCCGTGCGCGATCTGTTTCATTTCAAATATGTTACGATCGTCGCCGCCGAGGATGCATCTGCGCCGATGCAACGCCGCGTCATGCAGGGTTGGCCCGAAAGCTTAACAGCGCAGCGCATCGGCGAACGCGTCGGACGCGACGAGATACGCGCCATCCTCAAGCGCGAATTCGAAGTCTTTGAATCTTGCTATTTCATTGCCGCCGAGACCGACACGCAGTGGTCGCGCTCGATCTATTCGGGCGATCTTCCCGCGGATGCGCCGCGTCAGGCTCCGGAACGGTGGCACGAGCGCGATTCGCTAACGTTCGTGTTGCGCGACCGGTTGGGTGGAATGCTCGGGTACATGGGCGTCGACGGTCCGGAAGACGGCACGATTCCGCCACGCGATACCTTGCGCTCGATGCAGCTCTTCGTAAACTTGGTCGGGCTTGCGCTCGCAAACGCTCGCGCCCACGCGGCGGAAATCGAACGGCGGCGTTTGCTCGAGGCTAGTCATGCGCAGCTGCGTTATGAAGCCACGCACGACGGGCTCACGCGCCTTCCGAATCGCCAGCTTTTTGCCGAAGAGCTCGAAGCTACGCTGCGCGCGGGCACGATCGCCGGCCGAACCAACGCGGTTGCGTTCGTGGATCTCGACGAGTTCAAAACGATCAATGATACGCTCGGACACTTGGCGGGTGACCTGGTTTTGCTGCGCGTTGCAGAGCGCCTACGCGCAACAACTTCGCGCAGCGACGTCGTGGCGCGGCTCGGCGGCGACGAGTTCGCCGTGCTGCTGCGCGATCGCAAAGACTCAGAAGAGATCCAAGATCAAGTCGATTCGATGATCAACGAGATCATCCAACCAATCGAGCACGAGGACGGCAGAGTCTTTGCGTCCGCGAGTGTCGGCATCGCGATTCTCGAACAACGTCATGTAACGATCTCGGATGTGCTGCGTGAAGCCGACGTCGCGATGTATGCTGCAAAGACGAGCGGACGGTCGCGCAAGGCACTGTTCGATGCCGAAATGCACTCGCAGTCCGCGCGCCGTTTGGGCTTGATCAGCGGTTTGCGTGATGCCGTCGACGGCACCCAATTCACGGTCGAGTATCAACCGATCGTTTCCTTGGACGATGGAACGATGGTCGGCGTCGAAGCTTTGATTCGATGGGCCCATGCAACGCTCGGCAAAGTCTCGCCTGGTGAGTTCATTCCACTTGCAGAGGAGGTCGGCACGATCGTTCCGATCGGGCGCTTCGTTTTGGAAGAATCATGCCGGCGCTACGCGGAGTGGATGCGAATTCGGGAAGGGCGCCCGTTCTCGTTGCACGTGAACCTGAGCGTGCAAGAGATCTTACAACCTGACGTCGTGCCCTTCGTCGAGCACTTGTTACGCGAACGCGGGATTGAACCGGCCGAACTCACGATCGAGATCACGGAGCACGCAATCTTGCGCAGCAGCAACTATGCGAACGCGGCGCTGGTCGGCTTACGCGGTTTGGGCGTCAAGCTCTGCATCGACGACTTTGGCACCGGCTATTCGTCGCTGCGCTATCTTCAAGAATTTCCGATCGACTCACTCAAGATCGATCGCTCCTTCATTCACGGAAGGAGCGGTGGTTTAGGAAGTGAGCCAATCGTCAAGATGTTGACACAACTAGCTGCGTCGTACGAGGTCGAAGTGATCGCGGAGGGTGTCGAACATCAACGGCAGGCCGACGCGCTCGTGCGACTCGGGTGTCGTCACGCGCAAGGTTTCCTATTCGCCGCCTCGCAGACACCCGAGCTGATTTCGAAGAAGCTAGCTGCTACGCAGCCCGCGCCGCAACAAGCTCGAGTTCGAGCGGGTCGTCGCTCTTCGTAACTACACCTCAGTGGGTAGGTATAACTCGTGAAGCAGCGAGGGCGAAATCTTTTGGAGCGTGCGGCGACGGCGTTCCGCGCGGGCGACTTGACGGCAGCCAAGCGCTTCTGCGACGAGGTGCTGGCCGGCGCCGGCGGCGACTCCGAAGCGTTAAACATTTCGGGCGCGATTGCTTTTTCGCAGCGTGATTACCCCGAGGCGGAGCGTCTGTTCATTCTTGCCGCTGCATCTTCGAAAGAGAATCTTGCGGCACTCTTCAACCTCGGCAAAGTCCTCGAAGTGCAAAAACGCTTCGAAGAAGCTGCGAACGCATATCGCAAGATCTTGCGCGTGCAACCCGGAAATATCGAAACGCGCCTGCGCCTTGGGATCGCGCGCTACCAGCAGAATTCCTACGACGACGCGATCGACGTCTTTCAAGATGTCCTGCGTCGCGAGCCGGAAAACGCGACTGCCGCGCTGAGCCTGGGCGTCGCATTCAATACGACGGGGCGTTACGAAGAATCGATCGTCGTTTTGCGTCGTCTCCTCGTGCGCGAGCCGGATCAAATCGAGGCGTATCACGCGCTCGGTGATTCGTTGATCGCGCTACACCGTCCGGACGAAGCCGCGCGGGCTTGCGAATCAGTGCTCTCGCGCAATCCGAACGACGTGCTGGCGACGATCCTCATGGGACAAGCCGAGTGCGAGCGCAACGACTATACCGCCGCCGAGCGTTACTTCCGGCGTGCCGCATTACTCGACCCGAAACGGCACGAGGCCAACATGAATCTCGGCGTCCTCTTTCAACGCCTCGGCCGCATCAATGACGCGCTCTCGTGCGGGAAGATCGCGGTCGAGCTTGCGCCGCGGGACCCGCTCGCGCACGTGAACTACGGGATGGGACTGTTGCTCGCGGGCGAGCTTGCAAAGGGCTGGCCGGAGGCCGAGTGGCGCCAGGCCGATCCGCACATGCGCGGCCATTTCCCTTATCGAGCGCGCCTTCCGATATGGACCGGCGAGCGGCTGAGCGGCAAGCTCTTGATCGCGCGCGAGCAAGGTCTGGGTGATTTCGTGATGGCGTCGCGGTTCTTTGCCGAGACTGCGGCTCGGACAAACGAGGTTGTGGTCGAGGTTCCGGCCGAGTTGATGCCGCTGTTCAAGGAACGGACCGACGTTCGCGTCGTCGCCGACCGTTGCGATCCCGCGATCCTGGAAACGTTCACCGCGCATTTGCCGGTGTGTAGTCTGCCTTTCGTCTTAGGTGTCAACGAAACGAACATTCCGGGGACGGTACCGTATCTTCTTGCGTCACACGAGCTTACCGCGCGTTTCAAGAAGCGTTTTGCGGAGCTCGGGGACGATCTGAAGATCGGTCTTGTTTGGGCGGGAAGTCCCGGCCATCTGCTGGACCGGTATCGCTCCGCGCCGGTCGCGCAATTTGCGGAACTGGCGGACGTCGAAGGCGTGCGCTGGATCAGTCTGCAGAAAGGCACGCACGAACCGTTGCAGGCGCTGCCGATCATCGATCTCGCTCCCGAGCTTACTGATTTTGGCGTCACTGCGGCGGCGATTTCCGCGCTGGATGTGATCGTCACCGTCGACACGGCGGTCGCACATGTCGCGGGAGCGCTCGGAAAGCCGGTTTGGCTTCTCAATGGTTTCGGCAGCTACTGGCTTTGGCAGCTGCGGCGTACCGATTCTCCGTGGTATCCGACGATGCGGTTATTCCGGCAACACGCACCCAATGATTGGAAAGGGTTGTTTCGCGAGCTTCGCGCCGAGCTGGAAGCTACGGAGCGAATTCGAGCATAACGTTCAAAGCGGCTCCGGCCGGAACCAAAATACGTTCGTTGCCGATTTGCATCG
This sequence comes from Candidatus Baltobacteraceae bacterium, assembly GCA_036489885.1. Lineage (NCBI taxonomy): Bacteria > Bacillati > Vulcanimicrobiota > Vulcanimicrobiia > Vulcanimicrobiales > Vulcanimicrobiaceae > Vulcanimicrobiaceae bacterium. Next base: position 1,911,265 of record DASXEW010000003.1, read on the forward strand.
TTGGGATCGACCCGGCGGAAAGCGCGGCAGCCGTGGTCGCAAGGCTCGAGGTCCGAATCGTCAGGCCCGCCATCGCTTCATCGCGACCCCCGAGGTCGGGCGCGGCGTCCCGAAATGCGTGCGCAATCTCGGCGCGCGGCATAATCTCGATGCGCGTGCCCTTCGCGCGCACGACGCAAGAATCGCCTTCGAGCGATGTCGCTGCTTCACCGAACATCGTCGCGAAGAGCGTACCGAGGCGATGCGGCTGCGCGGCTTGGACGATGACGCGCGCGATGTCGAGCGCGCCGTTATCGTGATGCTGCCACTCCGGTCGCCAGACAAGCTCGGGCGTGAAATGTTCGCAGAAGTAGAGGCGCGTTGATCCGAAGGCTCCCGGTTCAAAGCGTACCGTTCGAAAGCGCGCTTCCATTTGCGCGCCGTTGGGAAGACGAACCGGCCGCGAAAACGTGAGCGGCGGTTGTGCCGGCAATCCTGCAGTCGCAAACGATGCGGTCAGCGTGTCGGCGTCGTTCGCCCGAAAGACAAGCCCATTCAAACCGAAGGGATAGCGCGAGAGCTCCGGACGCGCATTCGCGGCGCCGCCTTCCCAACCGAGTAGTTCCATGTAGTTCGTTTGGAAGACGGCCAGATGATTGACCGAACCGAGCGTGTGGTAGCCACGCGCTGTAAGCGAAAAGCCGAGCCGTCGAAACAGCGTGACCGCGTCATCGACGCCATCGCGAACGTCAACGACGACATGGTCGAGAATCGGCTCAGATTGGGACATCGTCGAGAGGATATTGCTCCGAGCGATATGTAGGAGCCTTCGAGAGATGAGTTTCGGTACGTCATTCGCCGTCACGACACGGCCGACGATCATGGGAAGAAACGCGGCACTTGTTGCGGGTCATCAGCTTGCCGCGCAAGCCGGCATGCGCATGTTGGAGGCCGGCGGCAACGCGATCGACGCCGCGATTGCGATAGCTGCTGCTGCGGCAGTGCTCAAGCCGGATGCATGCGCTCTTGGTAGCGATCTGTTCTTGCTCTTCGCGCAAGCCGGAACGAACGAAGTCTTTGCGCTCAATGCAAGCGGAGCGGCGCCCCGACTTGCAACGCGCGATGCGTTCCCGAACGGCATCGAACATCTGGGGTTGCGTGCTGCATCCGTCCCGGGAGCCGTCGACGGCTGGTACCGCGCGATCGCGCGCTTCGGCCGCCTAACGCTCGGCGAGGTTCTGGCTCCCGCGATCGAGCTTGCACGTAGCGCTCCGGTCTCGGCGCTGTTCGCCTCGACGCTGGCAAAGAACGAAGATACGTTGCGAGGCTTCCCGGAAACCTATCGTATCTACTATCCGAGCGGACGCGCTCCGCGCGCGGGCGAAGTTCTCGTTCAAACCGATCTTGCGCGTACGCTCGAAGCCATCGCGAGCGAAGGTCCACAGAGTTTTTATCGCGGCGCGTTCGCACAAGCGCTCGACAAATACGCGCAAGCGACCGGAGCCTTCTTGCGTGCCGATGATCTAGCCGGGTACGAAGCCGAATGGCGCGAGCCGCTGAGGTCGACATATCGTGGCTACGAGTTGATCGGGCAGCCGCCGGTTTCGGTCGGTCTCGCCGTACTCGAGGCGATGCAAATCCTCGAGCATTTCCCGGTTGCCGATCTCGAAGACTCGAGCGCAGAACGGATCCACTTCCAGGTGGAAGCGATGAAGATTGCGATGAGCGACGTGCGCGGTCATCTCGGCGATCCGGCATTTGTTTCCGAACGCGCAGTCCCCGAATTGCTCGATCGCAGCCGTTCGGCACGACGCGCGAAGGAGATCGATCCGGCGCACGCGCGCAACTACGAACCTGCAAATCTCTTTGCGCGAGCAGGTTCCGACACGAGCTACGCCGCCGTCGTCGACGCGGATGGGAACGCGGTATCGCTGTTGCAGAGCGTCTATCACATATTCGGTTGCGGGGAAGTGATCCCGGGGACGGGGACCTTGCTCAACAACCGGATGACTGGTTTTTCACTCGATCCGGCTTCCCCCAATGCACTCGAGCCGGGCAAACGCACGATGCACACGCTGAACCCATTGCTCCTGCGCAAAGAAGGTCGTGCCGCAATCTGTCTAGGCACACCCGGTGGTCCAAGTCAGATCTACACGAATATGGAGTTGTTGACGCGTTTGATCGACGACCGTCTCGAGCCGCAACGTGCGATCGATGCGCCACGCTGGTTTGTGACGCCCTCGGGCGACCTGAACGTCGAACGCAGCGTTCCTTCGGACGTACGCGCCGCTCTCGCAGCGCTCGGACATCGCGTCGTCGATTTCCCGGCTCACAGCGCGTCGTTCGGCGGAGCCGGCATCATCGCGATCAACGCGGCGAACGTCCGCGAAGCCGCGGCCGATCCACGCCGCGAAACATACGCGCTGGGATGCTAGCGAGCCCACCACTTGGGGAGCTCAAGGCCAAGCTCGGGTCGATCATCGATGCACACGCGCAATCTTTGACCCATTTCGGCAACGATGTTTTTGCGCATCCGGAGATAGGTTTTCGCGAGGAACGGACCTCTGCGCGGATTGCAGAGGCGCTACGGCGGCTCGATCTTACCGTCGAAGAGGGTTTGGCGCTGACCGGCGTGCGCGCGCGCTTGCGTCTTGGGAAACCCGGCCCGACGGTTTGCGTAATGGGCGAGCTCGACGGATTGCCGGTCCCCGGACATCCGAATGCCGATCCGGCGACGGGAGTCGCACACGCTTGCGGACACAATGCGCAGCTCGCGCATCTTCTCGGCGTCGCAACCGCGCTCGTCGAAAGTGACGCAGCCGCGCATCTTGCCGGTGAGATCGTTTTTCTCGCGGTTCCCGCCGAAGAATACGTCGATTTGGAATGGCGCACCGATCTCGCGCGCCGCGGAAAGGTCGAGTTTCTCGGCGGCAAGCCCGAACTGCTGAAGGACGGCGTCTTCGATGACATCGACCTCGCAATGATGGTGCACGCGTCCGGCACGCCAAACGGCAATCTGCTTTCGACGACCTGGAACTACAATGGGTTTGTCGCGAAGCAAGCCCGCTTCATTGGACGAGCCGCTCACGCGGGCAATGCACCCTATCGCGGGATCAACGCGCTCAACGCGGCGGTGCTGGCGATGCAAGCCATGCACATGCAGCGCGAGACGTTTCGGGACGAGGACCACATACGCGTTCATCCGATCATTACGCGCGGCGGCGATGCAATCAACGTCGTTCCCGCCGACGTGCGCTTGGAGACGTTCGTTCGGGGTGCGTCGCTCGAAGCGATCGACGAGGCGGCGGAAAAAATCGATCGTTCCTTGCACGCGGGCGCCCTCGCGCTCGGGGCCGCCGTCGAGATACGAACGCTGTCGGGATATCTTCCGCTCTCCGTCAATCGCGAGCTTGGTGAGGTGTTTCGCGAAAATGCGGTCGAGCTGGTCGGATCCGCACGCTATGGCGAGTCACCCACCAATTCGGCCTCGACAGATGCGGGCGACCTCTGTCACGTGATGCCGGTGCTCCATCCGAACCATGGGGGTTGCAGCGGCGCGAATCACACCGTCGATTTTCGGATCGTCGATCCGATCGATGCCTACATCACGCCCGCGAAGGCGATGGCGCACACGCTGGTGGACTTGTTGTCCGGCGACGCGGAACGCGCGAAGAGCGTCATCGCCGGATTCAAACCGAAGCTCACGCGCGACGAATATCTTGCAAAGATGCGCGCGCTCAACAGGACGGAGCGGTTTCCCTAACCTTTCTTGCCGTTGCGCACATAGGTGTAGAGCGCAGTCCAGTCCTCACGGCCGCGCCCATCTTTACGTGCAGCATCATAAATCGGACGGGCCGCGGCTGCGGTCGGAACGTCGAGACCGACTTCACGCGCAAGATCGAGCGCCAGTCCGAGATCCTTATAGGCAAGATCGATTGCGAAGCCGGGTGTGCTATCGCCACGCAATACCTTGGCCGGATACGTCGTCGACATGTGGCCTTGCCCGGCAGTAGTCCCTAACATCACGGAGAGCGCGATATCGGGGTTCAAGCCGCTGCGTTCGGCCAGCGTCAGCGCCTCGGCCGTCGTCACATTGAGCGTAACCGACATGAAATTGTTGACGATCTTCATGCGCGAGCCCATGCCGGGCGGTCCGCAATGAATGATCGTATCACCCATTCGCTCGAGGATGGGACGCACGCGCTCGAGTGCAGCCGGCGTTGCGCCGGCCATGATCAGGAGCTTTCCGTCGGCTGCGTGTTGCGGTGAACGGCCGACGGGGGCATCGACCATCTCGATTCCGCGTTTCTGCAAGGCTGCGATAAAGCGGTCGGTTGCCGACGGCGCAATCGTACTCATATCGATGTAGATGGCCGATTGCGGCAGCGTGCTTGCAATGCCGTTGGCACCGAGCAGCGCATCCTCTACCTGCGGCGAGTCGGGAACCATCGTGATCGCGACGTCGGCGTCACGCGCGGCCTCTGCCGGCGTCGCGGCCGCGACGGCGCCGTCGCCGACGAGTTTTGCTACAGCCTGGGGGTTTGTATCATACGCGCGTACCGCGTATCCGGCACGCACGAGATTGCGCGCCATCGGTCCGCCCATCGTACCGAGTCCGACGAATGCGATTTTCTGCATGGTGCGGAGCTTTTTGCCGGAGTTATTGTGCCGCCTGCGGCGAGGGCAAGAAGCTCACGCCAAGCCCGCAGACACCTGCCCATACCAGCGCTCCGCCGAGTAAAGGAGGATCGAACCAAACGCCTCCCGTCGCGAGCGTCACTACAAAATATGCACCGTAATACGCGACCGGGATGACGAAACCGAAGGCATGCAGCCACCGTCCCGCAAGCGGCAAGGTTGGGGAGCGCGCGATGATCGCGTCGGCTGTGATTCCGGCCGCAAGCGACATTACGATGTACGTGAGCAGCATCGGCGTATCGTTCGTGAGCGCGGCGGCGATGATGCAGTTACCGAGCACGAAGAAGATCGTCATTGCGCCGGGGCGCAGTCGAAATCGTGTCGCAAGCCAGACCGCAAAGAGCATAACGATCAGCGTTTGCAAGATGATTACCGCCACGCCAGTGCCGGTTTTGTATAAGAACAGCGTGGTGTTCGTGAAGTAGTCCGGTGAGTAGACAATGGCATCCGGCGGTGTGTACATCCGCGCAGCCGACGGATCGAACGCGTATGCCATTCCGAGGTGCACGAACTCGATCCAGGTTGCCAGCGAGAAAATCAACGGCAGTTGGGACCACAGCGTCCGTAGATCGGAGCGCGATTCGAGCGCAGAGAGAATCGGGGCGCTCGTTACGGTAAGGACACCGATTCCAATAATCAGGTGCGTTGGACTCGTCACCGCGTCGACGCGGTCCTCGATACCAAAAATCGTATGCCAGATCAGATCGCCGACGCCCCCGATGAAGAAGATCGGGACGCCGACGAGCGCGATTTGATATGCCTTGGGGACGAGATTCCAGCCGTGAAAGCCCTGCGCGCGATTTCTGAGTGCCGCCACGCCCAGGACGGCTGCGCCCGCGACCATCGCGGCGTAGAAGATTGCGTGATACGGCGTGAAGAAGGTCTCCACCGGAACGTGCAAATGCGCCCAGGAATCCCAAAGAAAACCACTGGCCAGCCAAAGGCCGATGACGCTGATCGCGAGATCCAGCGTCGCGTTGCGCGGCGGCGCAATCGACATGTCCCCAGCTACCGGCTAGGTAACTGGTTCTCCTGGCTCGCGATTGTGTGCATTGCAACGAGCGGATGCGCATCGGGTGCGCCGCGCGTCCCTTCGAATGTCATCGTCGCCCCACAAGCACCGGCCGCTTGGCCGACGCCGATCGTCGCGGCGCCGAACGCGCTGCCGCAAATTCAAGCGGTCCGGTTTTCGAGTCTCGACGTCGCGCTCGGCAACGATTGGAGCGGCGAGATCGTTGCGTCATCCAATACGGCGAGCATCGAGATATTCACGAATCTCTTCGATTTCAGCGTTCCTCGGCCAACCGTCGGCCACTTTGCGTTTAGCTTTCATATGCTCGACGTTCCGCCGTTCTTCATCCGAGCGTATCCGTTGCGCATCATTGCGCGCAACACCGCCGGGGTGAAAGTCGAAGAGATAGCGCCCTTCAGGATTCGAGGCCGGTCCAGTACGCCGTGAAGACGCTCGTTTTGGCTCAGAGCGCCGCGGCGATGGCTTTGCCGACGTCCTCGGTGCTGGCCGTTCCGCCGATGTCGCGTGTTCGCGGACCGCTTTGGAGCACTTTCTCGATCGCCTGCACGATCGCGTTCGCCGCATCGGGATAACCGAGATGCTCGAGCATCATCGCGCCCGACCAGATTTGACCGATCGGATTGGCGATGCGCTTTCCGGCGATGTCGGGTGCCGATCCGTGCACCGGTTCGAACATCGATGGAAACTCGCGCTCCGGATTGAGATTCGCGGACGGCGCAATACCGATCGTTCCGGTGACGGCAGGTCCGAGATCTGAAAGAATGTCGCCGAACAGATTCGAGCCGACGACGACATCGAACCAGTCAGGATGCTGAACGAAATGGGCGGTGAGGATGTCGACGTGATATTGATCGGTTTTCACGTCGGGATAATTCTGCGCCATCGCCCGCACGCGCTCGTCCCAGTACGGCATCGTAATCGTGATGCCATTCGATTTCGTTGCCGACGTCAGATGTTTTTTGGGCCGGCTGCGTGCAAGCTCGTACGAGAACCGCAAGATCCGGTCGACGCCGCGCCGCGTGAAGACGGATTCTTGCACGACGAGCTCGTCGTCGGTGCCCTCGTTGAGACGTCCGCCGATCGATGAATATTCGCCCTCGTTGTTTTCACGCACGATCCAGAAGTCGATGTCGCCGGTCTTGCGGTTGGCGAGCGGTGATTCGATTCCGGGCATGAGACGGACGGGCCGCAAATTGGCATATTGCCGAAACGCGCGGCGGATCGGGATGAGCAAGCCCCACAGCGAGACATGATCGGGGACGCTCGGCCATCCGACCGCGCCTAAGAAGATCGCGTCATGATGCGCGATGCGGGCCAGACCATCGTCCGGCATCATCTTGCCGGTCGCCGCGAAGACCTCGCAGCTCCACGGGAACGCGTCCCACTCGAACGTGATCCCGGCTTTCTTGGCCGCCTCGTCGACGACGCGAATGCCCTCGGGGACAACTTCCTTGCCGATGCCGTCGCCGGCGATCGTCGCGATTCGGTACGATTTCACGCTACGCTTGTCGGCCTAGATACATAGTGTTCCCTCTTGCCTGGGGTTGTCTCGAGAATGTATTATGACATCTGTCTTGGCCGAGAGGGGTTTCGCGCGCGCCAAGTTCGACGGTCCGGAGGCACTTTACGTGCAGTTGGCCGAGGACTTGGCGAGCCGAATTAATAGCGGCGAATACGGCCCTCGCCGCCGTCTACCGGGCGAATTTGAGCTCGTGGATCGCTATGGGCTCAGCCGCGTTACCGTGCGGCAAGCGATGTCCGTCCTCGAACGGCGGGGACTCGTCATACGACGTCGCGGCGTCGGAACGTTCGTTGCATCGCCCAAAGTGCACCAAGATCTTGCCGAGCCGCTGCGCGGCTTTTACGACGGGCTCATCGCCAAGGGACTCAAGCCGGAATTTTCGCTGGTCGACTTCCGCAAGGTAACGCCGAACGCGCAGATCGCCGCAAAACTTGGGACCGAGAGCGCCATGCTCGTGATGCGTTTGTACAAGCTTGACAACGCGCCGTTCGCCGTAACGAATATTCACCTGCATTCCATCACGGCCGACGTTACGCGCGAAGAAATCTCGTCGATGCCTATCTATCGGATTTTGGAACGGCTGGGCCGGAAGATCGCCCGCGCTGATCTCACGATCCGCGCGCAGGCGGCCGGACACGGACCGGGACGTCTGCTGGAGATTGCTGCCGGAGAACCGGTTTTAATATTGGATCGCACCAGCTACGATGAGAGCGATTCAGCCGTGGAAAACACCGTCTGCTATTTGCGTTCGGACGCCTACGAGTTCGGGCTGTCGATCGGTGGGAACATTCCGCTCTCGCAAACAATTCGAACGTCACGGTGAAAAGAAGGTCGTTTGTCGCGAGCGCTGCAACCGGCGCGATGGTTGCGGCATCGCTTGGCGATGCGCAGGCTTCATTTATGATCGATCCACATAGCGCGATTACCGACGTCGAGGGGATTATGGTCGGGCATTTCACATCGACCGCACGGCCGACGGGATGTACCGTCGTGCTTGCGCCGCCCGGCGGCGCCGTCGGTGGCGTCGATGTGCGCGGGTCGGCGCCCGGGACGCGTGAAACGGATCTGCTCAATCCTGAAAATCTCGTCGATCGCGTCAATGCGATTACGCTTGCCGGCGGCAGCGCATTCGGACTCGATGCCGCGAGCGGCGTCGTTCATTGGCTCGACGAGCACGGCATCGGCTTTGACGTGCGGATCGCAAAAGTACCGATCGTGCCTGCGGCGATTCTTTTCGATCTTGCCGTCGGCGATCCGAAAATTCGTCCTGATGCGGCTGCCGGCTATGCAGCTTGCGTTGCGGCGACGACGCAGCGACCTTCGGAGGGAAACGTCGGTGCCGGTGCAGGCGCGACCGTCGGTAAGCTGTTCGGATTCGACCGAGCAATGAAAAGCGGAATCGGAACGGCCTCGGTTACGCTCGATGGTCTCGTCGTCGGCGCGATCGTCGCAGTGAACGCGATCGGCGACGTCATCGATCCGTCGAATGGAAAAGTCGTGGCGGGCGCTCGCACTGCCGATGGTAAAAAGAAGATCAACGCGGTTCAGACGATCCTGGGCGGCGAGGTTCCCCCGACGCTTGCCCCGGGGACGGCGACGACAATCGGCGTCATCGCGACGAATGCCGATCTGACCAAGGCGCAAGCGCAGAAGATTGCACAGATGGCCCAGGATGGAATCGCGCGTGCGATCGTGCCCTCGCACACGATGTTCGACGGCGACACGATCTTCACGATGGCGACCGGCAGCGCCAAGAAAAGCGGAAATCCAACGCTGCTTGGACTCATGGCCGCCGAAGTTGTCGTTGCTTCGATTCTGCGCGCGGTTATGGCGGCGCGCAGCCTGCCGAACTTACCGTCAGTTCACGACGTGCGTTAGTCTTCGAGGAAGCGGGCGATCTCGGGTTGTGCGCGCAGCTCGCGCAACTCGTCGTCGTTGGGGAGTTGAGGATGGTCGCGTTCGCTAGGGACAAGACACAAGAATCCCATCGGTTCGTCGTCGCCGGCGCGAAATTGATGCCACGTCATCGGCGGTACGCGAAAGAGATCGAATTGGTGGATCGGATGGATCTCCGTTCCGAGCAGCGCTTCGCCGCCACCACGTAAGATCATGACGGCGTGAACGTGCTCGTGCCGTTCCAGGGTTGTATGTCCGCCGGCGCCGACCTCGAAATATCGCCACTGATAGCCAAGCTCGGCTTCTTCGAAGAGTACCGAGCGCGTTACGTCCTTGAACGGGGCGCTGCCCTCTTCTTTATATTGGAGTACGTCAACGCTCTGCCACCGGTAGTGCTCGCCCTCCGGGCGGAACGTCCGTGCGTGACGTGCCTCGCTCGTCTCTCTCATACGCCCTGCACAACCGCCCGGGCGAAGCTTCGGCTTCGTTCCGCAAGACGGTCCCCGGCCGAAAGCAAGCTGCCTCCGATCAGCAGCATAACCTCCGTGCCGTAGAACGCAATCATTTCCGGGACTCGCTCGACCGCCATGCCACCGGCCGGTACCGGCATTGCGGGCCGAATCGTATGCCACGGTTCGCGGGCTGCCTGCGCGAGCGCTCGGCAGACGTCTGCACTGTAGGCGAATCGGCCGCCGTAGTTCGGATAGATCGTCGCATCCGCGCCGAGCAGCCGGAAGAATTTTCCGAAGAGCCAGACCGGTGAGATGCGCGAAGCGCCGCCGAACGCCGGATGCGCGAGAATGACAAAGTCCGGGAACGTCGCCACGAATTCCGCGAACGTCCCCAGACCAATCAGCATCGGTGCAAGGAGCACGGCGCGTACCCCGCACTCTCGGGCGTGTTCCGCTTGCTCGAAGATGCGTCGCGGAGAGCCGACCAGACTGGGAGCGTAGATGACCGGCTTTCCCGTGGCGTCCGAGGCGCGCTCGGCCGCAGCATAACAGGCGCGGACACGTTCGGTGAACGGCGCGTAGGCTTGATCCGCGATGCCGTGGTCGTCCTTGATCACGTCGATCCCGGCGCGTCCGAAGGTTTCGCAGAGCTCCGCGAGCGCCTGGGGCGACGACCCCTGCGGTTTGAGGGCCGTACACGTCAGCGGACGCTTCGGTGCTTGGACGAGCGCGCGCAATCCGCTGATCCCGTGACGCGGTCCGCCGAAACGTTTGAGCAGCTCGGGCGGGAATGCGACGTCCTCGAGCTCGACGTCATCTTGCAGCGAGCAATTTCCGAAGAGCATATTGGTTAGCTGCGTCACATCTTCGCCCGTCGTCGCGGCGGCGATCTGCAAGGTGACGCGGTGTCGCTCTGCATCGAGCGGTTCGATCGACGCGACGCGCGCCACGATCGAATCGCGAATCTTCGGATCGGCGACGGCTTCGAGCGGCATCTCGACGCTTTGCTCCAGCGCAAGCGCCGCCGCGCGTTTGTGGACCTCGTCCGCGCGAGACGCGAGCAAATACGTCGCAGAAACCCAAGCCATACCGCGAGGAGGCTTCGCACGGTGAGGAGTAGAGCCTCTCCATGGCCGACGCAGAGAAGCAACGTACGGCGTTTCGTCTCGAAGTTAATGAAGATATCGTGATAACGCTTGACGGCATCGGTCGTTCGATGGGGGCAACGCTCGTCGATCTTTCCGAAGGCGGCTGCCGCGTACGTACGCGATTGTGCATTCCGTACTCGCAGCTCCAGTTCAAATGGAAAGGACCGAAAAGCCAGATCAAGCTTTACGGCGAGATGGTCGGCATTCGGATCACCGAGCAGAAGACGACGGAGTTCGGCGTGCGCTTCGAGATGCCGCAGAACGAGAAAGACATTCTCGTTCAAGAGCTCCACGAAATTCAGCGCCGCATGGCCTTCAAGACCGAACCGACGGAGGGCGGCGACAGCGGTATCGGGCGCGCTAAGCGCAAAGCATATCGCGCGCCGATCCGTTTTCCCATCTCGTATAAAGTCAAGGGTGGAATGCACGAGCAAGTCGCGACCGCGGCCGATCTCTCGATCGGCGGCCTGATGCTGATTACGCCCGACGCGATTCCCGAAAATACGGAAGTCGAGCTTGACTTCGTGATGCCGGTCGAAGCGGTTGATTTGGGCGGCGAGCAACGCGAAGTCGTCGAGAATACACCTTTCGGGCAACGCAAAGTAAAGAAGCTTGTGCCCGTTCGCCCGTTCGAACCGATTCACTGTAAGGCAAAAGTGGTAAAACGCATCGGCGCGACGGCCGAAGGCACGTCGTACGGAACATCATTTTTCGAGATGCCGGCATTCACGACCGAGGAGGTCGCACGGTTCGTGCACGCTTTCCAATTAACGCAGCTGCGTAAGGCCGCCGCTGCCGCCGACGCCTAGCTCAGCACCGATGAGCGAACCTCGGCGCCAAGCCTTCCGGCTCGACGTCAACGCTGAGATTACCGTTCGTCTTGCGGATCTCGGCCGCGACCTCAAGCTGACGCTCGTCGACATCTCCGACGGTGGCGGTCGTTTACGTTCGACCACCAAACTTCCGCCGCACACGCGCGTCGCGTTTGCATGGATGGGACCGTCGCGCCAACCGATTCCGTTGAGCGGACGCGTCGTAGCCGTTCGCATGAGCGATCCGAAGACGGCCGAGTACGGCATTCAGTTCGACATGTCCGAAGCCGCCAAAGACAAGCTTGCTCATGAGTTGGCCGAAGTGCAGCGCCGCAAAGCGTACAAGCCGGCCGATATGCCGGCGCATCAGATTGACGACGGCGATGTCGGCGGACGCGCGAAGCGGCAGGGTTACCGCGCTGCGGTCACGTTCAACGTCGTTGCGAAAGTCCCCAACAAAGACGGTCGTATCATCCCAGTGCGCGCGGAAGCGCTCGATCTTTCGATTGGCGGCATGCTGATTGCGATGCCGGGCGAATACGAGGAGGGTATCGAGACCGAGATTTCGTTCACGATGCCGGTCGGCGCCGTCGACATGGGCGGCGAAGAAAAAGAAGTGATGGAACAAACGCCGTTCGGCGAGCGGCGCGTGAAGAAGCTCGTACCGGTTCGGCCGTTCGATCCGATCTCGTGCAAGGCAAAGATCGTGAAAAAAACCGGCAGCGCGCGCAACGGCGTGCCGACCTGGGGAATCGGATTCGCCGATCTCTCGGCATTTCTCAAAGAAGAGATCGCGCGTTTCGTCCACGCGCACCAGCTCTCTCAATTGCGCAAGGCCGCCGCGACCCAAGGTTAGTGCGCGGGAAGACGCTGTTCATTACCGGTGCCAGCCGCGGCATCGGGCTTGCTATTGCGTTGCGCGCGGCGCGCGACGGCGCCAACATTGCGATCATCGCAAAGACGACCGAGCCCCATCCAAAGCTGCCCGGGACGATCTTTACGGCGGCCGATGAGATCGAGCATGCCGGCGGAAAAGCGCTCCCGCTCGTGTGCGATATTCGCTTCGAGGAACAGGTCGTAGCCGCCGTCGAGAAGACCGTCGCACGTTTCGGTGGGATCGACGTCTGCGTCAACAACGCCAGCGCAATTGCGCTTACGCAAACCGTCGATACCGAGATGAAGCGCTACGACCTGATGAACGCGGTCAATGCGCGTGGGACGTTCGTGTGCTCGAAAGCGACGATTCCTCATTTGGCGAGGGCGGAAAATCCGCACATCTTGAACCTCGCGCCGCCGCTCGACATGCAAGCGCGGTGGTTCAGCGGTCACGTCGCCTACGCGATGGCGAAATTCGGCATGTCGATGTGCACGCTCGGCATGGCGGAAGAGCTTCGCGTGCAAGGCATCGCGGTCAATTCGTTATGGCCGCTGACGACGATCGATACCGCGGCAGTTCGTAATTTGCTCGGCGGTGAAGTTGCCGCGAGGCTCGCGCGAAAGCCCGAGATCGTCGCCGACGCCGCGATCGAGATCCTGCAGCGCCCTTCGCGCGAGTGCACGGGCAACTTCTTCATCGACGAGGAGATCCTGCGCGCGGCGGGCCTCCGGGATTTCTCGATCTACGCGAACGATCCGGCCTCATCGCCGCAGGTCGATATCTTCATCTCGGACGCGATTCAGGCTCGAATTCCGACGAAGCTCACTCCGAATAGTCGATGATCACAGGAGCATGATCCGAAAAACGTTCGTCTTTGTAGATGCGCGCAGACGTTACGCGTTCGCGTAGCTCGGGCGTGACCAGCTGATAATCGATCCGCCACCCAAGATTCTTTTCGAAGGCGTTGCGCCATCCCGACCACCAGGTGAATTGCTTACGGTCTTGATTCACCACGCGAAAGGCGTCGATCCACCCAAGCTCGCCCGTGACGCGATCGAACCAAGCGCGTTCGGGCGGCAGAAAGCCCGTCGTCGCCGCGCAAGCTCGGACGCTGAAGACGTCGATCTCGAGGTGGGCAATATTGTAATCGCCGCAGATGATGATCGACCGCCGTTCATCGCGCATGCGTTTCAAGTCGCCGAAGAAGCGGTCGAGAAATTCGTACTTGATCTCTTGGCGCGCGGGTCCGCTCGTCCCGGACGGAACGTACAGCGAGCAGATCGTCAATTCGGGGTAGTCGAAGCGCAGGAAACGCGCTTCATGATCGAGCAGGTCCGGGCCCAAGCCGCGCGTCACGTTGTGCGGCGCAGTCCGTGCGTAGATCGCGACGCCGCTGTAGCCTTTCTTCACCGCGTCGAGATACACGGCGGAGTATCCGGCCAACACGGCTTCGCCCGGCAGCTGGTGCTCCTGCGCCTTGGTTTCTTGAATGCAGACGAAGTCCGGCGTTTCGGACAGCATCCATGCAAAGAAGCCTTTGCGGGTCGCGCTCCGTATGCCGTTCGCGTTGAAGGAGATGATGCGCACCAACGCCGAGTCCACGCCCGTTGACTAAGATTCCTACCGGCGAGGACGATCTCACCTTCGCGGTCGGCAAGAAACGCGTCGCGCTGACGAATCTCGGCAAGATTTTTTGGCCGAAGGACGCTTACACCAAGCGCGATCTCTTGCAGTATTATCTCGATGTTGCCAGCGTGCTGCTACCGCATCTGAGCGAGCGGGCGATGGTGATGAAGCGTTATCCCAACGGAATCGACGGCGATTTCTTCTTCATGAAGCGTACGCCGCCCAAGCGTCCGGAATGGATCACCACATGCCGGATCACACATGGCTCCGGAAACGTGATCGACTTCCCGATCATCGACGACGCGGCGGCGCTCTTGTGGGTGATCAATCTTGGTTGTATCGATCTCAATCCGTGGTACGCGCGCTGCGATGACTACGATCGTCCCGACTACCTGCACTTCGATCTCGATCCGGTCGAAGGAACGCCGTTTGCGACGGTGCGCGAGGTTGCGCTAGCCGTGCACGGCGCTCTCGACGGATTGAAAATGCCGAACTATGCCAAGACAACAGGGTCCAAGGGAATACATATCTACGTCCCGATCGTGCGCGGGCCGACGCAGAAGGAAGTCTGGACGTTCGCGAAAGCGCTCGCGCAAGCGATCGAAAAATCGTATCCGAAGATCGCAACTGCAATCTATAACGTCTCCAAGCGCCCACGCGGAACCGTGCTTGTCGACTACAATCAGAATCGCTGGGGCAGTACGCTGGCTTCGATATACTCGGTGCGGCCGCGTCCGCACGCCACGGTATCGATGCCGGTCGATTGGGACGAGGTCGATGGGGGCGTCGAGATCGGGGACTTCACGCTCGCGAACGCGCGTGAGCGCATCGCAAAGCGCGGCGACCTATGGGCGCCGCTGCGTCCGCTGGCGCGCGGACGATTCGAATTGCGAACCTTGCTCGGTTAGCGAACGATCGAGATGACCGGCGCGGGTTTCGCAAGCCCGGGCGCGGTCAGAACAGCATCGACGAGGCCTTCGTGTAAGGCTTCGTCTGCATCCAGGTACCAGTCGGTTTTGTAAAGCTTCTTGCGATAGTATTCGACGGACTTGCCGGTCCGGTTTGCATAGATCTCATATAAGCGATCTTGCAAGCGTTCCTGGAATGCCCGTTCCTCGCCGTGATCGCTCACGCGGCCGCTGCTGCGGTACCAGACCTCATGAAGCAAGAAGAACGAAGAAGCTTCCATGGTGCGGTAGTTCGCGACTTGGGCGATGACGCTGGCCATGCTCATCGCGACGCCCTCGATGTGTACGTTTACTTGCCGGCCGAGCCGGCGAAGCGACGTGATCGTCGAGACGAGCGCCAGGCCCGCGAAAACATTCCCTCCCACGCTGGAGAGAAAAAGCGTTACCGGCTTATCGGGCGCCAGGTTGAGGTGCGTGCGCAGCAACTGTTGCTGCAGCGGGACTACGTGCTGTTCTTCTATCTCACTGTGAAAAAACAGCATCCCCTCGTCGGACGGTTCGACGGGCTCGAACGCGCGGCGTGGTACGACGTCGAGAAGATCGCCCAAGAGCGATTCGCGCATGGTCGCGTCATCAATCTGCACGCGCGAAAGCAGCTGATCGAAGTGTAAGCGGAGATCTGCCCGAGTAGAAGAGACGGACACGAAGAGGCCTCCAGCAGACATGCTATTGCGCCATGGGTATTACCCACGGCTGATTCAATAGATTACCTGCACTCGCGTTCGCGCGCAAGTGAGGGTGACGAAGGGCCTGCTCGGTTATCTAACGAGGAAGCCGACCAAAAGCAGCGCGACGATATTGAGAACTTTGATCATCGGGTTGATTGCCGGTCCGGCCGTATCTTTGTAAGGATCGCCGACCGTATCGCCCGTAACCGCAGCCTGGTGCGCGATCGAACCCTTGCCTTCGTAGTGGCCGTCCTCGATGTATTTCTTGGCATTATCCCAGGCCCCGCCACCGCTCGTCATGGCTATCGCGAGGAACAGCCCGGTGACGATTGAGCCCATCAAGACGCCGCCGAGCATTTGCGCGCCGGTTGGACCCGGAAGCACGCCGACCGCCGCGAGAATGACGATCAGGATCGGAATCCCAACCGGGATGAGCGCGGGAACGATCATTTCCTTGAGCGCGGCGCCGGTGACGATCGAAACGGTCGTCCCGTAGTCCGGACGCGACGTACCGGCCATGATGCCGGGGTTCTCGCGGAATTGGCGACGGACTTCTTCGACGACGGAACCGGCCGCGCGTCCGACCGCTTCCATTGCAAGCGATGCGAAGAGATACGTGCAGATGCCGCCGAGGAAAAGACCGGTGAGGACGTACGGATCGCCGATGCTGAACGAGATCGGCGTCGTCGCGCAGATTGCGCTGGGCGTCGCTTTGCACTTATCGGAAAGCTCTTGCAAGAACGCGGCAAAGAGGACGACTGCCGCGAGTCCGGCCGAACCGATCGCGTAACCCTTCGTAACGGCTTTCGTCGTGTTGCCGACTGCATCGAGGGGGTCCGTGACTTCGCGAACCGATTCCGGAAGCTCGGCCATCTCGGCGATGCCCCCGGCGTTGTCGGTGACGGGTCCGAACGAGTCGATGGCGACGATGATGCCGGCCATCGAAAGTTGCGCCATGACCGCAATGGCAATTCCGTACGTTCCCGCCAGCGAGTACGAAACGAGAATGCCGAAGATGATGACGATTGCGGGAAGCGCGGTCGCTTGCATCGAGATGCCGAGCCCGGCGATGATGTTCGTCGCGTGTCCGGTCGTCGATGCTTTTGCAATACTCTTGACCGGCCCAAACTGCGTGCCGGTGTAGTATTCGGTGATGTACGTGATCAGGCCGGTGACGAGCAAGCCGACGATCGAGCAGATGAAGACGGCCGTACCACTGGGCGTTGCGCCCGCAAATTCAGTGTTCGATACGAAATAGAACGCGATCGCGGAGAGCACGCCGGCAACGATCAGGCCCATGTATAGCGCGCCCATGATGCGCGTGCCTTTGCCCGCAGATTTAGGCAGGCGAACGAAGAGCGTGCCGATGATCGACGCGACGATCGAAACTGCGCCGAGAACGAGCGGGAACGTTACCGCGGACGGTAGCGTGCTTCCGAGGACGAGGTGTCCGAGCAGCATCGCTGCGGTCGTCGTGACGACGTAGGTTTCGAAAAGATCCGCTGCCATGCCGGCGCAGTCGCCGACGTTGTCGCCGACGTTGTCCGCGATTACGGCGGGATTGCGCGGATCATCTTCCGGGATTCCGGCTTCGACTTTGCCGACGAGGTCCGCGCCGACGTCGGCGGCCTTCGTATATATGCCGCCGCCGAGACGCGCAAAAACCGAGATCAACGAGCAGCCGAATGCGAGGCCGACGAGCGCGCCGAGCGAGTTCGTGACCGGATCGGGCGAGCCGGCGTTAACCTGAAGCATGATCCAGTAGTAGCCGCTAACCGCGAGCAGGCCGAGCCCCACGACGAGCAGTCCGGTCACCGCGCCGGAGCGAAACGCGACCGCAAGTGCGGGGGAGAGTCCGCCGCGCGCCGCTTCAGCGGTGCGCACGTTGGCACGAACCGAAACGAGCATGCCGATGAATCCGGCCGCACCAGAGAGCGTTGCCCCGATCAAGAACCCGACGGCGGGTTGCCAACCGAGCGGAGCCGGGAGGAGCGCAATGACGATCCCGAGCACGACTGCGACGATCGCGACTGTCGTGTATTGGCGGCGCAAGAAGGCCATCGCGCCTTCCTGGATCGCTCGTGCAATCTCGAGCATCCTCGGATTTCCCTCGGGTTGCCGAAGTACCCAAGCCGTCAAAACCAAGCCGTAAACGATGGCGAGTAATCCGGCCGCAATTCCGAGCCCGATCGCGATTGTGGGACTCACGCTTTTTCTTTCTCCCTCATCTGTGCTGCGGACGCACAAAAACCGCCCGCGGACGCGAGCGACCTGCCGGGCTTGTCCCCCCTAAACCACTACTCCTCTCCCGATAACCTTGGGTATTGATGCCCGCGCGAAAGTTGTTGCGGGCCCCCCTTGGGGAATCGAGAAAACTTCATAATGATGATGGGCCCGGCGATTTGGGGGCCCCGTGCGAAGCATGGGGGGCGCGCAGCCTGGGGCGAAGCGCCTTTCAGATGGCACGTTTCGTAGTCGCGAGGGCATTCCGCCTCGTTGTGGTTTTGGTCGCAATTACGATCTTCAGCTTCCTATTCCTCAACCTGATCCCCGGAGATCCGGCGACGGTACGATTGGGAGAGCACGCCACGCCCGAGCAGGTCGCCGCGCTGCGCGCTTCGTTCGGTCTGGACAAACCCTGGTACACGCAGCTCGTCATTTATCTCGAGCACGTGGCGCATGGCGATCTCGGCATCTCGATCGACGATCAAGAGTCGGTTGCCGGAAAGCTTGCGCAATATTTTCCGGCGACGCTCGAGCTCACGTTCGGCGCGATCTGCTTTGCCGTCGTTCTCGGCGTACCCGCGGGGATCGCAGCGGCCGTGTGGCACGGCAGCATACTCGATGCGCTTACGATGGTCGCGGTGCTGCTGGGCGTTTCGATTCCGGTCTTCTGGCTCGGTTGGATTCTCGTCTACGTCTTCGCGGTATTGCCGACGGGCCTCGGTTTGAATCTCTTTCCGATCTCGGGACGCATCGACATACAATACATGATTCCGGCGCGCACGCATCTCATGGTGATCGACGCGTTGCTGAGCGGGAACGGCGCGGCTGTGCTCGACGCGCTTTGGCATTTGATTCTTCCGGCTATCACGCTCGGGACGATTCCACTCGCAATCGTTGCAAAGATTACGCGCAGCGGGATGCTCGAAGTGCTGCAAAGCGACTACGTGCGTACGGCGCGCGCAAAGGGATTATCGGCGTCGCGCGTCATCGTCAAGCACGCGCTGCGCAATGCCTTGATCCCGATCATCACCGTCATTGGTTTGCAAACGGGCTTGCTGCTCGGGGGCGCCGTGCTGACCGAATCAATTTTTGCGTGGCCCGGCGTTGGACGGCTGGCATTCGAAGCGATTTCAAACCGTGACATGCCGGTCATCAACGGATGCGTGCTGCTGTTTGCAACCGTCTTCGTCGTCGTGAACGCGCTCGTCGATCTGCTCTACGCGGTAGCCAATCCGCGAATACGGTACGGGTGACGACCGAATCTCGGATTCGCGTCGTCATCGTCGACGATTCGGCATTCATGCGGCATGCGCTGCGGCGCATGTTGGAACGTGATTCTGGAATCGAGATCGTCGGCGCCGCGAAAAGCGGCGAAGAGGGCGTGGCGCTGGTCGAAACGCTTGCGCCCGAGGTCGTCACCATGGACGTCGAGATGCGCGGCATCGGCGGCTTGGAGGCGTTGCGCCGAATCGTCGCGCGAGGGCCGCAAGCTCCGCCGGTGATCATGGTGAGTGCACTAACGACGCAAGGCGCACAAACGACGCTCGATGCGCTGCACATCGGCGCCGTCGATTTCATCGCCAAGCCGCCGCCCGGGGCCGGCGTGCTGGACATTGCGGCGCTCGGCGACGAGTTGCTCGAAAAAGTGCGCACGTTTGGAACGCGACGCTCGCCGCGAAGCTTCAAATCACAGCCCCCCGTCGCGACGCCGGGGCCGCACGGAAGATCGGAATGCGTTGCAATCGGCACCTCGACCGGTGGCCCCGTCGCGCTCTCGCGCATCGTGCCGCATCTGCCGAAAAATTTTCCGGCTCCGATCGTGATCGCGCAACATATGCCGCCCGGATTCACTGCTGCGCTTGCGGAGCGATTGAACGCGTCGAGTGAGATCGATGTCAGTGAAGGGACGAACGGCATGCAGCTTCGCGCCGGCGCTGCAGTCGTCGCGCCCGCCGGCCAGCGCGCACGCGTCCGCCGAATAGGTAAGCAGTTCATGCTCGAATTGGAAGAAGCGGAACGCGGCGCGCTGACTCCAAGCGTCGATGCACTGTTCGCATCCGTCGGCACACTATGTAAGCAAGGGGCGCTCGCCGTTTTACTTACCGGGATGGGCCGGGACGGCGTTGAGGGGCTGCGGGTCGTCCGGGCATCGGGTGGGTATGCAGTCGGGCAAGATGAAGCGAGCTGCGTCGTATATGGTATGCCGCGGGCCGCTGCGGAGGCTGGATTGATCGATCGCGTATGTACACTCGACGATTTGCCCTCACTTTTATGCAGGCTGACGGGCTTAGAGGTACCTTTACAGAGGAGGGAGGGGAGCCGGCCTCCGCTGCCGGGAACGTGAGCGCCACCTAAACCGACACTAGGATTGGGCGTTTGACAGAGAGTCGGAATCCGCCGCAGTACGTGATCGCTGGCGTTTCGTACTCCAGGGAAGAAGCTGTAACGAAGTATCTTCACCTGGTTCGTTACGTCGCTGGTCGCATTTCAATCAATCTTCCGCCGAACGTCGAGATCAACGATCTCATCAATGACGGTATTTTAGGTTTGATTGACGCGATCGAAAAATATGATGACGAGCGCGGCGTCAAGTTCGAAACCTACGCAATCACACGCATCAACGGTGCAATTTTGGACGCGCTCCGGGCGCTCGACTGGGTGCCGCGCGCGGTTCGTCAGCGCGCCCGTGAGGTCGAGCGGACGTACCAAGAGCTTGAAGCGGAACTGGGGCGTGCGGCGACTGAAGACGAGGTCGCGAACAAGCTCGGACTCACCCCTAAAGAGTTCGATCACACGATGCAGCGGATTCGCGGAACGGCGATCCTCTCGCTCGAGGAGTTTCTGCCCAATGAGAAGGGCTATGAGATTCCGCTGGTCGACACGCTGCGCGATCCGATCGACGAGATCAGTAAGGCGATCGAGTCACGCGAGTTGCGCGAGGCGCTCGTCAGAGCGGTCGACTCGCTCTCGTATCAAGAGCGGACCGTCATCTCGCTGTACTACTTTGAAGGCTTGACCCTCAAGGAAATCAAGGGAGTGCTCAACGTCTCCGAGTCGCGGGTCTCCCAGATTCATGCACAAGCCGTCATTCACTTGCGCACCAAACTGCGCGAGCTTCGCGGAGATTTCGGCTACCGTGAGGGCGACCCGAACGTGAAGCAGAAGTATCTGAGACGCGACCCGCCGCCTTCCGACGACCCAGGTCCTGAAACAGGGGCTTGACGCGGACGATACCCTTTAAGGAAGAGGAGCATTTCTTAACCCATGGCCATTCGGCCGGTTGACCTTCAGGCGAACATCTTAAATGCCGCAACATCCGCAGGGGTGCAGCGTCAGGCTGAGGTTGCGGCCCAAAACTCTCAGAGTCTGGCCGGTGCGGCATTCGCTGCGAAAGCCGAAGAGCGCAGCGAAACGGTTCAGGAGACCGCTGAGGCCCTCCGCAATCGTGTCGAGGAGCGGAAAGAGCCGGGCAACCAAGAGCGTGGGCAACGCGGTAAAGCGCGTGTGCCGGGCCAACCGTTCGCGGGAATTGAGGAAGGCGTAATCGACGAGGGTGCAGCCGGAGTGGACGGCGACCACCTGATCGACTTCACGGCCTGAACCCGCTCTCATGTCTGGCGTAAACTCGGCTGCCGCCGCGGCAGCTGCTGCGGCTGCGACCGCCGTTGAAGCTGCGGTTGCAATGGAATTGCAGGCGCTCGCGGCCGACGCGAAAGCGCTGCAGGCAATGCTGATGCCGGGTGATATCGTGCAAGCGACGGTGCAACCGTTCAACGGGCTCACCGACACGTTGCAGATCTTTGGCTTGCGCGTCGCTGCATCGTTGCCGCCGAACGTCTATCCCGGCGACACCCTCACCGTCGCGGTACAAGGTTTTCAGAACGATCAGGTGCTCGTCCAAGTGATGAGCAGAACGCCGTCACCAAATGCGCCTTCCGCCGCGACAACGGCAGCGCCCCTGCAAGAGCCGGACTCCGTTGAACTGACTCGCATGCCGATTCCGATCTTCGTCGGGGACGAGCCGGAATTTCCACCGCTGCCGCCTCCTCCGGTTGCGCCGAGTGAGGCAGCCGAAGAAACGCCGGCAGCCACCAGCACGCTCGCCGCCGCAGCCGCCGCCGACGAAGAAGCCGCAGCGCAAAACACGGTCGTGCAAACACCCGCGCCGACGACGCAGCAAACGGATTACGCGCAAGCGCGTCCGGAAACGCTGAGCATCGAAGCGCGGCTCGCATTTTCGCGTACGACGCCGGTACCGCCGCGCGCTCCCGCGCCGAGTACGAATGCGCCACCGGGCGCGTCGCGCACCGTTCCACCGCCGCGGCCTGCGGCAACGACGGCTTCAGGCGCGCAATCTGATGCCGCAGCATCGCGTTCGATGGCAACTTCACCGGCGGCCGGCCGAACAAATCCGCTGGCTCCGCCGATCATCCCGCGCTCGCCGTTCGCGCCGATCATCATGCCGCGTGCCGATCTCACTGCAAAAGCCGCTCCGCAGCCCTTGCCCGGTGCGCCCGCGCAAATGCGCAATACAACGATGATTCCCGCATCGCAGACGCGTCCGCAGGCGGCACCGACTGCAGAAGAATTACTGCAAGATCCCGTTGCATTGTTGCGTTCGCTGCGCATTCCGCAAACACCGACGACGCTGACGTTCGCCAAGCTCGTCACGCAACAGCCCGAGCAAGTTGCGACCGCATTGCGTGCACTGGAGACGGCGCTCCCGGACAGTGACGATCCGCGTATTCTCACATTGCGGACGCTGGCCGGGTTCGTCGGCAATCTCGATCCGGAATCGCCGACCTTCACGACGCAAGTAACCTCTTATCTCTCGCACGTGATCGAAGGCCCGGAACAAAAACTCGCGATGCTCGTTGCGCAAGACCCGGTTGCGCAAGAGCCTGCGCCGCAAGCCGCCGCGGCCGCAACCGCCCCGGAAGAATCAGCGAGCGCGCCCCCGCAACCGACGACGCCGGTACCCGTGACGCCGGCACCGGCTGCACCGGAAGACTCGACGGTCGCGGCTGCGCATTCGGCCGAACGTATCGCAGCCGTAAACGGCGACCTCAAAACGCAGCTAGTATCACTCTTGGCTTCAGCTCAACCGGACACGGCGCTGGGCGACACCGGCGTCGTGTTGGCGCGCAACGCGCTCACCGGAATCGTCGCATCGCAGCTCAGCGCGTTGAGCGCCCAGCAGAGTCAACCGGGCACGTGGTCGTTCACCGTCCCGATCATGCTCGGTCAACAAATGTATCCGGCGCGTATCAACGTTTCGCGCGACAAACCCGAAGGCAGCCGCAATAACATCAGCGGCGATGATTTTCACATCGCGTTCATACTTGATACCAAACGACTAGGCACGATCGCCATCGATCTACACGCGGTCCAGCGTTCGGTCAGCGTTTCGGTTCGTACCGAACGGCCGAGTGCGGCAACCACGTTCAAATCCGCGCTCGCGAAGCTCGGCAAACGTTTGGAAGACATGCGTTACAACGTGAAAGCACTCGAAGCCGGAACGACCCGGGTCAAGACTCCGGAATCCGCGGCGCCTCCGCCCAGCGACTCGCTGAGCACGACGGACAAGAAAGCATGAACCGAGATCGCTTTTTCGATATGCGCAAGCCGCGCGAAGCGCGGCACGCGGCTGCGGCGTTACAGTACGACCCCGTCAAGACGAAGGCGCCGGAAGTCATCGCCGTCGGTCGCGGCATGCTCGCCGACGAGATCACGAAGATCGCCAAACAAAACAAAATCCCGATTCACGCCGACAAAGGGCTCGTCGAAGCGCTCACCCAGCTCGAGGTTGGGGCCGTCATCCCGCGTGAGCTCTACGTCGTCGTCGCGGAAGTGCTCTCGTGGGTCTACATGCTCGACGCGAGCCACGGCGACCCGAAGGACGTAACCCCGAAGTAGGCGTGCAGCCTGGGGCGGAGAGCCTTAGATCGAACAGGAGTTCGATTCCGGCTGGGGAACGTTTCTTTCCCGTGGGATGGATTGGGCGGCTCAAGGACGCCCTGAAGCGGACACGCGATGGCCTCGCGGGGGTCGAGACGCTGGCTGCAGCACGGCGGCCGCTGGATTCGGCATTTTGGGAAGAGCTCGAAGAGATTTTGATCGGCGCCGATTTCGGCGTGGCTACGACCGAAAAGATCCTCGACGGCCTCAAAGACGTCGCACACAAAGAGATGTGGGCGACGAGCGATCTCGTGATCGCACGCTTCAAGCGCGACGTCGCGAATTTTCTCACGCTTTCGAGCCAATTGCATCTCGATGCGAAGCCGAGCGTCATCTTGATCGTGGGTGTCAACGGCAGCGGTAAGACGACGACGATCGGCAAGCTCGCAACACGCTTTCGCAAAGACGGAAAGCGCGTATTGCTGGTCGCAGCCGACACGTTCCGCGCCGCCGCGGCCGATCAGCTAGAGATTTGGGCGCAACGCAGCGGTTCGGATATCGTGCGCGGACGTGAAGGCGCCGATCCGAGCTCCGTGGTGTTCGACGGTATCGCCGCAGCCAAGGCACGCAGCGCCGACATCGTCCTCGTCGACACCGCCGGTCGTTTGCAAACGAAAGTCAATCTCATGGAAGAGCTCAAGAAGATGCGGCGCATCATCGAACGCGAGCTGCCGGGTCAACCGGCTGCGACACTGCTCGTGCTCGACGGCACGACGGGACAAAACGCGATCTCGCAAGCGACGCTTTTCAATGTGGCGACGAAGCTCACGGGTGTCGTCGTCACCAAGCTCGATTCGACGGCGAAAGGCGGCGTGATCGTCGCGATCGTCGATGCGCTCGAGATCCCAATCGCGTTCATCGGCTTGGGTGAGAGCGCGGATGCGTTACAACCTTTTGAGGCCGCGAGCTTCCTCGAGGCTCTCTTCGATACGGTCCCAGCGTAGAAATGAGAGTGTCGAACAGTTGGCACTCTTGTCAACCAACATATCTGCGACATAGAGCTGTAAGACGCAAGACATAGGAGTAGAACAAACATGCCGCAAGACGAGCGCGCCGTCGCCCTCAACAACGCCCTGGTACAAATCGAGCGCCAATTCGGAAAAGGCGCGATCATGCGAATGGGCGAGATCACCGAAAGAATGGCGTTCGAGACGATCTCGACGGGCTCGGTCGCCCTCGATCTCGCGCTCGGGATCGGCGGCCTGCCGCGTGGGCGAATCGTCGAAATCTACGGTCCGGAATCCAGCGGTAAGACGACCCTGGCATTGCACGTGATTGCCGAAGCACAACGCGGCGGCGGCACTGCAGCGTTCATCGACGTCGAGCACGCGCTCGATCCAGCCTATGCAAAAGCGTTGGGAATTGATCTCGACAACTTGCTCGTTTCGCAACCGGATACCGGCGAACAAGCGCTGGACATCGCTGAGATGCTCGTACGTTCGAATGCTGTCGACGTCATCGTCGTCGACTCGGTCGCCGCGCTCGTCACCAAAGCCGAGCTCGAAGGCGACATGGGCGATACGCATGTCGGCTTGCAAGCGCGGCTGATGTCGCAAGCGTTGCGCAAGCTCACCTCGGCGATCTCACGCAGCAAGTGTGTGATGATCTTCATCAATCAGTTGCGCGAAAAAGTCGGCGTCATGTTCGGAAGTCCGGAAACGACGTCGGGCGGCCGTGCGCTCAAGTTCTACGCATCGATTCGCCTCGACGTGCGCAAACTGGAGCAGATAAAGATCGGTCAGGACGTCGTCGGGACCCGGACACGCGTCAAAGTCGTCAAGAACAAAGTCGCGCCACCGTTCCGTCAGGCCGAATTCGACATCACGTACGGACACGGGATCTCGAAGATGGGCTCGATCATCGATGTCGCACTCGAGCGCAACATCGTAGGAAAGAGCGGTTCGTGGTACACCTACGGCGATCAACGGATCGGTCAGGGACGCGAAAACGCCAAGGCGTTCCTCGAAGAGCACACCGATATTGCGGACGAGATCGCAACGAAGATCCGCGAAGCGCTCAAGACGCCCGTCTCGACGAACGGCGCGAACGGCGCGAACGGCGCGAACGGCACGAACGGCGTCGCCGTCGGTGCATCCGCAGAGTCAGACTAAGCGCCCTTCCGCTTACGTGTCGGCGCTGCGTTCGTTAGCGCAGCGCCGTCTCACGGAGGCGCAGCTCTGGTCGCGTCTCGAGCGCAAGGGCTTCCAAGACGACGAGATCGCTGATGCGGTTGCTCGCTGCAAACGCGATGGCTACCTCGATGACAAGCTTTACGCAGAGCTATACGTCACCGGTACGCGCAAGGCCGTCGGCGACGCGCGCATGGTTGCAGCGCTCACGGCGAAGGGCATCGATCGTGAGGTTGCATTCGTTTCCGTGCAGCGCGGGCCGCTCGATGAACGCACGCGCTGCAATGCAGCGCTCGAAACGCTGCAGCGACGCCGGCCCGAGATCAGTTATCCTTCGGCAGCGCGGTCGCTCGAACGTCTCGGCTTCCCGGCCTCGTTGATTTACGCGATTCTGCGCGAACGAATTGGGTCCGGCGGCATGTGACAGCGGGCACTCCCATTGACATGGGAGCCATCCGCATTCTTCTGGCTGAAGACGACGATGCAATTCGTACGCTGCTCGATCATCATCTGAGCAGTGAAGGTTTCCGGTGTGCTCATGCGAGCGATGGGATCAGCGCACTCGGCACGGCGCGCGACGGAGTCGATCTTGCAATCCTCGACATCGGTCTTCCACGACTCGACGGTCTGGAAGTCGCACGGATGTTGCGGCGGGAAGGGCGGCGCGTTCCGATTCTCATGCTGACCGGCCGCAGCGACGAAGTCGATCGCATCGTCGGCTTCGAGATCGGTGCGGACGATTACGTTACCAAGCCTTTCTTGCCGCGAGAGATAGTGGCGCGCGTGCGTGCGATTCTGCGGAGAACCGGGATTGCGTTCGAGGACAGTCCTCGCACGTTACGTTTCGGACGCCTCGTCATCGACGAGGGTGCACGTGAAGCGCGCGTCGACGGCGCCGACGTTGGGTTGAAACCGCGAGAATTCGCGCTCCTCCTCGAGCTGGCGTCGAACGCCGGTGTCGCGCTTTCGCGCTCGATGTTGCTCGAGCGCGTATGGGGCTTCGACTATGACGGCGACGAGCGTACGGTCGACGTACATGTCCGGCGCTTGCGCGCGAAGATCGAAGAGCAGCACATGATCGAAACCCCAATCGCGACCGTCCACGGCTACGGTTACAAGTTCGCGCGAGCGTGATGCCGGCGCGCCGCTTCCTCACAAAAGCCGGTTTCGCGCGCCGCCTTGCGCCGATGCTCGAGCGGCGCCGCGTTCCGTTGCTGGTCATTCGGCTTCGCGAAGTCGAGCGCGTTGCTTGGCTGCAGGGCCGCGCCTCGGCGCGCCGCCTCGAGAAGCGAGCCTGCGCGGTTCTCGCCGATGTTGCGCATCAACGGCTGCGCACCAGCGACTTGCTGGTTCACGAGCGCAACAGCGAGATTTTCTCAATTGCCCTACGCGAGCGCAGCGACGACGAGACCATCTCCGCGGAAGATTGCCGCGGCGCCCTCGAGCGCACGACTGCGGCGTTCGCACGCGCGTTGCCGATTGCAGTCGAAACCGGCTGGACTCTGCTTAGTCCGGGTGAGGTGAGCCTCGATCTGGCGACGGCATCGGCGCTCGAGCGCGGCGCGCACGAACGCCAGCGCCTCGATTTCTTTTCCACCGTCGCGCACGAAATGCGCTCGCCGCTCGGGGCGATTCGCGGCTATTTGCAGACGCTGCTCGAGGAGCCGCTCGATCCCTCGAGCTCGCGGCGTTTTCTCGAGATCGCGCGTAACGAGACGTTGCGCTTGGGGCGCATGGTCGACGGAATGTTCGCTGTTTCGCTGCTCGATCTCGAATACGGAGCCGGGCCGCCCCTCTCACAGGAGCGACGTACGTTTCCGCAAGACGCCCTTGACGCGGCGCTCGCCGCGCTTGCGCCGCGCGTACGCGAGCGGTGCGGCGATGTCCGGCACGCGCACATGCCGGCCTGCCCGGTAGCAATCGCGTTCGATCATCTCGTGCAGATTTTCATCAACGTCATCGGAAACGCGCTCGAACACGCGGGCGAGCACCGGCACGTGACCGTATGGAGCGCTCGGCGCGCACGCGAGGTCGAGGTCGGCGTCGACGATGATGGTCCCGGTATCCCGCTCGACGAGCGTGAATCGATCTTTACGTTCGGTTATCGTGCGCGTAGCGCCGGAGCCGGCCTCGGGCTTGCGGTTGTTCGTCGTCTGCTCGAACATGTCGGCGGCAGCGCGTGCGCAACCGAGTCTCCGCTTGGTGGCGCGCGCATCGTGATTCGCATTCCAACGGGATAATCACCGGCTGCGCGGAAACGTAGTATTCCGATGCGGAACGGTATTATCCGCGTCGCGTCGCTCGTGTGCGTCGCGACTTTGCTGATAGCTCCACTTGGTGTCCGGGCGCTCGAGCAAGATACGCTGGCTCGCGCTGCGGTTGACTATCGCAACCCTTCGAATCCGAAGCTCGAGGCGATGTTCCGAGCCGCGCTGCTCAATACGTCGAAGCAGATCACGATGGCGCAGGACGGGACCGCATACATCAAGACCGGCGATATTCCGGCCGAATGGTTGCGGGACGCCAGCGCCGAGTCGCGCCCGTTTCTGTATTTCGCCAAGGACGATCCGTCGACGCAGAAATTGCTTCGAGCGGTCATCGCGCGCATGGGTAAATACCTGCAAGTCGATCCCTACGCCAACGCCTTCACGCTTGACTACCGGGTGTGGGAAGAAAAATTCGAGCTCGATTCGCTCGCGTACCCACTGATCTTGGCGTGGACGTATTGGAAGGTCACCGGCGACGCAACGATCTTCACCGACGATTTCTCAAAAGGACTCGATCGCGCGCTCGATACGATGGAGCGCGAGCAAGATCATCCGCGCAACTCGCACTACACGCATCGTGAGCTCAAAGACGGCAAGGGAAATCCCGTCAAGTACACGGGGATGATTTGGACGGGTTTCCGTCCCTCCGATGATGCGTGCGTCTACAATTACTTGATTCCGTCCGAGATGATGGCGGTCGTCGCGCTCGGCGAGATCGAAGAGATCGAGCGCGTCGTCTATCGCAATCTGATCAAAGCCCAGCGCGCGAAAGCGTTGCGAACGGAAGTCAACAACGGGATCCAGGAATACGGCCTGGTCTTCATGCCGAACTACGGCTATGTTTACGCGTATGAAGTCGACGGACTTGGTCACGCCGTGTTGATGGATGATGCCAACATCCCGAGTTTGCTTTCGGCGCCGTACATCGGCTATACGAAGCCGACCGGCACGGTCTATGAGAACACGCGGCGCTATCTGCTTTCGAAAGACAATCCCTACTACTACACCGGGACGGTCGCGCACGGAATCGGCAGCGCGCATACCAGTGACGGCTGGGTGTGGCCGCTCGCGCTTGTGATGCAGGGACTCACGTCGACGAACGATGCGGAGAAACGCGACGTTCTCAACGAGCTGCTGGCTTCGGATACCGGCGATCACGTTCTGCACGAATCGTTCAATCCGAACGATCCGACAAAATTCACGCGGGCCGATTTTGGCTGGCCCAACGCGTTGTTCAGCGAGTTTGTGATGACGTCGTTCGACGGAGTCAAACCGTTGCCGACCTCTCCGACCGGCGATCTCGAAATCCTCGGCGAATAGCGCCGGGTGAGTCAAAACGGAAGCCGCGGTCTCGTGACCGTCATCGTCGGCATGCAGTGGGGCGACGAGGGCAAGGGCCGGGTCGTCGATATGATGGCCCGCGACGCGAATATCGTGGCGCGCTTCGGTGGCGGCGACAACGCTGGTCACACGCTAGTGGTCGAGGGCCTGAAATTGGCCCTGCGGATCGTCCCCTCGGGCGTCCTGGTCCCGGGGGTCGAGATGTTCGTGGGCGGGGGGACGGTCGTGTCGCTCTCTTCATTGATAGAAGAGCTCGATCGGCTCAAGGACCTCGGCGTCGATCTCTCCCGGATCAAGATCTCCGACCGGGCTCACATCGTCTTTCCTTATCACATCCTCGCAGACCGCGCCGGCGAGGCCGCGCGCGGAAGCGGCGCGATCGGGACGACCGGGCGCGGCATCGGGCCGGCCTATGTCGACAAGGTCGGACGCCAGGGGATCACGTTCGGTGATTTGCGGCAGCCGACGGTGCTCGCCGACAAGCTGCGCTTCAACTTGATGTCGCGTGCGGCGGGACTCGCGTCGGCGGGGACCCTGCCCAGCGAAGAAGACCTCATCGCTCAGACGCTCGCCTTCGCGCAGCGACTCGGACCGCACATCGTCGACGGTGTCGTCTACATTCATGATGCGCTGGCAAACGGGAAGCGCATCCTGGCCGAAGGCGCGCAGGCAACGATGCTCGATATCGGATTTGGAACCTATCCGTTCGTGACGAGCTCGCACACGATCGCGGGTGCGGCAACGATCGGATTAGGAATCGGTCCTAAAGCGATCGGGCGTGTGATCGGAATCGCAAAAGCATACTGCTCGCGGGTCGGCGCAGGACCGTTCCCCTCAGAGTTGCACGATGAACTCGGGGAACGATTGCGCCGCGACGGCGGCGAGTTTGGCACCGTGACGGGCAGACCGCGCCGCTGCGGATGGTTCGATGCAGTCGTCGGGCGCTACGCAGTTCAGGTAAATGGCCTCGATTCAGTCATCCTCACCAAACTCGACGTACTGAGCGGACTCGATCGGATCGGCGTCGTGACCGAATACCGGCGGGGAGAACGCGAAGCCGGCATCTCGGCCCTCGGCGATCCCAGCCTGGAGGTCAAGATCGAATGGTTCGAGGGCTGGAAAACCGACATCGGCGGTGCGCGTTCGCTTGTGGACCTTCCAACGGCCGCACGCCGCTACGTCGATGCACTGGAAAAGATGTTGGGCGTGCCGGTCGACGGAGCTTCCGTCGGGGCGGAACGCGCGCAGTTCGCCGCAGCCTCCTCCTAGGAGGTCCTCGCAGACCCGGCCGACCCAGCCGACCAAGCAGAAACTTGACCGTAGAGGCACTAGGTATGGAAGACGGACGGCGAAGCCGATACCCGTACCATAGGTCGCGCAAGGACGTTCGACCCATTTCGCCACGGTGGGCTGCTCCGCGGGTTTCCTTTTCAGGAACCCGTTAATAGGTGTCATTTGGATCGGTTGACGACCTCGTGGCAAGACATCTCTGCTCGCGCACGGGATTTTTTCGGAAGTCTCAGTTCGGGACAACGTCTCGCCGCCGGATTTATCGGCATCGCGCTCGTCATTGGAATTGGTGCGTGGTCAGTGTTTTACGGGCCACTGCACAAGGAACCGTATGCGGTTCTGTTTTCAAATTTGAATCCTGACGATTCTGCGTCGATAATCCAAAAACTCAAGGACGATAAGGTTCCGTACGTACTTACTGACGGCGGAGCGACGGTCAAAGTACCGCAAGCGAATTTGTACGATGAGCGCGTACAAATTGCAGGTTCCAATCTGCTCAAGGGCGGCGGAACCGGTTACGAGCTGTTCGATAAAACGAACCTCGGCATGACCGACTTTCAAGAGAAAGTCGCTCTGACGCGTGCGGTGGAAGGCGAATTGCAGCGCACGATTGACGGACTTTCGTCCGTGCAATCCTCGCGCGTGCACATCGCCAAGCCCGACGAAACGCTGTACAGTTCGGTCCAAGCACCGACGACGGCATCCGTTGCCGTGAAACTGAAGCCGGGTCTGAATCTCGACTCGGAACAAGTTTTGGGCATCACGGATCTCGTATCGTATGCGGTTCCGGGTCTGAAGCCGGAAAACGTCACGATCGTCAACCAAGACGGCAACATTCTCGTGCCACGCGCGACGGCGGGATCCAACGTCGCCGAGCAACAAGCCACCGCGCTGCAGCTGACGCAAGAGCAGTTGATCGCGAAGGAACGCTACGAAGCGAACCTTCAGGAAAGCATTCAAGGAATGCTCGATCAAACGCTCGGACCGCATCGCGCAGCCGCACGCGTTGCAGTCGACATGAATTTCGACACGACGACGTCGGACAGCCAAACGTATGCGCCGACCGGAACGGTTCGTTCCGAGCAAACCGAGCGCGAATCGTATAACGGCCAAGTTCCGAATCGTTCGCCGGCAGTCGGCGTCCCGGGCACGACGACTAACGTCATCGGGACGTATCAAGGTTTGCAAACGGCACAAAACGGCCGTTACAACCGCAACAAGACAACGCGCAATTACGAAATCACGCAGACGAATACCAAGCACATTCTCGCGCCCGGTAAAGTGACGCGCTTGAGTGTGGCCGTGCTCGTCAACGTTCCGAACGCAGCGCCGGTTACTGCGGGTGCGAATGTACCGTACGCCGTCGCAGCCACGGACGTTGCGAAAATCCGCAACGTCGTCTCCGCAGCCGCCGGCATCGATCCGACGCGCGGCGACATCGTGTCCGTAGAAGCGGTTCCGTTCAATCCTGCCGTCGTTGCAGAAGCCCCGCGGCCTGGCTTGATCCAGATCAGACCGACGGTCTTCGGAATCCCGGCACAAGCGCTCATCATCCTCGGGTTCCTCGCGCTGCTCGTAGCGGTCGGCGCGGGCGCGCTCGCCGTACGGCGCCGCCGTCCGGCCTTCCATCCGCCTGAGGAGCTGCCGACGTTCGACTCGACGTTGGCGGAAGAGCTGCCTCCATTCCAAGAGCATCCGATGCTCGATCAGCCACCGGGACTGGCCGCGCCGATTCGATCTGCTGCTGACCTCACACGCGAGCAGATGATCGAATACGTCACGACGGTCGCTCAAGAAAATCCGGAAAGTATCGCTAAATTGCTCAAGCTGTGGATGGCGGAATAATGGAGCTCACGGAAGGTCCTATTATCAAAGTAGGCGCGTCGGCGGTGCCGGCCGCCCCGACCTCCGCGGGAGGCCTCGAGCTCGATCATGGGCTCACGTCTCTTGCGCTCGAGATTCCAGGACCCGAAAAAGCGGCGATCTTGATGATCACGCTGGGTCTCGAACTCTCCTCGACGATCTTCAAATTCTTACGACAAGACGAAGTCGAGCGCGTCGTTCTCGAAATCGCGAAAATCTCGACGGTTCCGATCGAGAAACGCGACGCCGTCATTCAAGAAGCGTACCAACGCGCTATCGCGCTGAAGTACATCAACGAAGGCGGCATCGAGTACGCCAAGGAGATCCTGGAGCGGTCGTTCGGCACGGGTCAAGCCGACGACATGACCAACAAGCTGTTCGCGGCGCTCAAGCACGGCAATCCGCTCGAGCTCATCAAGAACGCCGAGCCGGGTCAGCTGCTCGAGTTCATCCAAGACGAACATCCACAAACGATCGCGCTCATCTTGGTCTACATGGCTCCGGAACAAGCCGGCGCCGTGCTTTCGCAGCTCACACCGGAGCTGCAGTCCGAAGTCGCGATGCGTATCGCAATTCTGCAGAAGACCGCACCGGAAGTGCTCGAACAGCTCGACGAGTTGCTCGGACGGCGTCTCACGCTCACCGGCGGAGACTTCACGAAAGCCGGCGGCGTGCAGTCACTGGCGCAGGTCATGCAATACGTCGACCGCGAGACCGAGCGCAACATTCTGGAGGGACTCTCGAAACGCGATCCCGAGATTGCGACCGAAGTCAAGAACCTGCTGTTCGTCTTCGAAGACATCATCAATCTGGACGATCGTTCGATCCAGCGTGTCCTCAAAGAAGTCGACGGCAAAGATCTGGCACTTGCGCTCAAGACCGCAAACGACGATCTGCGGGCTCTTATCTTCAAGAACATGTCGTCGCGTTCGTCACAGACGCTGCGCGAAGAGATCGAATTGCTCGGACCGACGCGCATGCGCGACGTCGGTAAGGCGCAGCAAACGATCGTCGACGTGATTCGCACGTTGGAAGAGCAAGGCACGATCGTCATTGCCCGCGGCGGCAAGGAAGACCAGCTGGTTTAATCGATGGGTCGCGTCGTCAAAAATCCAACAGCCAGTGAGGAGCGATATGTCGTCGCTCCTCCGCATGCAAGCGGCTTGGGGAATGGGAAGACAGCGGATGAGGTACTGTACGCAGATACCGTCGAGACGCACGTCGAGCCGGAACCCGTATTCCCGGCTCCGGTAGAAGCGGAGCCGATCGATTGGCCATCGCTGCATCATCAGGCCGGCGAGCTTTTACAAAGCGCAACGGCGGATGCCGAAGCGATTCTCTCCGAAGCACATACGCGTTTGCGTACTATCGTCGAAAGCGCGCAAACCGGTGCAGCGGAAATAACGCAAGAAGCACGCAGTCAAGGCCATGATTCCGGCTATCGCGAGGGCGTCGCGAAGGCCGAAACCGAGATGGAAGAGATGCTTACGACGATGCGAGGCTTGATCGACATGGCTCGCGTCGAGCGGCACAAGATCGTCGAAGGCGCGGAGCCTGAGATCGTAAGGCTTGCGATGGGCATCGCCGAGAAGATCCTGCACAAGTCGATCGAGACCGATCGCGACGTCGTCGTCGCAATCACCAAAGCGGCGATCGCAGAGCTCGTCGATCGTGAATCGATTACGGTGCGCGTCAATCCGATCGATCTCGAGCGGATGAAGCAGCATCGCGACAGCATGCTCGCGCTCGGTGAGACGAAACATATGCGTGTCATTGAAGATCAACGCGTCGATCCGGGTGGCGTCGTTGTCGAAACCGAAGCCGGTTCGCTGGATGCGAAAATCGAGACGCAGGTCGAAGAAGCCAAACGCGTTCTGCGAGTCGAGGGTGGCGAGTTCTTGGTCGAGCATTCACCCGACTCGCTGCGCGGCAATGGTTCGGGAGCCGTAACCGCCCCGCCCGAGTCGTAGCATGACAACGACCCTCGAGCATGACGCGGACGAAATCAGCGTTCGTCCATTCTCAGCCGATCGTTATCTCGCCGACGTTCATTCGACCGAGCTGATCCGCCATAACGGAAAGGTCAACCAAGTCATCGGCGTCGTGATCGAAAGTCACGGCCCGTCGATGTCGGTCGGTGAAACCTGCGAGATTCTCTACAAACGGATGGATGCACCGGTAATCGCCGAGGTCGTCGGATTCCGCGATAATAAAGTTCTGCTGATGCCGCTGGGTGAGCTCGGCGGGATCGGAGCAGGCGCTGAAGTCAAAGCGCTCAATCGTCCGCTCAGCGTCGCACTCTCGCCGCAGCTTCTCGGTCGCGTTCTCGATGGTCTCGGCCGTCCGATCGATGACCGCGAGGAGATCATCGCCGAGCGGCGCGTGCCGACAACGTCTCAACCGCCCGATCCGCTCGCGCGTCCGCGCGTCACCGAAGCGTTACCGCTCGGGATTCGCGCGATCGATGGTTTACTGACGTGCGGCAAAGGACAGCGTGTGGGTATCTTCTCGGGAAGCGGCGTCGGAAAATCGACCGTGCTCGGAATGATTGCGCGCAACACGACGGCCGACGTCAACGTCATTGCGCTCGTCGGCGAGCGCGGCAAAGAAGTTCGCGATTTTATCGATCGCGATTTGGGTGAAGAAGGCTTGCGCCGCAGCGTCGTCGTGGTTGCGACGAGCGATCAGCCTGCGCTCATTCGCATCAAGGCCGCGATGGTCGCGACCACGATCGCCGAGTATTTCCGCGATCAGGGTCTCGACGTCATGTTCATGATGGATTCGGTCACGCGTTTCGCAATGGCGCAGCGCGAGGTCGGTCTTGCGATCGGCGAGCCGACGACGACCCGCGGCTACACGCCGTCGGTTTTCGCGCAGTTGCCAAAGCTGCTCGAGCGCGCCGGCACGTCAGCCAACGGAACGATCACCGGACTCTACGCAGTACTCGTCGACGGCGACGACATGAACGAGCCCGTAGCCGACGCGGTTCGCGCGATTCTTGACGGGCACATCGTGCTCTCGCGCGCACTTGCCTCCGCCAACCACTATCCCGCGATCGACGTGCTTCAAAGCGTCTCGCGCGTCATGCCCGACGTCACGGATGCCGCGCATCAATCCGCAGCCTCGGCGGTTCGCGATATTCTCGCAACGTACAAAGAAGCTGAAGATCTGATCAACATCGGTGCGTACGTTTCAGGATCGAATCCGCGCATCGACCTAGCTATCTCAAAGATCGAATCCATCCGTCATTTTCTGCGTCAAGGGATCCGCGAAGCATCCGGGTATCAAGAGGCGCTTCGGAGCCTCTATGCGGTCGCGTAGTCGATGGCACGCTTCGTTTTTAGACTCGCTCCCGTCTTGCGACAGCGCGAACGCATCGAAGAACAAAAGAAGCAGCTCCTCGCGCGCGAACAGCGCGTTCTCGCCGACGCCGAAGCGCGCCGCGAGATGCTACGCACCCGCCGCGAAAACCTCGCGCGCGAGCTCATCGCCGAGCATCGCAAGCTCGATGCCGAAGGCTTGCGACTCGCATACGGACATCTGGATTTCCTCGCACGCGAGATCACGGGGGCCGACTATCACGTCGCCGCATGCCAACAAGCCGTCGAGCGCGCACGCGCGGTTCTCGTCCGAGCGACCAAGGATCGTAAGATCCTCGATCGCCTGCAAGAGCGTCAGCGCGAAGCGTTCAAAGTCGAACAGCTTCGCCTCGAGCAGCGCGAGCTCGACGACGACAACGCACGCCGTTACCATCGCGCATCGCAGTCAGCCCATCACTAGGGAGTTTAGGTCATGATCGTCACTCGTCAGCGCCCCAAAAAGAAATTCAACCCACGCAAGCTCATTTTGCCGTTGGTTGCGGTCCTTGCATTGGGGTTCGCGCTGTGGTGGCCGCCCTCGCAAAAACGGATCACCGGCTTCGTTACGAACGGACCTCTGAATCCGATCGTGGCCCGCGTCGGCGCGTTTTTCACGCCGTACCTCGCGCCGCTTCACTTCGCGGCGCAAGAACAGGTCATCGCGGACCGCAACCGTCAGATCGAAGGGCTGGGCGGCGAGATCGAGAGCCAGCGTAAGGACATGGCGTCCAAAGACGCGCAGATCACGGCGCTGCAATTCCAAATCAAGCAGATGCAATCGGCTGCCTCCAAAGCTGCCGAGTCATCGCCTTCGCCTGCGCCCCGTATCGTTTCCGCGAATGGCGAGCCACCGGCGCCGGCCGCGACGAGCTCGACGACCGACGATCCGAAGCATGCCGCCCAAGTCTGGGCGACGATGGACCCGGAACAAGCCGCTGCGGTCGCACAAAAGCTTCCCGTCGATTATACGGCCAAGGTTTTGGCACTCATGAGCAATGATGCTGCCGGTCAACTGCTCGGGGCCCTGCCACCGGACTACGCTGCGAAGGTCTCGCAAGTCTCGAGCCCCGTTCCCCAATAGCCGGGGTTAACCGGGGCTAAGGCCGGCGGGCTATCCGGCCGATGAGCAAGTTAGGCGGAGTTGATCCGCCTAGGTTTGCTTTGGCATACCCAATCTCGATCAAGAGAGGGGGTGAAATATTGAACACAAGTCTCCAAAATTTATTCTCACTAACACCAACACAAACGCAATCCGCCGGCAGTGCGCTGAGTGGATCACCGTTGTTTGGCCAAAAATCAAATGGCACGAACATCGGCGATCACATGTTCGGTCAACTGTTGTCGGCACAATTGCAAGGTTCGAAGTCATCCTCGCTCGGTAGCAGCCCGCCTGGTTCCGCGCAGCTTTCGACGCTTACGTCGCAGCTGCAAACGCAAATCACGCAGATGCTCAAGAGCGGAATGTCGCTCGAACAAATTGCGCAGCAGCTCGGAGGATCGCTCACCTCGACTATTTTGGCTCAACTGCAGTTGCAGGGAGTCAACGTATCGGGTTTGCGCAGTTCTCTGACGCAAATGATCTCTCAAGCATTAGGGCCTCCGTCTAATGGGCCGCCGGATCAAACGGCGGCGCAAATGGCGTCTTCCTTAGTGCAGAGGTTCACGCAAATAGCCAACGCACTGACGACGACGGTCAGCGCATACGCAACGGGGCAGCAGCACGACAGCCTGGGAACATCCTCGGACGCAAACGCGGGAGGAAGCTCAGCCCCAAATCAAACCGCGGGAATCGTACAGTCCGCACTCGTTGCGTTACAGCAGTCCGCCGTAAACGGCTCGGCGTCCGCCGCTTCAGCGGCAACGCTCGGCTCGCAGAGCGGAGGGCCCGCCGCACCACCCGCACCGTGGGTGTCTTCGTCGGGACCGCTTGGCAATAGCGACACTACAACGAACGGCATGGCTACGCAGACGATGCATCCGCAAAACGCATCAGCTGCCATTCCTCAAAACTCGGGCGGACCAACCGTCACGGCCAATCCTTCCTTGACAATGCAAGGAACTGGTGCGGATACCGTGATCGGGCGGATTCTCGCGCGGGCTGCAAACGTCGCAGCCGATCAAGCCAACTCCGGTAGTAATCCATCCAGTTCGACCGACACGCCCAACTCGACCGCGACTCTGCAGCCGCAGATCGCAGTTTCGGGAGCGGCGTCGGGGTCAGGTGGCGCGATGAGCGATTCGCTCACGGCGTCGCTGCTGCAATCGTTGCAGAACGCGATCAACTCGATCCCGCAACAAAAGAGCGATTCATCCACTACGGCGGATTCGTCGGCTCCGGTCGCGGGAGTAGGGGGCGCGCAGGCGTCGACGTTGCTGGCAAGCGCTTCGTTTGGCGGATTGTCGCCTCTGGTTTCAACCGCAGGCAACACTCCGACAACCGCTGCACAATCGCAGACTCCGGCACAAGTGCCGGTCGATCCGAATGCGGTCGTCGACCAAGTACTCCAAGGCATCAGCATGCGCACGCTTTCCGATGGTTCGCAAACCCTTCGGATGCGCTTGGTGCCCGAATCACTTGGTAGCGTAACCGTAAGTCTCCAAGTTCAAGGTAGCTCAGTGAATGCAACGCTAGTCGCACAAAACACGGACGTGCGCGACGCATTGCTAGCCAATCAGCAGATGCTGACGCGATCGCTGGCTGATGCCGGTCTGAAGCTCGCGGGCTTCACCGTCAACCTCGCAAACCAAGGATTCCAACAACAACAGCAAGCGTATCAACCGCGCTTCGGAACGACCCGGCGATTCGTCGGCGTTACGACCAGCTCGGACGACGACACGATTGCATCAGTACCCAGTTACGGTCCACGGTCTTCGCAGCTCGCTGCGATGCAGTGGCTGAACGCACTCGCTTAGGAGCAGCAACAATGGCAGGAGTCGGAACAACGGCTCAGAGCCCGCTCGTAACCCAAACCAGCACCACGCCGGGACAATCCGGCACTGGTCAAACGTTGGGTGCGACGGCATTTCTCTCGCTGCTGACGACTGAGCTTCAGAATCAAGATCCACTCAATCCGATGGACTCGACGCAGTCCGTCACCCAGCTCGCACAGTTCCAGGCGCTGCAATCGCAAGTTACGCTGGCAGACTCGTTCCAGAGTTTCCAGAACAACTTCTCGATTTCGCAGGCGGCCAGCCTGATCGGGCTTACGGTGGCGGTCAACACGACCGACGGAGCCGGCAACACGAGCACGCAGACGGGTATCGTCTCGGGCATCCAGATTGTCAATGGTACTCCGGAGTTCGCGTTGACCAGTCTTAGCACTGGACAAATCATCACCGGTTCGGACGGAAGCCCAGCGCTTTACCAGATGAACCAGATCACTGCGGTCGTTCCAACCGGAAGCTCGAGCACGAGCAGCGGCGGCTGAGATGGATCCCAAGATCCCTGAATCTATCAGTATCATTCCACCGAGTACTGCGCCGATACGCCCGCAGGGCATACCGGTTCAGATTCCGCCTACCACGACGACCGGACCATCATTTCGTGACGTCCTCACGCAACAAGGCGTCACGTCTGGAGCCGGTCTCAAGTTTTCTGCGCACGCAATGCAACGATTGCAATCGCGGAATATCACGCTCTCCCAGGACGACGTCCAAAAGATGAACGTGATGGCGGACAAAGCGGCCTCGAAGGGCGCACAACAGTCGCTCTTCATGGTGCACGACGTCGGAATGATCGTCTCGATCAAAAATCGCACCGTCATCACGGCGGTCGATCCCGATTCGATGCGAGAGAACGTATTCACAAACATCGATTCCGCGGCGGTGATCAAGTGATCGCCTCGCAAAAAGCACAATTCAAGGGCGGACCGCATGTCGGATGCCCTTGCCGGAGCGGGGATGGATTGAACCGCGCCGGAGTTCACTAACGAAAGGGCAAGATGCCAACCGATTCGCTATTTACAGCAGTATCGGGTCTGAACGCCTATCAAAACGCGATCGACGTTATCTCCAATAACATCGCTAACGTCGGCACGACAGGATTCAAAGATCAGAACATTACGTTCCAAGATCTTCTGTATCAGACCCAGGCGTTCGCAACCGCTCCATCTCAAACGCTGGGCGGCACGGACCCGCAAAACGAAGGTCTCGGCGTGAAGACCGCGACCATCGACAACAACTTCTCACAAGGCGGCTTCCAGACCACGGGAATCAACACCGATCTCGCGATCAACGGCTCGGGATTCTTCATCCTCGGTGCGGTTGACGGCTCCGGTTCGCCGGTGTACACGCGCGACGGGCACTTCGGAATCAACTCCAACGGTATTCTGTACGATCCGTCGAGCGGCTTAGCCGTCGATGGGTACACGGCAAATTCCGCGGGCGTCGTCAATGCCAATGGCGCACCTTCGACGATTCAGATTCCGCTCGGCCTGAAATCGCAGGCAGTCGGCACGGGCTTCGGAACGAAGACCGGTCCGACGGGCGACACCGAGTTCGACGTTCAGTTCGGTGGAAATCTCGATCAGACGTTGTATCTCCAAGCCAATACGGGAGCTGCAACACCGGTCACGATCTCCACGACGGTCTATGATTCCCTTGGTAACTCGCACCTCATCAACGTAACGTTCACGCCCGTCACTTCGGGTGAAGTCACGGGATTCGGCACGGGCCTCGACCCAGCCACGACGCAAGTCAACAACACGGCAGCCGCGGCGACGTCCGTTGGTACGGAATGGGAATACCAGATCACCGGTGGCGATCCGACGGATCCGCTGACGGCTGAGCTTGCTGCCAATCCAGCCTCCGCCACGGGCTTCGTGTTCTACGATCAGAACGGACAGTTCATCAACACGACCCAGACTGCAGCCGGAACGGGCGCGACGCACGTGGCCGGATCGCAAGCCGCGCAAAATCAGGGTAACCTGCTCACCATCGCCAACTGGGGTTCGCCGGCCAACAACTCGGCGCCGACGACCGCAGCAACTCCGGCGGCAATTGCCCTCAGCTTCGCGGACATGAGCTCGCTTGCGGGTTCTTCAACGGCAACGACGGTCTCGCAAAACGGCTACGGTCAAGGAACGCTGTCGAACATCACGATCGGCCAGAACGGCGCGATTACGGGTTCGTTCAGCAACGGCCAGTCGCAGACGTTGGCGCAGCTCGTTCTCGCCACGTTCCAGAACGACCAAGGTCTCAACAACATCGGAAACAGCCAGTTCACATCCAGCGCAAACTCGGGCTTGGCACAAATCAATGTCCCGGGTAATGGACAGCTGGGGACTATCGTCTCGGGTTCGCTTGAAGAGTCGAACGTCGACCTCTCCAACGAATTCGTGAAGATGATCGAAGCGCAAAGCGCGTTCACTGCAAACTCAAAGAGCATCAGTGTCGCACAGCAGAACGATCAGACGGTTCTAAACCTGATCCCAGGCGGCTAGTTCGCTAGTCCTCTAGGGGGTTGATGAGCGGCTGGGCCAAGATGGCCCGGCCGCTTGTCGTTTGGAAGGCGCTCCGCCCCAGGCTCCGCGCGAGGGGGCCCATAACAACAAAAGAACCAAAATTTAAAATGTTGGATCTTCCCGAGCCGCCCAACGGCTGGCCGCAGCGGCGTGCCGGTGTGAGCCTCTGCATGATCGTCCGCGACGAGGAGCGTTTTCTGGGTGATGCGCTCGCGAGCGTGCGCGGCGTCGTAGACGAAATTTGCATCGTCGACACCGGGTCGAAGGACGAGACGCTCGAGATCGCTCGCAAAGCGGGTGCGCGAATTCATGAGATCTCGTGGGAAAACAATTTTGCGAAGGCGCGCAACGCCGCGCTCGCGCTAGCGACCCATCGCTGGATTCTCGTTCTCGATGCGGACGAGCGGCTCTCACCGCGTTCGCGCGAAATCGTTAAAGAGCTGGGCGCTCAAAGCGCGCATCTGACCGGGCTGTGGACGCGAATTTTTAATTTCACCGAAGACTACAAGGGAACCGGTGCGATGTCGAACATGCTCGTGCGGTTCTTCCCAAACGACGAACGCATCCGTTATCGCAATCCGATTCACGAGTTTATCGCACTCGATGGCAACGAAACGGGGATGCCTGCAAAAGTCTCGCCGATCGAATTAATCCATTTCGGATATCGCGACGATGTCATGCTCGAGCGCAAGAAACACGAGCGCAACATGGAGATCGCGGAGGCGGCACTGCGCGATGCACCCGATGACGCGGTCAATTGGTATAACTACGGAACCTCGGCAATGCTCGCCGACAACACGTCGCCCGCGATATCGGCGCTCGAGCGCATGCGGGAGCTGGTGGAGATTCGTCAGCGCGAGCGCGTCGATGCCCGCGTTCCAAGCTTTGTTCCCAACGGGTTGTGTCTGCTGGCCGGTCTCTATCTCAAGAACGGTGTGGTCGCAAAAGCCGAAGCCGTCGTTCGCGAAGCGCTGAAATACTCGCCCTCACTCGCCGACGCGCATTTCGTCTTGGGGAAGTGCTTCGTCGCACAACGTCGATTTGCCGAGGCGCGCGAAGCATATGCGGCCGCGATCGAAGACGGGAAAGAAGCGCATCGTCAACCGCTCGTCGACAACGAAGTCTTTCTCTGGAAGTCGCACTCCGAGATCGGCGCGACGCTCATGGAGGAACGCGGCTACGAGCTCGCGATCAAATGGTTCGATCTCGCGCTCGCCGCGCGGCCGAAGGTGCAGCCTGTTCGACTCAATCGCGCGCGTTCGCTCGAAGGGCTCGGGCGGTTCGGCGAAGCCGAGGTCGCGTTCTCCGAGGTGTGGTCGGACGACGGCGACGTCGCTGCGGCCAATGAGTACATGAATTTTCTCTTGCGGCGCGGCGAGGACCGGAAAGCGCTCGCATTCATCGAGGCGAACGCGGAGCGGTTGCCTCCGGAGTTCCGGCTTATCATGTACGGGTCGGCCGCGGCGATCGCATCGCGGTCGGGACTAAATGGGACGGAGCACTACCTGGACCTGGCAGTGGGCATTGAGGGGGTCGACCATCATCGGGCTCGGCTACGCGGGCTGTTCCAGCACCTCGGTGAGGTGCGGGCGCTCGAGCTGCTGGAAAGGAAGTCTGAGGCATGATCCCCCTGAGGCGCCTGAACAACCAGCCGATCATCGTCAATTGTGACCTGATCGAGTCAGTCGAGTCGACCCCGGATACCGTGGTCACCCTGACCTCGGGAAACAAGCTGATCGTCCGCGACTCGCTCGACGAGGTCCGCAAGCGGGTCATCGAGTTCAAACGCGCGATTTACGGGCCGGCGCCTGGGGCGTCGTGAG
Source organism: Candidatus Baltobacteraceae bacterium (assembly GCA_036489885.1). Taxonomy (NCBI): domain Bacteria; kingdom Bacillati; phylum Vulcanimicrobiota; class Vulcanimicrobiia; order Vulcanimicrobiales; family Vulcanimicrobiaceae; species Vulcanimicrobiaceae bacterium. Next base: position 1,954,662 of record DASXEW010000003.1, read on the forward strand.
CCCGCGCACCCGCTCTTTTAAGCCTCCGTCAAGGCCGAGGGTGCCCTAGCCGATATTGAGGAAGAGGGGCTTCGGAGCCCCCGGACTTTCCTTTTCGAAAGGTCGCTGCTTTGGATCTCGCGACGATTCTCGGTCTTGTACTTGCTTTTGGATGCGTCATACTGTCGGCCTTTATCGGCGGTATCGATATGCGCATTCTCTACGAGCGCTACGAGGCGTTCATTTTGGTGTTTGGTGGTACGCTCGGTGCGTCCATCATCTCGTTTCCGTTGCGAACGTTCCTGAACGGCATTTTGACGGGATTCCGCACCGCATTTTTCGAGCCCGAGCACCACGAGCGTCAGACGATCCAAACGCTCGTAACGTTTGCCGAAAAAGCGCGCCGCGAAGGTCTCCTCGCGCTTGAGACCGAGGCCGCAGAAGTTCAAGACGACTTCATGCGCAAGGGAATTCAGCTCGTCATCGACGGGCGCGACACCGAGATTATCCGCAAGATCCTCGAAACCGAAGTTTCGCTCATGCAAGAGAAGGGTGCCAAAGCCGAAGCGGTCTTCATGACGATGGGCGGCTACTCGCCGACGCTTGGTATCATCGGTACGGTTCTCGGACTGATCGGCATGCTCAAGGGTTTGGCTGCCGCGAGCAGCGGCGGAAACGTCACCGGTTCGATCGGTAACGCAACCGCGCAAGCTTTCGTCGCAACGTTCTTTGGTATTTTGCTTGCGAACCTCGCGTGGCTCCCGATTTCTGCGAAGATCAAAGAGCGCAATACGCAATCGCTGTTGCTGCGTGAGATTCAAATCGAAGGCATCCTCTCGATTCAGGCCGGCGACAATCCGCGTCTGCTCGAAGAGAAATTGCACGCCTACCTGCCGGCCGATGCGCACGAACCCGAAGAGCAGCCTGCTGCCGAAGGCGCCGAACCGGCCGGATCGCAGGCCTAATTGCCGGCAATTAAATCTGCGGCTCGCGCCCACGAGTCGCGCCTAAAGAAACGGGCGACGGAAGAAAAGCTCGAGACCGCAGGTATGATGCGGTGGCTTCTGACGTACGCCGACATGATCACGCTGCTCTTGGCCCTGTTCATCATCTTGTTCTCGATCTCCACGATCAACAAGGTCAAGCTGCAGCGGCTAGTCCACGATATCTCGGGCGGTTTCAACTCGATCGACGCGATCAACAATCCGCCCGAAGGTGGCGGACTCGAGCACGCCCAGCCGTCGAAAGAGCTGGAGCAAGAAGCGCAGATCATCAAGACCTACATCCAATCCAAGCAGCTCCAAAATCAGGTCAAGGTTCAAATGACGAGTGAGGGGCTCGTCATCTCGCTGCTGACCGATAAGGCTCTCTACGACAGCGGCAGCGCTAACCTGCGGCCCGAAACCGTCGGTTTACTCGAGGAAGTTGGCTCAGTTTTGAAGCGCACGGAACCAACCGTGCGGGTGGAAGGCTATACGGACAACACGCCAATCCACACGTCGCTCTACCCGACGAATTGGGAGCTTTCTGCTGCGCGCGCAGCGGGTGTTACGCGTTTCCTAGTCGAGAAGGGCTACATCGATCCGCATAAGATCTCGCTTGCCGGATACGGGGAATTCCACCCGACCCATCCGAATGGCGATGCGAACGGCCAACAGTTGAATCGCCGCGTTGACATCGTTGTCGTCAACGCCACGGCCGTACTCGGAAAAAAGTTAATCGCGCCCGGTCAGGCAACGTCCATACCGGTCGCGGCAAAGAAAACCATCACCACTAAAACAAAGGGGCAATAACCGCCGTGTCGATGCTCTCGCAAGAAGAGATAGACGCCCTTGTAAAGCAGCTAGCCGCGCCCGAAGCCGAGCACGGCGCCGTTGACGGTCGGAAGATCAAATCATTTGACTTTCGTTACAATAAACGGCTCGAGAAATTCTCAACCAACCAGCTGCAGACACTTCGGACTCTTCACGATAACTTCACCCGACTGCTGAACAACTCGCTTTCTGTCTATTTGCGCACGCGCGTTGAAGCGACGGTGACGTCGATCGAGCAAATCAGCTACGGCGACTTTATCGCCGGCATATCGCTGCCGTCGATCCTCGCGATCTTCTCGATGGATCCGCTTCCCGGAAGCGGCATCGTGCAAGTCGATCTCAATCTCGTGTTCTCGATCATCGATCGCCTGCTCGGCGGTCCCGGTTGGTTCCCGCAGAAACTTCGCGATCTGACCGACATCGAGCGGACGCTGATGCAGCGTTTCATGGCGCGCATGCTCAACAGCTATCGCGAGTCGTGGAACTATCTTTTGACGCTGTCGCTGAAGATCGAAGCGCTCGACTCTAATCCGCAGTTTATTCCGCGTATCATCCCGCTCGACCAAATCGTCGCATATGTCTCGTGCGAGCTGAAGGTGGGCGATATGACGGGCGTCATGAATTTCTGCCTGCCCTATCTCGTGCTGCAGTCGATCGGACCGCAGCTGAGCGATTTCCAGTGGTCGCCGTCGGTCGTCGCCGGCCGCGGTATGACGGAAGAAGACATCCATCAGCTGGCGCGCAACGTCGAGCGCGCGGAAGTCGATTGCACGGTCGAACTCGGCCAGACGATCGTCTCACTGCGCGATCTGATGTCGCTGGCGCCTGGCGACCTGATCCTGTTCGACAAGGAAACGTCGACGCCGTTGGTCGCAAAGGTCAACGGGATGGAAAAATTCGAGGTTTTTGCCGGCACCTATAAGGACCGGCTGGCCGTACAGGTCGCAAGTATAAAAGAGGACGAGAATGAGTAGTATGCCGGACGGGCAGCTGGATTCGGTCGCCGGCGAGATGATGGCCTCGGCCGCGCAGGTGCTTTCTGCGCTGGTCGATCGGGGTGTTACGGCCGGCGCAACGTCGTCGTCCGTCAGCGAATCCTCGCTGCGCGTCGAAGAAGATTGGGTCGCGACCAAGACCGACATTCCGTCGCTTAGCGCCGGGTTTATCTGCCGTTATCCAAAGGCTGATCTCGCAAAGATCGTCGCCCTGATGGTCGGCGCCGAACCGGGTGGCGAGATGGACGCCATGCAGCTCTCGATCGTCGCGGAAACCGTCGCGCAGATCTCAAGCGCTATGGGCGAGCACCTCGCCCAAGCCCTGGGCAACTCGACGGAGGGCATCGTCTCCGGCGTCGTCGGCGATACGGGCAGTTTCCCGCCGCCGCCCTTCACCACGTACGAGGCCGAGCTCGAGATCACGGGTGAATTCCCGGTCGCAGTGCAGGTCGATTTCGACGGCGTTGCGCTCTCCAAGCTTGGGGCCGCCGAGAAGCCGGCCGCTGCACCGTCAGCCGCCGCTGCTGCACCGGCAGCACCTCTGCCTCGTGCCGCCGCGCCGGCTGCCGCCGAGCCTCCGCGACGCCAGGCCCCGACCGCTCCGGCCAAGCCGGCGCAATTCGCGAATATGGCCCCGACCGGCGTTACGACCGCCGCGCCCGGCCACTCGAATCTCGATCTCGTCCATGACATCCCGCTGCAAATCAGCGCGGTCTTGGGCCAAACCTCGCTCGCGCTGCGTGACGTCGTTGCCATGCAAGCGGGGAGCGTGTTCGAGCTCGACAAGCTCTCGGCCGATCCGATCGATCTGTTCGTTAACAATATCTTGATTGCTCGCGGCGAGGTTGTCGTCGTCGATGACAAGTACGCTGTAAAGATCAGCGAACTCAACCCGTTACAGCACGAACGCGCTTAGCTTTGGCTAAGCCGCCTCGGGCGGAGCGCCTCTCGTATGGAACTTTCCGTTTGGATTCGAGCGATTACAGCGCTCGCACTCGTTGCGTTGTTGCTCTACGGCATGTTTTGGGCGTTGCGTTTCCTTTCGCAGGGGCGTCTCGCGGCGCTGGGACGCTCGCGTCTCGCGGTCGTCGTCGAATCAACGTTCCTCTCGCAGAATACGGCCGTGCACGTCGTAAAAGTCGCGCGCCGCTATTATCTGGTCGGCGCCAGCAACGGTCACGTCGCATTGATCACGGAGCTGCCCGCCGACGAGGTCGAACTGGTGATCGAATCCCAGCGCCACGCAGTCAATCTCCAATCCGAGCGCATCAGCGCGATTTTCAGACGCCGTAAATGAGACGCTTGCTCTACATCCTGTGGCCGTCGATCGCGATGATTCTCATCGCGCTCACGGCGCATCCGGCCATGGCGCAAAGCGTCCCCGGTCCCAGCAATCCCATCGTTCCGATTCCGTCGATAAACCTAGGCGTATCGCCGTCGTCCAAGCCGCAGCAAGTTGCAATGTCGTTGCAGATATTGCTGCTGCTGACGATTTTAACGCTCGCGCCCTCGATGCTCGTGCTCGTGACGTCGTTTACGCGCATCATCATCGTCCTCTCGTTCGTGCGCACGGCTATGGGCACGACGACGGTCCCTCCGACGCAGGTGCTTGTCGGTTTGGCGCTGCTGCTGACGTTCTTTGTGATGCGCCCGGTCGCCGTCGACATCAACAAAAACGCGCTGCAGCCGTATCTGGCCAACAAGATCAGTCAGGGCGTCGCGCTGGATAGGGCGCAAGTTCCCCTGCGCGCCTTCATGTTCAAGCAAACCCGCGAAAAAGATATCGCGTTGTTCTACACGCTTTCGAAGGACCCGCGCCCGGCGAAACAAGCGGATGTTCCGACGTATTTGCTGGTCCCGGCGTTCGTGATCAGCGAGTTGAAGACGGCCTTTGAGATCGGGTTTGCGATTTATATTCCGTTCATCGTGATCGACATGGCGGTCGCCTCGATCTTGCTCTCGATGGGCATGATGATGATCCCACCGATCACGATCTCGCTGCCGTTCAAGATTCTCGTATTCTTGCTCGTCGACGGCTGGAATCTGACCATTCAAGCGCTCTTTGCGAGCTTCCACACGTGAACTTTGCAGACGCCATGACCCTGGGGCGCGACGCGCTCCTCGTCACGATGATCATCTGCGCGCCGGCCCTCGTGCTCGGGTTGATCACGGGTCTCGTCATCTCGCTGATGCAGGCCGTCACTCAGGTCCAGGAACCGACCCTGGCCTTTATCCCCAAGATCCTGGTGGTGGGGTTGACCATGCTGTTTTTCGGGCCGTTCATGCTGGCCGTCGTCACCGACTTCATGCGCCGGGTAATCCTGATGATACCCGGGTTCGTGAGGTGACCCAGTTTAACGGCGCTCCGCGCCCCCCACGCTAACGCGCGGGGCCCCAAAAGCGCTCGGCCCGTCACCGTGTGATTCGGGGCACGGTTCTCGCACCGGCCTCGCAACAACCCAATTGCCATAATTTAACGGTTGGTGACCCTATTCGACGAGGCAGCGGGGTACCGGATGGCCTAAATCCCCCGAGATGCCACCGCGAGGATTAGCGCGGCTTGATTAATCTTTTTGGCCTGCACACCGCCGAGCTCGAAACGTTCTTTCTCATATGGGTGCGTTGCTCGACGATGGTCATGATCATGCCGATTTTCGGTACTTCGTCGATCCCCGGACTCGTGCGCGTTGCGCTGGGTCTGGTCATCAGCTTTGCTGTCGCCGGTACCGTGCATCCGTTGCGTGTGCCGCTCGACTTCGACGGTTTTGCGGTCGGGATACTGTGCCAAGCCATCATCGGCGTGCTCTTCGGATTCGTGACGCAGCTGATCTTCATGGGCATCCAGTTCGCCGGCGAGATTCTCGACGTGCAGATCGGTTTTGCGGTCGCGAACATTCTCAATCCGACGACGCAGCAACAAGTTACGATTATCGGCGAGCTCGAGCTCGCAATCACGACGCTGATCTTTCTCGTCACGAATTCGCACTTGCTGTATTTCCAGGGCATGGCCGGATCGTTCAGTCTCTTACCGTTGCCATGGGCGGAGATATCGCAAGGCACCCAAGATTCGATCGCGCTGTTCTTCACGCAAGCCTTGCTGATCATTTTTAAAATAGCGGCGCCGGCCTCGATCACGCTGTTTCTCGTCAACGTCACGCTAGCGTTCATGGCACGCGTCGCGCCGCAAATGAACATTTTCGTCGTCGGGTTTCCAATTCAGATTAGCGTCGGCCTGATCATGCTCATCATTTGCTTGCCGCTCATGGGTTACGCGCTGCCCGATTTGTTCAGTCAGGTTCCACGGCAGATCGATACGCTGATGCGCAGCTTGGCGCCGGCTTAGGTACGTAGATGGCAAGACCTGAACAGACCGAAAAGGCAACTCCAAAGCGCCGCGGCCAAGCACGAAGCCAGGGGCGCGTTGCAAAATCCGTCGAGGTCGCGCCGGCCATGGTGTTTATTGCGGCCATAATGATCCTGCACTTCGGCTTCATGTCTTGGCTCGGGCACATCTACAGCCTGATGCTCGTGAGCATCTCGCACGTCGGTACGCATCAGCCCGTCAACATCTTTTCTGCCTGGGTGATGTTCCGCGAGGGTTTTGCGCCTCTCGCCGGGCTGCTCACGATGATCTTCTCGGTCGCGCTCTTGCTCGGCGTGCTCGGCAACGTCTTACAGTTCGGCTTTATGTTTTCGCTGGGCAGCATCAAACCGAAATTCTCGAAGCTCAATCCGCTCAACGGTCTGAAAAGCGTCCTGCTCTCGAAGCAAACCGCCGTCCAGCTCGCCAAGCAGCTGATCAAGCTGTTTGCTGTGGCGTTCATCATCTTCGGAGTGGTCCACAGCCAAATCGCGACGATCTTCAATGCGGCGCGCAACTCGCCGCACGATTGGATCATCGTCATCGAGAACATGATCTACTCGATCGCGCTTCGATTCAGTCTGTTCTTGCTCGCGATGGCTCTTCTCGACTTGGTCTATCAACGCTGGCAGTTCGAAGATTCGATGAAGATGACCAAGGCCGAAGTCAAGGACGAGATGCGCTCGGCCGAAGGCTCGCCGGAAGCAAAACAGGCCGTCAAAGCGCGTCAGCGCGCCGCAGCCCGCAAACGCATGATGACCGCCGTTCCCAAAGCGACCGTCGTCGTCACCAACCCGACGCACTTCGCGTGTGCGTTGGAATGGGACGAGATCGCAATGGAAGCGCCGGTGCTGACCGCAAAGGGCGCTGATCTCATGGCGCGCCGCATCCGCGAGCTAGCCAAAGAACACGACATCCCAATCGTCGAGAACGCGCACTTGGCGCGCACCCTTTACTACAAGGTCGAGCTCGATCACCCGGTGCCCTCGGAGCTGTACGCTGCAACGGCACAAGTGATCGCGTTCGTCTACCGTCTCAAACGGAAGACCATCGCGTAATGCGGAAGGAACGATACTAAATGGCGGCTTCTCGAGCACCCGTCCCGGCGGCGAAGGGGTCCAGCGTTATGGACCGGCTCAGCCAGACTTCGGGAATGTGGATTGCGGCCGCGACGGTCTTGATCATCGGCTTGATGATCGTTCCGATCCCGCCGGAACTCCTCGATCTGTTGCTGACGCTGAACATCACGGCAGCCGTCTTAATTTTGCTCACGACGCTGTACACGGAAAACGCGCTCAGCTTCAGTGTCTTCCCGACGTTGCTCTTGATCATCACGTTGTTCCGCTTGTCGCTCAACATCAGCGGAACGCGCTTGATTCTGCTGCACGCCTATGCCGGACGTGTCATCGAGTCGTTCGGTAACGTCGTCGTCGGCGGAAACTATGCCGTCGGTATCATCATCTTCGCGATCTTGATCATCATTCAGTTCGTGGTCATCACCAACGGCGCCGGGCGCGTCGCGGAAGTCGCGGCCCGCTTCACGCTCGACGCAATGCCCGGTAAGCAGTTGGCGATCGACGCCGACCTCAACGCGGGCTTGATCACCGAAGCCGATGCCCGGCAACGCCGTCGCGACATTCAGCGCTCGGCCGACTTCTACGGCGCCATGGACGGTGCATCGAAATTCGTGCGCGGCGACGCGGTCGCCGCCGTCATCATCGTCTTCGTTAACATCATCGGCGGCTTTTTCGTCGGAATCTTGCAGCAGGGCTTGACCCTCGTCCAAGCTTTGCAACGCTTCACGCTCCTGACCGTCGGCGAAGGCATCGTCACTCAGATACCCGCGCTGTTGATGTCTACCGCGACCGGTATCATCGTCACGCGTGCCGCGTCGGAGATGAACTTCGGCAACGAGTTCACCCGCCAGATCATTCAAGAGCCACGCGCGATCGCGATTACGTCGGTTCTCTTGGTCGTCTTTGGTTTCTGCGGACTTCCGCCGCTCTGGATGTTCCTGATGGCCGGCATCATGTTCGTGATCTTCTTGCGCCAGCGCGGCTTGCAAAAGAAGGGCTTGCTGCCCCGCGGAGACGGCTCCGTCCCTGCACTCTCAGGTGGACCGAACGCTCCCGGCGTGCAACCCGGCGTCACGGCGCAGCCCGCCGTCAAGCCTGCCGAGTCGGTCGTTCCGTTGCTCTCGTACGATCCGATGGAGCTGGAGATCGGCTTCGGTTTGATCCCGCTCGTCGACGTCGCGCAAGGTGGCGACTTGCTGGAACGGATCACGATGATTCGCCGGCACGCCGCGCGCGAGCTCGGTATCGTCGTCCCGCCGATTCGCGTGCGCGACAATCTGCAGCTCAAGCCGTCGACGTACGTGATCAAGATATATGGTTTGGAAGTCGCCCGTGCGGAAGTCATGGTCAGTCGCTTGCTCGCGATGAACCCGGGCACCGCTACGCAGCCGATCGAAGGTATCCCGACGACGGAACCAGCGTTCAACTTGCCGGCGCTCTGGATTCCGGAAAGCGGACGCGGCGACGCCGAAATGGCGGGATATACCGTCATCGATCCAACCAGCGTCATCGCAACGCACCTCACCGAAATCATCAAGTCGCATGCGCCGGATTTGCTCGGACGTCAAGAGACGAGCTCGCTGCTCGACAACGTCAAGCAGCACTACCCGGTCGTTATCGAAGAGCTTATTCCCAACTTGCTGACGGTTGGCGAAGTCCAACGCGTTCTGCAGAATCTCTTGCGCGAGCGAATTCCGATTCGCAACCTGCTCTTGATTCTGGAATCGCTCGCAGACGGCGCTCGACAGAGCAAAGATATCGACTACCTCACGGAGCGCGTCCGTGTGGCGCTCGCGCGGCATATCTGTGCCGAGTACTCCGAAGACGGCTTACTGTCGGTCATCACCGTCGATCCGCGTCTCGAGACGCTGCTCGGTGAAGCGGTGCGCCGCGGCGAGGACGCCTACGCGTTGCTCGATCCGCAAACCGTCGCGAAAATCTACACGTCGCTCACCAAGCAGATTCAGGCAGCCCAGGCCGCCGGTTTGCATCCGATCGTGTTGTGCTCGCCGACGATTCGTCTGGCGCTCAAGCGCCTTACCGAACGAGCAGCGCCGTCGCTGGTCGTGCTCTCATACTCTGAGATCGCGCCGGGTCTGCGAGTCGAATCGATCGGACAGATCTCGACAGTTGACGAGCCGGAGCCCGTCGCAACGTGAGCAAGAAGCGCGTTCTCGTCGTTGACGACGCCGTCGTCATGCGAATGATGATCAAAGACATTCTTTCCAAGAATGGATACGACGTGGTGGGAGAAGCGCAGAACGGGGCCGACGCCGTCGAGAAATACAAGGCCTTGCGTCCTGACGTCGTGACGATGGACATGGTGATGCCGGGCGTGGACGGAATCGGCGCGGTGAAGCTGATCATCGCCGAAGATCCCAATGCCAAGATCATCATGTGCACGTCGATGGGACAAGAAGCGTTGCTCAAAGAGGCGCTCGATGCCGGAGCGAGTACGCGGCTTACCAAGCCGTTCCGCCCAGCTGAGATCCTCGACGTGATCGGCAAGTTGGTGGACGGCGCAGAAGCGTGAGCGATCTGCTGCGGCTGACCGACTTGCAAATCGATGCGCTCAAAGAAATAGCGAACATCGGTGCTGGTCATGCAGCCACAGCCCTCTCGCAGCTGCTCAATACCACGATCAAGATGGAAGCACCGCGCGCCGAAGTCATTCGGTTCGGCGAGGTGTATTCGCGCGTAATCGACGCGCGCGTCTACGCAGTCTTGCACGTCTACGTCCGGGGCGGCGTACCCGGGCATTTGGTCGTCATGTTCGATCATCAGGATGCGCTCGATTTCGTCGGAATGTTTCTCAAGCGCGTCGGCGGTGATCTGCAGCTTTACGATGCCGTCGTGGAAACGACGCTCAAAGAGCTTGCCAACATCGTTGCGTCCTCGTATCTGAGCGCGGTCGTTCAGCTCACCGGCAAGAACATGATTCCGTCGGTCCCAGTCATATCGTACGGTTCGCTTCAGGCGACGTTCGAAGCGCTGATGCCGAACTCGCCGCAGCGCGACGTTCTGTTCGTCGAGTCGACCTTTCTCGATCGCGGTGCGAAGATATGCGGTCATCTCGTCTTCGTTCCGGAGGCGGGTTCGCTCGAACCGCTCCTGGCTGCGTTCGGCGTCGGGTGAACGAAGAGCCGTTCGATCGAGCCGAGCTTCTCCGGTATTTCAAAGATGAGTCGGAGGAGCTGCTTCAGCAGATCGACGCAGATCTGCTCAAGCTGGAGCCGCTTGCGGCCTCCGCGCGCTCCGACCCCGAGACGGTCAACTCACTCTTTCGTGCGCTGCACACGATCAAAGGCAGCGCCGGCATGCTCGAGCTTGGCGACGTCGCCACGTTTGCGCATAAACTCGAGAACGTCTGCGACCTGGTCCGCAACGGCCGTCTTCCGATTTCGAGCGTTCTTATTGAGATACTGTTCGAAGGGCGTGACTTGCTCACGGCTCTCATTCGCGCCGGAACCGACGGTACGCCGGCGACACGCAGCGGTGCCGGTTTCGCGGAGCGTCTCGAGACGGTCGTTCTGCGCCACACGCGCTCGGAAGATGAAGAAGCGCAGCACGTTACCGCCGATCCCGCGACGGCGAGCGCAGGCAAAGCCCGTCCACGGACGATCCGCGTCGACATCGCACGGTTGGACGTGCTGCTCGACCTGGTCGGTGAGCTCGTTATCACCAAGAACCGGATCATGCAGATCAGCACGATGCTGACGCGTGGCGAAGCCGCCGATGCCGCTAAACTCGTGGCACAGCTCAATACCGCGGCCGCCCTTTTGGCGCGCACGAGCACCGATCTTCAAGAAGCCGTCATGCACTCGCGCATGGTTCGCATCGCGGGAGTGTTCGAACGCTTCCCGCGGGTCGTTCGCGATCTCGCAAAGTCACGCGGCAAAGAAATCGAGCTGGCGATCGAGGGCGCCGAAACGGACCTGGACAAGACTATCGTCGACGAGATCGGCGAACCGCTGATGCATCTCGTGCGCAACTGCGTCGATCACGGAATTGAATCGCCCAAACGCCGCCGTGAATGCGGGAAGGATCCGGTCGGAAAGATCGAGCTGCGCGCCGCTCACGAAGGGAATAGCGTCGTGGTGCAGATTCGCGACGATGGCGGCGGGGTCGATTTGGATCGCGTAAGAGAACGCGGGCTTGCACTCGGACTTATCGCAGCGGATGCGGTTCAGACCGAACGCGACCTTTTGGAATTGTTGTTCGTCCCCGGTTTCTCCACAGCGCGGACGGTCAGCGAAATCTCGGGACGCGGCGTCGGCATGGATGTCGTGCATCGCGCGATCGGCCGTCTTTCCGGAACGCTTGAAATAGCCTCGCGGCCTGGTGAGGGGACAACCTTCACGATTCGGCTGCCGCTCACGCTCGCGATTCTCGGCGCATTGCTGGTGCGCATTGCGGGCGAGCTCTACGCGATTCCGATCGACGCGGTTGGCGAGTCGTTGCGCTTGGATGCGAGTGAGATCGCGCGCAGCCAAAGCGGCGAGTCGATCGTTCATCGCGACCGCTTCTTGCCGGTGATCCGCGGCGCAGAATTCTTCGAGCTTAGCAGCAGAGGCCGCGAAAGCGGGAGCGTGCTCGTCGTCGTACTCCGCGCAGCCGATCGTGAAGTCGGCCTCGTCGTCGACGAGTTCGTCGGCGACCAGGAGATCGTCGTCAAACCACTTTCCGAACTGGTCGGTCCGATCGCCGGGATCGCGGGCGGTACGATCCTCGGAGATGGCTCGATCGCACTGATTCTAGATCCGAACGCGCTCGTGAGCGAAGTTCATCGCGGGCCCGGATCGGTCGTTATTTCCGGAGCCATGCCCCAACGATGACGACAACAGCCGACACGCGGCAGATCGTCGTGTTCGCGTTGCAAAGCAACGAATTCGGTATCGACATCGGGCAGGTTCGTGAGATCGACCGGTTGGTGCCGATAACGCGCGTGCCGCGCGTTCCCGCACATGTCGAAGGGATCATCAACTTGCGTGGCCAGCTCGTGCCCATCGTGGACTTGCGCACGCGCCTGGGCATGCCGCATGCTGCCCCGACCAAAATGGCGCGCATCATCGTCGCCGAAATCGGGCCTCGCAGCATCGGTATGATCGTCGATGAAGTCCGTGAAGTCGTTCGTATCCCGACGGATCAGATCGAACAAAGCGAAGGGGTGCTCGAAGGGCTCGCAAACGAGTTCATCGGCGCTCTGGCGAGAATCGATGAGCGCTTGATCATTCTGTTGGACGTGGAAAAGGTGCTCGGACCGGAGGCACCCACCGTTCTGACGGATAAAGAAAGCGTGTGATGCAGACGCCGACCGAACACGTGCAAGGAAATGGCGTTCCGCCCGAATCCAACGCGGCGCGGGATGCGACGCTGCGCCGTACGCTCTTCTGGCTTGGCGTAGCCGGCGTTTCGGCTGCAGTGACGTTCGTCGTCATCCGTTCCGCGCTGCGGCGTCCGCCTGCTGATCCGACAACACAACGGATCGAGGCGTTGATCGACGAGGCGAATCGGCTCCTGCGGGCCCTCGAAGAACAAAAATAGAGATCGGCAGCGAACACGACGTTCGCTTCACCGACCTGCTCGCAAACGGTCAGGGCGTCGGTAGAGTAGATTCGCAAGTGGTCTTCGTATGGGGACCGCTGCCGGACGAGCGCGCCCGCATTCGCATCACTGAGATGAAGAAATCGTATGCGGTCGGCGAGCTGATCGAAATCATCGAGTATTCGCCGCAACGAGCGACGCCGTTTTGTCCCGTCTTCGGAACGTGCGGCGGATGCCAAGTGCAGCATCTCTCATATCCGGCCCAGCTTGCGTGGAAGTCACGGCTGGTTCGTGATGCGCTCGAACGCATCGGTGGATTCTCAGGCGTGCAGGTCGCTCCGGCGGTCGGCATGGATCAGCCGCGCGGCTACCGCAACAAAATGGCGCTCGTCGTAGAGCGGTTAAACGAGCGCGTCGCATTCGGCTTCTATCAGATGCGCAGTCACGCGTTTGTCTCGATCGATGCGTGTCCCGTCGTCTTGCCGCAGCTCGATGCGGAGATCGCCGCGCTGCGGCAGGCAGCCGATGATTCGAAACTCGGCGGCGCTTTCGCAAACGTCAAGCACGTGATCGCACGGGCGGGGGCATCGACCGGTGAAAGCGTGACCGCCCTGACGACGCAGGAGCCTTCACCGCAAATCGCTTCGGCGGCGGCGGAGTTGGCAAAACGTTTGCCCGGCACGAAAGGGATAAGCAACTCGTTCTCACCGCCGAGCGCAAATGCGATTCTCGGACGGAAACAGCGAGTTGTATGGGGCGAAAGCGAGATGGAAGAGCGCATCGCGCTGCCGGCCGGTTCTGAGGTCCGCTATCGCGTCTCGGCGGCTTCGTTTTTTCAAATCAACACCGCGATGGTTGGGCGATTGTTCGAGAAACTCGCGCAGCTACCGAAGCCTAGCAACGTCGTCGATCTGTATTGCGGTGCCGGAACGTTCTCGATTTGGTTCGCACTCGGTGGCGCGACCGTGACGGGAATCGAAGAGAATCCCGCCGCGATTCGTGAAGCGAAGGACAACGCGATCCTGAACGGGGTCGCGAACAAGACGCAATTCCTGTGCGGCCGTGTCGAGTCACTCCTCGGAAAGCCCGAGGGTCGCAAGGCGCTACGAGCAGACCTTGCTTTTCTCGATCCGCCGCGAAAGGGCAGCGACGTGCAGACGCTCGATGCGCTTGCGGCGGCACGGATCCCGGCCATCTGGTATCTGTCCTGCAATCCCGCGACGTTGGCGCGCGACCTCGCGCATCTGCGTACGGCCGGATACGTGCTGGAAGAGACGACCCCGTTCGACTTCTTTCCGCAGACGGGTCACGTCGAGACGCTTGCTCGCGTGCGAAGGCAGGATGCTGCTTAGGGAGAATTCGCCTTAGCTTATGGCCAGCCCCGATCTTGACGTCCGCTACGTTGCAAAGCTTGCTCGCATTGCCCTAACCGACGACGAGGCGCGCACCTATGGTGCGCAGCTCGCCGACATCCTGGGCCATGTTGCCGCGCTCAATGAGCTCGATACCTCGGATGTAGCAGCGACGGCGCAAGTGATCGAGTCACGCAACGTCGAGCGCGAGGATTCGCCGGCGCTCTGCTTGACACGCAGCGAAGCGTTGGCTGGCGCTCCCCGCGAGCAGGGCGGATACTTTCGCGTGCCGCGCATCATCGGTGAATCATAATGGCTGATTCGCTGATCGAGATGACCGCCGCCGAGACGGCGCGCAAGGTCAATGCACGCGAACGCTCGGCGCGCGAGATCGCCCTGGCGACGTTCGAACGCGTGCGCCGAACCGACGGCGAGGTCGGCGCATTCCTTACGCTAACGGAAGACCTTGCGCTCGCGCACGCAGATCGAGTCGATGAACGCATTGCAGCGGGCGAGAGCCTTCCGCTTGCCGGAGTGCCGCTTGCCGTCAAAGACAACATGTGCCTGCGTGGTACGCAGACGACCGCGGGTTCGAAGATATTGCTCGGTTGGAATGCGCCATACACGGCAACGGCCGTGCAGCGCATCCTCGACGCGGGCGCGATCCCAATCGGCAAGACGAATCTGGACGAGTTTGCTATGGGCAGCTCGTGCGAGAATTCGGCGCTCGGCGTTACTCGCAATCCGTACGATGCGCAGCGCGTCCCGGGCGGAAGTTCCGGCGGCAGCGCAGCAGCAGTGGCGAGCTACGAAAGCACGATCGGTCTCGGCAGCGATACCGGCGGTTCGATTCGTGAGCCGGCGGCGTTTTGCAATATCGTCGGATTCAAACCGACGTATGGGCGCGTCTCGCGCTACGGATTGATCGCCTTTGCATCGAGTCTCGATCAAATCGGGCCGCTGACGCGGAGCGTCGAGGATGCGGCGCTCGCGTATGACGCAATTGCGGGCGTCGATCCGATGGACGCAACCAGCGTTGACGTTCCGCATGAGAGCACCGCGACGAGCTTGCGCCAGGATCTCAAAGGCCTCCGCGTCGGCATCGTCAAGGAATACCGCGCGAAGTCGCTTGGCCCGGCCATCGATGAAGTTTATGCCAAAGCGTACGCCGACCTCGAGACGCTCGGCGCCGAGATCGTCGAGATCGGGTTGCCGACGGCGGATTATGGGATCGCGACATATTATTTGATCGCGCCCGCGGAGTGCTCGTCGAATCTCGCGCGTTTCGACGGCGTGCGCTACGGATTGCGCGTCGAAGGCAACGACATGGCTGAGACCTACGACCGCACGCGCGCGGCCGGTTTCGGTCCGGAAGTCAAACGCCGTATCTTGATCGGTACGCACGCGCTTTCGAGCGGCTACTATGATGCGTATTATTTGAAGGCGCAAAAGGCGCGCACGAAAATCGCGGCTGATTTCGAAAATGCCTTCGGAGCCTGCGACGTCATCGCAGCACCGGCGGCCGCATCTCCGGCGTTCCGCCTGGGCGCGAAGAGCGACCCGTACAGCATGTATCTGATGGACTACTATACGATCCCGGTATCGCTTGCGGGCTTACCTTCGATCTCGGTCCCATGCGGTTGGGCGCGTCCGGACGACGGCGCGGAAGAAATGCCGCTCGGCTTGCAGCTCACCGCGCCACTCTTCGGCGAGAGGCTGCTGCTCGGTGCAGCACATGCGTATGAAATCGCGACGAAGCATGCGAAGAAACACGCTCCGCGCATCGGCGTGAGGGCATAGTCGTGGCGATTGCATCCGAGAGCGTCCGCACAAAATACCAGGCCGTGATTGGGCTCGAGTGTCACGTTGAGCTCAAGACCGCGACAAAGATGTTCTGCGGGTGCAAGAATGAGTTCGGCGGCGAACCGAACACGAAGGTTTGTCCGGTTTGTCTTGGCTTCCCCGGCGCACTACCCGTGCCGAACAAGAAAGCGATCGAGCTGACGATCAAGGCGGGTCTCGCGTTTGGGTCGGAGATCCCGCGTTTCTCGAAATTCGATCGCAAGAACTATTTCTATCCCGACATGCCAAAAGATTATCAGATCTCGCAGTACGACATGCCGCTCTGCAAGGGCGGCGTCGTCGAGTTCTGGCTCGAGAACGGTGCGCGCGGCGAGTGCCGTCTCACGCGCATCCATCTCGAAGAAGACACGGGCAAGTCGACGCATGCCGGATCCAGCGACGGTCGCCTTGCGGGCAGTACGTATTCGCTGGTTGATTTCAATCGCGCCGGCGTTCCGCTCATGGAGTGTGTATCGGAGCCGGATTTGCGCACGGCCGAAGAGGCCGTCGGGTATCTCGAAGCGCTCAAGCGAACCTTCGTGCAGCTCGGCGTTTCCGACGTCAAGATGGAAGAAGGCTCGTTGCGTTGCGATGCCAACGTTTCGATCCGTGCCACCGGAAGCACGACGCTCGGCACGAAGGCCGAGATAAAGAATATGAATTCATTCAAGTCGGTACGGCTTGCAATCGAATCGGAGATCGCGCGTCAGATCGAGCTCCTGGAGTCGGGTAACCGTGTGACGCAAGAAACGCGTGGTTGGGACGAGAGTTCCGGCACGACGCATTCACAGCGATCGAAAGAAGAAGCGCACGACTACCGGTACTTTCCGGACCCGGATCTCGTGCCGCTCGAATTCGAAGCGGCCTGGATCGAGGAGCTGCGTTCGACGCTACCGGATCCACCGTTCAAGCGCTACGTCCGCTACGTCGACCAATACGAACTGCCGACAAAGAATGCGGCGCAGCTCGTGGAGAACCCGGCCTGGGAAGTGTTGCTCGATGGTGCGGTGCGTCGCGGCGTCAAGCCGAAAAGCTACGCGAACCTGCTCTTAGGCGACGTTGCGAAGAAACAAAATGAAGATGGCCTAAGCGAGCCGGCAGCGACCTTTACAATCCCGGCGTCGTCCGAGTTCGTCAAGCTGATCGAGAATGGAACGATCACCTCCAAAGCGGCGAAGGAGATGTTTCCGCGCATTTGGAGCGGCGAGATCACCGATCCGGCGGAGTACGTCAAGCGTGAAGGGCTGGCGCAGTCGAGCGATCGCGACGAGATCAAGAAATTCGTCGATGAGGTCATCGCAACCAACGCCGATGCGGTCGCGGAAATTCGCAAAGGCAAAGAACGTGCGCTGCAGTTTCTGCTGGGCCAAGTCATGAAAGCGAGTCGCGGGAAAGCCAATCCTGCCCTCGTCAACGAGCTCTTGCGGGAGGCGATTGGCAGCGGCTAGCGCTCTGTGCGACGCACGCACGTGCGAGGTTCTGGATTGGGCCGCGATTTGCGAGCGTCTGGCCACGCACACGCACAGCGATCGGGCCACCGTCTGGGCGCGACATCTCTCGCCGCAAGCGAATTTTAATGCGGCGAAAATAGCGCTCGAAGAAACAACCGAGATGCGTACGTTGGTCGGCGAAGGCTTTTCGCTCGCGCGCGTCATCGAAACGCAGGAAGCCGTGGCCACGGCGAAGCGAGGCGCGGCAATCGCACCGCTCGATCTTCGTGCAATCGGCAACGGAATCGCAGCCGGGAACGCCGCCGTTCGCCGTGTTCGCGAAGCCGGGGGTGAGCGGCTCGTTTCCCTGTGCGCGGGCTTCATCCCGATGCCCGACGTGGCCAAGCGTATCGATAACGCAATCGGCGAGCGCGGCGAAGTACTCGATCGCGCATCGCCTGAGCTTACGCGGCTTCGACGCGGGATCGCATCAGCCGGCGCCGACGCCCGCGAACGCACGACGGCAATTGCCCGCTCGCAACGGTACCGCTCGATGCTGCAAGACGACGTCGTTACCGTCCGTGACGGCCGCTTTGTCGTTCCCGTCAAAGCCGAATTCGCGGGCACGTTCAAGGGGATCGTGCACGATTCGAGCTCGAGCGGACAGACATACTTCGTGGAGCCGCTTGAAGCGCTCGATGCGAACAACCGGTTGCGCGCGCTGCGTACGCAAGAGGAACACGAGGTCGCCCGCATCCTTGCGGAGCTTTCACAGCTCGTCGGAATGCATGCCGATGATATCGAGCGTGACGCGGAGATTTACGCGTTCCTCGATCTGGTGCACGCGAGAGCGCGACTGGCGCAGATGCAACGCGCCGAACCACCGCAGCTCGAGGATGCCAAAGTTCTTGCTATCGATGACGGCAGACATCCGCTTCTCGGCGAACGCGCAGTCGCGCAATCCTTACGCCTCGACGATCAAACGCGGATGCTGCTGATCAGCGGCCCCAACATGGGCGGTAAGACCGTGACGCTCAAGATGAGCGGCCTGTTCGTGTTGATGGCGTATTGCGGGATGCACATCCCGGCGGGGCCGCAAAGCACGATCGGCCGGTTCGAGCGCATTTTTTCCGACATCGGCGACGAGCAGTCGATCGCTCAGAATGCATCCACGTTTTCGGAGCACTTGCGGCGTTATGCCGAGATTCTGCGCGGAGCGGGTCCACACGCGCTCGTGCTCGTCGACGAAATCGGTGGCGGGACGGAGCCGAGCGCCGGCGCGGCCCTTGCGGTTGCGATTCTCGAGCGCTTACTTGCGCTCGGTGCGTTGATCGTCGCGACGACACACGCAGGCGAGCTCAAACTCTTTGCGCACGACACGCCGTACGTTCGCAACGCCAGCGTGCGTTTTGACCCCCAGACATATGCGCCGACGTATCAGCTGGAACTGGGCGCGCCCGGACAGTCGCTCGCGTTTCCGCTAGCGCGTGCCATGCATGTCGATCCGGCCGTCGTCGACCGCGCGGAAACGATTCTGAGTACGAATGAACGCGACTACGATCGGGCCCTCGCAGACCTTGCGCAAATCAATGCCGCTGCTGCAGCCGAGCGCGATGCGGTCGGGCGCGAGCGCGCACGGCTCGCAGCGCTCGAGACCGAAGCACAGCGGCGCAACGACCAGCTCGAAAGCGAACGCCGCAGCTTCGCGCGCGACGCCGATCAACGTTTGACGGCAGCGCTTCGCGAGTTCGTTCGCGATCTCGAACGGCGTTCGGACGAGCGTAAGCGCGCGAAGGTCACGCCCTCGCAAAGTGCGGCACTCGGACGCGCGATCGATCAACTCCATCGCGACCTTGGAATTGATGCGCGAGGACACGAGCGTGAGCGCGCCGAGAACGTTCGCGTCGGCGACCGGGTTACGGTCGGAAGCCTTGAGCAAGAGGGCACGATCGTCGCACTCGATGACGATGGTGGTTCGGCGGTCGTGCAAATCGGGCCGATGCGCACGACCGTGCAAAGGGACGATCTGCATCCGGCAGCCGTAGCGCGCCCCAAACGCACGCAGTCGAGCAGTTCGCCCAACCTCGAAGTCGCCTCCCGTGCCATGCCGGAGATCGACGTGCGCGGCAAGCGACTTTTGGAGGCGCAGCCGCTCGTCGAGCGATGGTTGGATGAAGCACAGCTCGTGGGGCATTCGCCGTTGCGCCTGATTCACGGGAAAGGGACGGGTTTGCTCGGACGAGGATTGCAAGAATTGTTGCGAACCTATCCGAACGTGCGGAGCTTTCGTTACGGTAATGAGAATGAGGGTGGAAGCGGCGTGACAATCGTCGAGCTACGGGCATGACGCCACAAGAGGCAACGGAGCTTCTCGTCGACGGTTGCGAGCATGTCGTCTCACGCGAGGAGCTGCAGAAGCGCCTCGAGAGCGGAGCGCGCCTTCACGTTAAATTCGGGATCGATCCGACCGGAAGCGAGCTGCATCTCGGGCATGCGGTGGTGCTACACAAGATGCAGCAGTTCGTCGAGCTCGGACATCGCGTCACGCTCTTGATCGGCGACTACACTGCGCGAATCGGCGATCCGTCGGGACGAGCGGATTCGCGGCCGGCCATGAGCGGCGAGCAAATCGACGCGAATATGAAAACGTATCGCGAGCAGTCCGGGCGCATTCTCGATCTGGAGCGCACCGACCTCATGTACAACTCGACGTGGCTGGCGCCGCTGACGACCGTCGATTGGATCCGGTTGCTTTCGAAGTCAACGGTTGCGCAGATCCTCGAACGTGAAGATTTCAAGAACCGCTACGCGAATCGCACGCCGATCTCGCTCCACGAGCTGTTATATCCGGTCGCGCAGGCCTACGACAGCGTCGCGATGGTTGCCGACGTCGAGCTTGGCGGCGACGATCAACTGTTCAATTTTCTGCTTGCGCGCGATTATCAAGTCGACGTCCAGCAGACGCCGCAAGTTTGTATGACGATGCCGATCCTGGAAGGGACCGACGGCGTGCGGCGGATGGGGAAGTCGCTCAACAACTTTATCTCGTTGATCGAGCCGCCCGAAGAGCAGTTCGGAAAGATGATGCGTCTGCCCGACGATCTCGTCCCGCGCTACGCTCGCCTGGCGGCCTTCTGGTCTTCGCAGCAGGTTGCAGAGCTGCAGGCCGACATTGCGGCCGATCGTGTTCCGCCGATCGACGCAAAGAAGCGCGTCGCCGAAGCCATCGTGGCGAAGTATCACGGCGCCGACGCCGCCCGCACTGCACGCGAGCGCTTCGAGCAGACCGTTCAGCGCCGCGAGCTTCCGTCCGAGATGCCGACACTCGCAGCCGGCGCCGACCGCAAGCTCGTAGATTTGATCGTGCGGGCCGGATTTGCGGATAGCAAACGTGCGGCCGAGAGGCTCATCGCTCAAGGCGGTGTGCGCATTGACGGAAATGCGGTCAGCGACCCTGCCCTAGGACTCGACTCGAGAGAAAGCTTCGTCTTGTCGGTCGGGGCGCGCCGGTTTGTGCGCGTCGTGCGCTAGCGGATCCGCTCCGCCAAGTCACTGACCTCGTTTGCCGACAGTTTCCAGACGCGCTTGCAGAATTCGCAGGTCGCCTCCGTCGTCGGCTGTTCCTGCGCGATTTTGACCAGCTCATCGTGACCGAGTCCGAGAAGTGCGGTCTCGACCTTTTCGCGCGTGCAACGGCAGGCGAAGATTACGTCGTACTCGCGTTGACGCTTCGTGGGCATCCCGGCGGCAATGCGCTCGATCATGGCTTCGGGTTCAGCTCCGGCCAGGATCTGCGACGTGATCGCGTCCATCGCGTTGGCATTGTACTCGAGCCGCCCGATCGTTTCGTCGTCGGCGCCCGGGAGAACGTGCGCGATGACGCCACCCGCCGCACGCACGCCGGACTGATCGAGATGTACGCCGACCGCGACGACGCTCGGCACTTGTTCCGAGTATGCGAAGTACGCCGCAACGTCGGAGGCGATCTCGCCTGTG
This sequence comes from Candidatus Baltobacteraceae bacterium, assembly GCA_036489885.1. Lineage (NCBI taxonomy): Bacteria > Bacillati > Vulcanimicrobiota > Vulcanimicrobiia > Vulcanimicrobiales > Vulcanimicrobiaceae > Vulcanimicrobiaceae bacterium. Next base: position 1,976,051 of record DASXEW010000003.1, read on the forward strand.
ATGAGGTTCACTATACCGGTGTAGGGCTGACCAACTTCGTATGATTTAGTTACAAGCAGTTTGCCGCGCCCGACAAGCTCTGCGACGTTGAATCGTCCGTCGCTTGTCGGCGGAACGTCGGCTTTGGGATGATGCGCGTACGCTCGTGCGCCAACCGTATGGTCAGGAAGCATCATAACCTCAGCGACGATGCCGCCGATCGTGCCGCTGCCTGACACTTGTAAAGAAAGCCGCTCGCGTCCCTTGAGATTGGCACCGACAAGGGCCGCGGCAGTGACGAGACGACCGATCGCGACCGAAGCTGTTGGGGATGTGTCGTGACGCTTGCGCGTCTCGGCAACGAGCTGTGTTGTGATCCCAGCGACCAGGGCAACGGTTCCGTCCGCTGCGCTTGCCGTAACGAGTCGGTCGCGCACTTTTCTTTGTTTCGAAGGCGACGTCAAAAAGCCCGCAGGGCAGGAGCGCCCACGCACGCTTCGTATACGACTCAGGCGGAGCGCGGGGTACGTCGCGAAGCGTTCATCGTCACGGCGTGTTAGGAGTTGTCAGTTGACGAAAGCCGATCTCATCGATTCACTTTCCGGCGAGTTCGAAGTTTCCAAACGCAAAGTCGGCGACATGATTGACAAGCTGCTCGAAGAGATTACGAGCGCGCTCAAAGCCGGCGACAAAGTTCAATTGATTCCGTTCGGAAGTTTTGTGATTCGCGAACGTCGCCGCCGCGAAGGACGCAATCCGAAAACGGGTGAGGCAATCGTTATTCCCGCGCGTCGCGTTCCGGCATTTCAGCCCGGCAAGTCCCTCCGCGAAGCGGTCGGCGGCGTTCGCCGCAAAGCGGTCGCGTCCAACGGGAAAGCCGCCGCAAAGTAAGGGGAACTCGGCCGTTCATCGCGTAGGCTCGCCTACGCGGGCGGTAGCGCAGCTTGGTAGCGCACCAGTCTGGGGGACTGGGGGCCGCAGGTTCAAATCCTGTCCGCCCGACCATCTTGGGAAGAGCCCGCAAGCATGCGGGCTCTTTCGCTGTCCCTCGACTTCGCTCGGGATGACAAGAGGAGGGAAGCACGAAGCGCCGGGGCATGACGCCGGAACAAATCCGAGAAGGCTTTCTCAAGAGGCGCTACATTGCCGGCGACGAGTTCACGACGGCATTTCAGCTGATGCTCGCGCTCGAAAAGCCGCTCCTGATCGAAGGGCCGGCCGGCGTCGGTAAGACCGAGAGTGCGAAAGTGCTCGCGGACGTCCTTGGCACGAAGCTGATCCGTCTGCAGTGCTACGAAGGCCTCGACGCCGCCAGCACGTTGTACGAGTGGAATTATCCCAAGCAGCTCCTGCGCATTCGCTTGACGGAAAACGAAGACGTGTCCGCCGATGCGCGCGAGGCTCAGATCTTCGGCGAAGAGTTCATGCTGCGACGTCCGCTGCTCGAGGCGATTTTACAAGATCGGGCTCCGGTGCTCTTGATCGATGAGATCGATCGGTCCGACGAAGCCTTCGAAGCGTTTCTGCTCGAAGTGCTCGGCGAATTTCAAGTCACGATTCCCGAGCTCGGGACCGTTCGCGCAAAAGAGCGCCCGGCCGTCATCATTACCTCAAACCGGATGCGCGAGCTTTCCGACGCGCTGCGGCGGCGTTGCCTCTACCTATGGCTCGATTACCCCGACTTCGAGCGCGAGATTCAGATTCTCACGACACGCATTCCCGATATCGACGCTCGTCTCGCAAAGCAGATCGCAACGTTCATGCGCTTCCTGCGCGATCAACCGCTCCAGAAAGTCCCGGGCGTTGCGGAAGCGCTCGATTGGGGGATGGCGCTCGTCAAGCTGCACCGCAGCGCACTCGACGAAGCCACGCTCGAGCTTACGCGCGGCTGCGTCATCAAAGTACAGGAAGACTGGGAATTTCTGCGTTCACATCGCGACCGTTATCTCTCCGCGCTTGGAGCCTGATTCCGGAACGCTGAGCGGACGGGTAACGGTTTTTTGCCGCTATCTTCGCGAACGTGGATTTCGCATCGGGATCGGCGAGACGCAAGATGCTTTGCGTGCGATCGAGACTACCGGCGTCGAGGATCGCGCGCGATTTCGAGCGGGTTTGCGCGCGGTCATCTGCGGCAAGCGCGGCGAACTTCTCATCTTCGATCAAGTCTTCGAAGCATTCTTTGGCGATCGCGAACTGCTCGAACGCGAATACCTGCGGCCCTCGCCGGAGGTCGAAGCCCTGCCCATACACGAGGATTGCGATCAAGACCGCAATCCGAATTGGGAGGCGCTCGTCGCAAAATACAGCGCCGCGGCCGGGCGCTCGGAGCCTCCGGCAATCGCGCGCGAACAAAGCGGCGACCTACAGCGTTCGGTCGATGCCCTCGTGCGCACCGTCGCGCTCGGACACTCGCGCAGATGGAGGCCGCAGGCCCGTGGTGAGCGCTTCGATTTGCGTGGAACCTTACGTGCGAGCTTGCACTCGGGTGGCGACCCGGTACGCGTGCGTCACCTCGGTCACCCGCGACGTAATCCACGCTTCATGCTCGTCATCGACGGCAGCCGATCGATGACGGAGCACGCTGAAAGGATTCTGCAATTTGCGCATGCGCTCGTACGCCGCAGCCGCCGTGCACGCGTCTTTGTATTCAGCACGGAGTTGCGTGAGATCACGCACGAGCTGCGCCGTTCGAAGCTGCCGGATCTCGGCGAAGCGTGGGGCGGCGGTACCCGCATCGGCGCGACCTTGCGACAGTTTGTGCGCAGGTTCGGCGCCTCGCTCAATGATGATACCGTGACGTTCGTATGCAGCGACGGTTTGGATTTCGGTTCGCCGGACGTGTTGGCTGAGGCCGCTGCTGAGTTGCACCGGCGCTCGGCGGCATTTATTTGGGTTAATCCTGACGCGGGCGTTCCGGGCTATGTTCCCGCGACGCTCGGGATGCGCGCCGTCTTACCGTTTACGAACGCGCTAGTCAGCACGACCGAGCTGCCGAAGCTCGCAACGATCGTGCGACGAGCGCTCTAGGTCTAGGGATTCCCCTCCTGCCAATTGACGTTGGGGAGTCCTTGACCATACGGGTTGCCCGTTCCGACCAATATCCAGATGGTCGTATGCGAGTAGATCGGAATCTGCGCGGGCAGTCCAAGGAAGGCCTGATACGTGCTCGATTGGGTCACGCATGGCGTGACGACGGTATTTACGCTCGTCGTTCCGCAAGCGGAGTATGAGTTGTAGTTTGCAGGTGTCGACGTGTAGATCTGAACGGGTCCGCTTAGCGGCCCGAAGCTGTTCGCGCTAAACGAGATTCCCCAAATGTCGAAGAAGGTTTGCAGCGTGAACGGTGATGCATAGTTGCACAACTGTGTCGGCGGATTGCCACTGGCAGCGCCGCAGTTCTGCGGAGTATTGTAGGCGGTCTCAACATGGATCATGCCGCTGTTGTCGTGCGCGTGCATGTCGTAGTAACAATCGGCGTAATAGCTCTGGTTCAGAACGCCGTTGATGTTATCGCTGGGTGGATCCGGATTGACCATGCCGACGCCGGCAGGTATGCCGAGCTCCTGTCCGTTGTAGAACACGCCCAAGAAGAAATGGACGTGATAGTCATTCGACATGGAGGCTGCGCACGGAACGCCGTCGACGACTCCATTGTTTACCGGGCCTTGGCCGCCACCGCTTGATGTAGCTCCCTGATCCCCCGGCTCGAGATTTCCGCCGTGCATGTAGCCGCGGCTATCGGGCGCCGTGTTGATGACGAGCAGCGGATTGACATTCCCATTCGTCTGGCCGTCCCCGACTTGAAGAGTCGTCGTCGAGGGCGTCGGCGTTGCTGGCGGCGGAGTCGGCGTTGGGGTTGGACTCGGCGTTGCGCCCTTCGGCGTCGCCGTTGGTGTTGGCGAGGGGGTTGCGCCGACGGGGGTCGGCGACGGCGTCGCACCTACCGGGGTTGCTGTAGGCGCAACGGTTGGAGCAACCGGATTTCCGGGTGCGCTCGGCGCGCTCGGAGTGCTTCCTCCTCCGCCGCCGCACGCAACGAGAAGTCCGATTCCGGCGACGAATGAAAATGCGGCAAGGATCTTCGATAGTTTTCGCATGGTCAGGTACAGCGTAGTCTGGCCTGGCGCAATCAACGAGTCGCTTGCAGCCCCATTTTTCTGGGACTTAAGAACCAAGCCAGCGCTACGGATCCCCTTCAACCCAATTGATATTGGGAAGGCCTGAACCCGACGATCCAGCTGGATTTGGTGTGCCGATGACAAACCAGTACACGGAGTGCGAATAGATCGGCTGCGCTTCGAGCTGTGAAAGCGAGCCGGTGTACGGCGCGTATGACGTCGACGTCGTAGAACACGGCACGATCACGTCGTTAGAGCTCGCTCCGCACGCTGAGTACGAGTTGTAGCCCGCAGGCGTCGTGTAGATAAGCACCGGGCCGGTCAGCGGGCCAAAGTTGGATGTCGTGACGTTGATGCCCCAGATGTCGAAGAATGTTTTCAACGTGTAGGGCGCGGCGTAGTTGCATTCTTGCGTCGGCGGATTTCCGCTGGCGGCACCGCAGAGTTGCGGGGTATTGTATGCCGTCTCGACGTGAATCATGCCGCTATCGTCGTGGACGTGCATGTCGTAATAGCAGGACGCAGTCCAGCTTTGATTCGGAACGGCTCCCGCCGTTGGCCCAGGCACCGGATTGCCGTTGTACACGTACTGATTGGGCGGATACGGGTCTACCATGCCAACGCCGGCTGGTACGGATACTTGTTGTCCGTTGTAGATAATGCCGACGAAGAAATGCACGTGGTAGTCGCCGGACATTGACGATGCGCACGGGATTCCGTCAACCGCGCTTCCTTGGCCGCCACCAGCCGATGTCGCGCCACTTTGTCCCGGCATGAGATTGCCACCGCCGCTATAGCTGTGCGTATTCTGCGCCGTCGAAATCAACAGCGATTGCGCGCTGCCGTTTGTCTCACCGTAGCCCACGCCGATCGTCGTCGCCGCCGGAGCCGGCGTCGACGTCGGACCTTGTGAGGGACCCGCCGGGTTCGATCCCCCCGGAGTGGTCGGCGCGCTCGAACCGCCGCCTCCTCCGCCGCAAGCGGTAAGGAGTGCGATTCCTATAGACAAGCCAAATGCAAGAAGAGACTTCGGCGGCTTTCGCATGGTTACCAGAGCGTAGTCCTAGCCGGAAGCGCGAGCGAGTCGCCGTTAGCCCTATATGCGTGGTAACAACAGGTCGTCGCGCGCGTGACTTTCGAACCAATACTCGGTGAAGGCGACACTCTATGCCGACGGCGGGTCTCGCGGAAATCCGGGGCCGGCGGCCTACGGAGCCGTGCTTTTCGATCAGGGCGGCGAGACGCTGTGCGAGGTCTCCGAGTTTATAGGAATCTCCACGAATAACGTCGCGGAGTGGTCCGGCCTGATCGCCGGCTTAGAGGCCGCGCTCGAGCTTGGTGTAGATGAGATCGAGGTCCGGCTGGATAGTGAGCTCGTGGTTCGGCAGCTTTCGGGAGCGTACCGCGTCAAACAACCGCACTTGATCCCGTTGCATGCGAAGGCCAAAACTCTGTTGCGCCGCTTTCCGTATGCGCACGTCGCGCACGTTCGTCGAGAGTTCAACAAAGAGGCGGACAAGCTCGTCAATCAGGTTCTCGACGCTCACAAGGGCAAGTAGCGCCCCATGAATCGCTCCCCGGTCATTCCCTTGGCAATCACCGTGCTCGCGATCGCATCGGTCGTGATTGGTTGGATGATTTATTGGCCCATCGAATCATCGCGCTATGCCGCCACCCGCACGGTTGAACGCTCGAAGTCAGTTATCCGCATGACATACACGGTGACGCACGAGCAGGGGCCGATTGCGCGCGAGAGCCTGACGTTCACCAACGTCAACGGCAAAGCCGAAGTCGCGTACGAAGGGATGAATCGTCCCGGCACCGCGATCGCCCGCTTTAAGCTGCCCGTCTCCGGGTTCACTGTTGCGTCTCTGTTCGGTGAAGCCGTGCACGACGGCGTCTGGGATCTGCGGACCATGCCGCCGCGCGGCGATACGACAACCTCGTACACGATCGCAATCTACCAGTTGACCGACAATCAAAGCGGCGGCCATACCTTCACATTCACGGATCCGCATTATTGGGCGACGACCGCCGGACATCAATACCATATTCATCTCGAGAAGGACAAACCGGTGCCGGATCTTCTGACGCTGCGCAGCACATCGCTTGCCGAGCCGCGCTACGGCTTGATCGTCCACGATTTTAAAGCGTTCGATCCTCCGGGGTTGCGCGCAACCTTGGCTGCAGCACGAGCAAAACTACGCGCAGCATAACGCTAACGTCCGTGGCGGCTGCGGTCCTGGGTGGAGCAGCGTACGCGGCGTATCAGGCGGTGCAGCATCCGCGGAGCAGATTTTTCGGGGACACGTTCACCGGTCTTGCGCCCGGGCGCCGGATCGTTGCATTGACGTTTGACGACGGACCCAACGGCGAGGACACGCGCGCCATTCTCGATGTGCTGGGCGAAGAAGACGTGCACGCGACGTTTTTTCTCGTTGGTAAAGCCGCAGCCGAGCAGCCCAAGACATTGCAGCGCATGGTTCGTGAGCGTCACGCCCTCGGAAATCATACGTGGGATCACGCGCACTTGAACCTACGCTCGCGAGCCGGCATCGCGCATCAACTTCAGCGAACCGACGACGCAATCTATGCGGCAACGGGGACGCGGACGTGGCTTGCGCGCCCGCCCTTCGGTGCGCGAAGCTTTCTTGTCCTCGATGAGCTGCAGCGCTTGGGCTATACGTGTGTCTTGTGGTCGACGCCGCTAGCGCGCGAGTGGGAATTTCCCGGCGCCGCTGCGATCGCTCGTCGAATCTTACAACGAAGCGGCGACGGATCGATCATCGCGCTCCATGACGGCAACCGGGGAAGGCGGGCAGATCGGCAGGACGTGGTGCAGGCCGTCCGCATGATCGTGCGGGGCCTGCGGCAACGCGGCCTTACGTTCGTAACGATTCCGCACATGCTTGCACTGGAGGCATTGCAATAGCGGGAGGTTTCCTGGGTACCGCAAAGACGCGACATGAAAATGCGTAGGCTCCTCACCGCACGACTCGATCTGATCCCGGTCGACGACGAAAACGCTCGGAATCTTTGGCGCGTCCTGCAGCAGCCGAACCTGCGCGAGTTCCAAGATATTCCGCGCATCTCAGTCGAGGAATTCGAGCGGCAGGTGCGCACGCGTCCTACTCGCTTCGGTCCAGGTGCAATCGGGCGATTTGAATGGCTGATTCGCGAGCGGCAGAGCGGTGCCGACGCTGGGTGGGTTTCGGTGCGCATCAACGATCGCACGCGCGACCATGCCGAGCTGGGGTACAGTTTGCTCACCACCGCGCGTCGCAAAGGCTATGCGCGGGAAGCGCTACGTGCTTTGGTCGACGAGATTTTTGCCGTGACGGAATTGGCTGAGTTGCACGCCTGCACCGTACCCGAAAACCTTTCGTCGCGGCGTGTGCTCGAAGGCTTGGGCTTCACGGAGACGCGGCTGCTTCATGGCGGAGCCCTCGTGCGGAACCGGCGCGTCGACATCATCCTCTATATCTTCACGCGCGCGCAACAGCTCGAAGAGCTCAAATCGCGGCAACGGGTCGTCGGTTAAGGGGCAGCCGACCGGGAAAAAGGTGGTCATGATCCTCAGGCTGACCACGCTGCTCGCGCTGGCTTCGATCTTGTCCTCGTGTGGCGTCGCTCACACGCCGGAACGCCTTGCGGATCTAACGACGCGCGCGCTCTACGAGGACAATCATGACGCCGCCGTCGCCAATTTCGATGAGCGCTTAAAGTTGCGCGTCACACGCGAACAGGTCGGCGCGATCTCGGATCAGATGCACTCCCTCGGCCGTTATAAGGGTCTGAGCACGCTCCACGCCGACGATCCCGGGCGTTTTCGATACAAGGCGAACTTCGACCGCGGAACCATGATCGTCATGGTGATGATAAATCCGGCCGGCCATATCGCTGCATATCGCGTCAAGTCAGCCGGCCGACTTCAATCCGAGTAACGTTCGGCATCGGAAAATCGCTGCGGCCGGCGCCGTAGCCGCTTAATTCAACATGCAGATCCGGACGAAATCCGGGCCGCTCGACGAGCGTCGAAAGAATCGCTGCACCGGTTGTCGTGACCATCTGTTTGCCGCTGGTCAAGCTGAGGTCGTTTGGAAACGCCGAGCAGAAGCAACGCTCGATGCCAAAGAGATCGAGTGCAATGCACGTCGCCGCGATATCGATGATCGCGTCAATTTGACCGATGGGATGAAAGTGCAACTGCCCCTCGGCGCGCGCTAAGCGCTCCGCAATAGTCGTTGCCAGGTCCACTTGCGGTTTCGATAGCCGCGAGCACTTGAAGATGTCGATGACTTCGGAGAGCGTGCGACGTCCGGGCGGATGCCGATGCGCTTCCGTATGTTCGAAGTGATCGTCCTCACCCGGAATGACGACATCGATGTACGTTGCCGCGACTCCGCGGCGTTGCGTGCGCTCGCGCACAATTGACCACCCGTCGACTGGAATCGTCTCGAGCATCTTGACGATTTCATCAAGATTCGCGCCTGCATCGACAAACGCGCCTAAAAGCATGTTGCCGCTGGCGCCGCCGATCAAGTCAAAAAACGCTGCGCGCACCTGAGAAATCCCTGGGTGCAAATCTCATCCTGCTCTTAGACCATTTGAGGCCATTCTGGGAGCCCGAACAGTTAATAGAGACAGGTAAGCAATGATGAAAATACTTGAACGTCCTCATACCAACGGCCACACGAAAGTTAGTTTTTCGCCAATTCCGCCTAAACGGCGTTGGCACCGCTCTTATACGATACTCCTTGCGGCGTTCGCGATCATCGCGCTAATCGCCGGGTCGTGGGCTGTTTTCCGCCCTCGCGCTGCCACCGCCGTCCTCACACAGCCGGCAACACAGGGAACGCTGACGCAGAGCGTTACGGCAACGGGTACCGTTAATCCACAAGACACGGTAAACGTCGGTACACAAGTCTCGGGAACTATCTCCCAACTCTTCGTCGACTACAACTCGAAGGTGAAGAAGGGCCAGGTTCTCGCGAAAATCGATCCGACGAGCCTACTAGCAGCTCTTCAGTCGGCACGTGCCTCGCTCTCGCAATCGCAAGCCCAGGCTACCGCAGGCGCGGATAATGCCAACGGCTCTCAGTCATCGGTTGCGGCTGCGCAAGCCAACGTCGCTGCCGATCAGCAAGCCATCGCCTCCGCGAAAGCTCAGATCGCAAAGGCGCAGAGCGCAAGCGCGCTCGCACAGCAAACCGTCTCACGCGACAAGCAGCTTCTCGGTCAGGGATTCATCTCCCAAAGCCAATACGATACGGATAGCTCGAACGCAGTCGCCGCGCAGTCAGCGTTGCAAGCCGCACAAATAGCGGTAACGCAGGCCCAAGCGCAAGAGACTGCTCAAGTAGCCACGACGGCTGCGGATGCCGCGCAAGCGCAAGGTGCGCAATCGACCGCAGCCGCGAGCCAAGCCGGAATCGGCATTCAGGAAGCACAGGTCGCGCAGGCCGCGTACAACTTAAACAACAGCGTCATCACATCGCCGGTCGACGGCACGGTGATCGCGCGTGACATATCGGTCGGGCAGACCGTTGCGGCCGGCCTACAAACGCCGACGTTGTTCTCGATCGCCAAAGACCTTACGAAGATGGAAGCCGATCTGCAAGTCGGCGAACCGGACATCGGCAACGTGCAGGCGGGCGACTCGGTTTCCTTCACGGTCCTCGCATACCCCACCCGAACGTTCACGGGCACGGTAACGCAGGTTCGCAAGAACCCGACGACCGTCTCGAACGTCGTCACCTACACAACCGTCGTCGACGTCAACAACCAAGACGGCGCGCTGCTCCCGGGCATGACGGCGAACGCAACGATCGACGTCGCTTCGGTGAAAAACGCGACCATCGTCCCGCTCACTGCGCTGCAATGGCATCCGGCTGCGGGTCAGTTCAAAGGACGTAAATCGTCTTCGAACACGACTGAGCGTACGCAAAACACCGCCGGCAGCGGCAACCCGTGGGGTGCGAGCGCAAGCGCCACCAGCGCGACAATCGTAGCCGGAACGCACGGACACGTGTTCGTCAAAGCCGGCAACGACGTACAGATGGTTCCCGTCAACATCCAAATGATCAGCGGGACGAACGCGGCAGTTACGCCGCTACACGGAACGCTTGCGGCGGGAACGCCGGTGGTCATCGCTGGCGGCGCATCGGCATCGCACCCGCAGCACGCTGCGACGACCAAAGGTAGCTCACCGCTGAACGCGCAGCCTTCCCGTGGAGTGCGCGTCGGTGGCGGAGGATACGGACGATGACACCGGTCGTACAAGTGACCAATCTGGTCAAAGACTATCCGATGATGGATCACACGGTGCGTGCCCTTGACGGCGTCGATCTTTCGATCGAACAAGGAGAGTTCGTCGCCGTCATGGGTCCATCGGGATCCGGTAAATCGACCTTCATGCACATCGTCGGCATGCTGGATCGTCCGACTGGCGGTATCTACCACTTCGAAGGACGGGAAGTCTCGTCACTATCGACGGACGACCTCGCGGACACACGCAGCAACAGGCTCGGGTTCGTGTTCCAAGCCTACAATCTGCTTCCGCGAACCACGGCAGTCGAAAATGTCGAGCTTCCCATGGTGTATGCCGGCGTCGATCCACAACTTCGGCGCGCGGCGGCACTTGAAGCGCTCGGGCTCGTCGGACTCGCGCACGTCGCAAACCATCAACCGAGTCAGCTCTCCGGCGGTCAACAGCAGCGTGTCGCGATCGCGCGATCGCTGGTGAATAATCCGGGATTGATTTTGGCCGACGAACCGACCGGGGCGCTCGACACAAAATCTTCGGAAGATGTCATGGCGCTCTTCAGCAGGCTCAACGAAGAGCGCGGCATCACGATCTTGCTCGTTACGCACGAGCCTGATGTGGCCGCGCACGCAAAACGCATCGTGACGTTCCGAGACGGTAAGATTCTCTCCGATCGTCCGGTCCTCTCACAGGAAGCAGCACTACGATGACATTCCTTGCAACGCTCCGTCTTGCGGGCCAAGCGCTCTTGCGCAATCGCGTCCGCTCGATACTCACTATGCTCGGGATCATCATCGGCGTCGCAGCCGTTATCGTAACCGTAGGCATCGGAGTCGGTGCACGAAATTCAGTGCAAGCTCAGATCAACTCGCTCGGCAGTAACATGCTGATCGTTATGCCCGGCAGTCTCAATCAAGGCGGCGTGCGGACCGGTAATGGCGGCGCATCGACGCTGACGCCTGCCGACGGTATGGCGATCGCGCAGCTGCCGGGCGTGGCAGCAGTCTCACCGGAAGTCAACTCGCGCACGCAAGTCGTAGCCAACGGCAACAACTGGCAGACGACCGTGACGGGCGTCGCGCCGACGTTCCAGTTCATCCGCTCGTGGCCAACTACGTCGGGCTCGTTCTTCACGCAATCCGACGTGGACTCGGCTGCAAAGGTCGCCGTCCTCGGCCAAACCGTCGTGCAGAATCTCTTTCCTACCACCTCACCGGTTGGTCAAACCGTACTCATCGGGAACGTTCCGTACACGGTCGTTGGCGTGCTCAGCTCCAAGGGCCAGAGCGGCGTCGGACAGGATCAAGACGACACGGTCCTCATTCCGTATACCGCCTCAATGGAGCGCATGACGGGTCAAACCAGCGTCGGAATGCTGCTCGTCTCGGCGGCGGATCCGTCGCAAACCGATGCGGTGCAGACTGAGATCACCGGATTGCTCGAGCAACGGCATCGCATCGTCGCGGGCCGTCCGGACGATTTCCAAATTCGCAACCTGCAAGACATTGCGGCAACGGCCTCGCAGACCGGAAACATTCTCGCGGTTCTGCTTGCTGGAGTCGCTTCCGTTTCGCTGCTCGTTGGCGGAATAGGAATCATGAACATCATGCTCGTTTCGGTCACGGAACGGACGCGTGAGATCGGCTTGCGTATGGCCGTCGGCGCCCGTAACTCGGTGATCTTGCGCCAGTTCCTCATCGAGGCGACCGTGCTCGCGACCGCCGGCGGCGCAATCGGTGCGCTGCTCGGCGGCATCGCGACGGTCGGTGTATCGATGACCGCGGGTTGGGCGACGTCGGTTCCTCCGGCGAGCGTCGCGCTCGCAATCGGCTTCTCGGCGCTCGTCGGTATCTTCTTCGGATACGCGCCGGCGCGCCGCGCGGCGCATCTGAATCCCATCGAGGCCCTGCGCTTCGAATAATGTCATCCTGAGCGTAGCAACGCGTAGCGTTGCGTAGTCGAAGGACAGCGGCAATGCTTACCGTCTGACAAGAGCCGCTGTCCCTCGACTACGCGCCCAAGGGCGCTACGCTCGGGATGACACAGAAGAGCGAATCAGTTTCTCCAGCGCGGCCGGGATGCGCGGCACGTACTCATGTTTGTACGGATACATCTCGCGCGAGTCGACGAGATGGACGATCATAGCCGGATCGATCTCAAAGATGAGGACGCGGCCATCTTCGAGCACGCTACAATCGATTCCGAAGTAGTCGAGTCCAACGCGCCGGGCAATTTCTTGTAAGACGCGCTCACGAGGTCCGTCGAAGACGTTGCCGACGTCGGCAAGAAAACGTTGCTCCTCGTCGCGTATCCATTGCTCTTTCGCATTGAGCGCGTTGTAGTAGTGTACCATCCAATTCTGCGAGATGGCGAGATGATGTGCGTATGGGACGCCGCCCACGAAGATGATGCGATACTTCCGAAAGTATCCGTCCTTGCGCCGGTAATCGATGAACGGCATCACGTAGAACTCATCGCCGGGAGTCTCGCGCAGGTATATGTCGAGCTCTTCGGACGTCTCGATCCTCGAGAACTGCGCACCCGCCTGCGAGCCGACCGGACGAATGACGTACGCAGCCTCCAAGACGATGTCCTCACGGCGCAGGCGTCGCGTTACCGGTACCAGTGCACCATCAAGGTCTGCAAAGTCGCGAGCAACGCCATCGCGGCTTAGCCGCTGAACACTAGCCGGATCGTTGAGCACGCGCCGTCCGAGTTTTGGAAGCCAACTCTCGAGCAGCTTCAAGGTTCGACCGGATTGCTCCGAATGCGCGATGACGTTGAAGACGACGTCGAAGGGTGGAAGAACGCCGCGCGGAGGCAACGGGTCGACGTCGTCGACGTACATCTTCATGATCCCGACATTGAGTGAACCGTACAAAAACTCGAGCGGGACGTTGGCTTGCCAATCACCGGGAATCGCGACGAGCAACATGGTGGGCGCACCCTGCGGCGCGGACTTGTCGAGAAAGAGACGCTGCTTGGCCAGGACGCGCGCCTGGTGCTCGAGTGCGCGTTCGCGATCGCCTTTGATTTGAAATGCTTCGTACAATCCGAGATGTGCGGGAATACTTTCGGGGTCGGCAGCTATCACCCGGTTGAACGCAGCGATTGCATCGTCGGCTTTCATTGCCCGGAGAGCTTCTTGGCCCGCGGCAATGTTCGTATCGGAGGACATCGGCGACTAGGTGCTGCGAGTTGCCGAGCTCGTATGCCTGCTCTGCGCAAGGGCGGCGGCAAATCCGGTGGCGGCCCGGTTACTAAGACGCGCGATCGTGGCGCGAATCGCGGGCGGCGTTTCGATTCGAAAGCGCGTTCCGGGAGCGCACGCATAACCGGCGTCTCGCAGCTGGGCGAGCGTTGCGGATTCGTCTGCGACGGGGATCCAACAGTTGAGCCCGCTCGGAATCGAGACGTCGATTCCGACCTGCGCGAGTGCGGCGATCAACATCCCACGACGCGCAGCGTAGCTTGCGCGGGCCTGGTCGATAGCGCGCATGACGGCGGGATCACCCCAGAGCGCGAGCGCTGTCGATTGCAGAATATTTGAGACCCAGCCGACGCCGAGTTGCTGTGTCCCTTTGATCCGTGCAATCGTCGCGGGATCGCCGGAAGCGATCGCGATGCGGAGATCGGGACCGAATGGTTTTGAGAACGAGCGAACGACGAACCAGCGTTCGCGCTTCGGCGTTAGACTTCGATACGGCGCGCCGGCGACAAGCCATGCGTGATCGTCTTCGATTACGAACAGATTCTCGGCTTGCGCGATCGTTGCAAGCAGATCCACTTGCCGTTTTGCATCGATGGCGGCGCCGGTCGGATTCTGCGCGCGAGGTGAGATGAGGAGCGCACGCGCGCCGCGGCGTATCGCAGCCGCGAGACGATCGGGAAGCATGCCGTGTTCGTCGAGCGGAACGGGAATTGGCGTCAGGCCGAGTGCGCCGAGCAAATCGAGATGCGCGGGATAGATCGGATCTTCGACCGCGACTTCGTCGCCCGCGCGAAGATTTGCGGCAAGGGCGCGTTCGATGCCGTCGAGCGCGCCGCCGAGCACGGCGATCGCGCTGTATCCGACATTGTCACTCTTGAACGCGCGCGCGGCGCGTTCCATCAAACGCGCATCATGCGCCGGTCCGCCGTAAAGGACCGGCTCCTTGGGGACGGCGCGAAGCGCGGTCGTTAGGCGCGGAAGAAGCGCCGGATCGGGATTTCCGTCGGCAAGGTTTTCGAGATCGCCCGCGACCTCGAGTTTTCCAACGCTGCGGAAAACGGGGGGCGCCGGACGTACGATCGTTCCGCGGCGTCCGTCGGAAACGATGACGCCGCGCGTTTGCAAAATGCGATAAGCAGCCGCAATAGTGCCGTGACTGCGCTGGAGTTCTTTTGCGAGGGCGCGTACCGTCGGCAGTTTTACGCCCGGCGTCAAGCGGCCGTCACGAATCTCCCGTTCGATGCTGGACGCGATCGCGTTTGACCCCTCGCCGTTGATCTGATATCGTAATGGTACGTTCACTGGTTTGTACTATAACAAAGGAAAGTCGATCATGCAAACTCGGCTGCGCGTCCGCCGTCACCCCGAGCGCGGCGTGTACGATCGGGAGCCGATCTACGCAATCTTGGATGAAGGCATGATTGCGCACGTCGCCTTCGTCGATGTCGAGTCTCCGGTCGTCATTCCGACCGCCTTCGGACGCGACGGCGATTCCATATACTTGCACGGCAGCGCGGCGGCGCAGTGGTGCAAGCGAATGTCGGAAGGCGTCCCTGTCTGCGTGACCGTGACCTTGACCGACGGTTTGGTCCTGGCGCGCAGCACGTTCAAGCATTCGATGAACTACCGTTCCGTGATGATCTTCGGAGCGGCGCAGCTGGTGAGCAACATCGAGGAAAAGCTGCACGGCCTGGAATGCATCGTCGAACATCTCGTCCCGGGACGTTCACGCGAAGCGCGGTCGCCGAATGAAAACGAGCTGAAAGCGACGTCCGTCGTGAAGCTCTCACTCGAAGAAGCGAGCGCGAAGGTCCGCACCGGCGGCCCCCTCGACGATCGCGGTGACTTCGAGCGCCTGGTTTGGGCCGGTGTGCTGCCGATGCGAACGGCCTACGGTACGCCGATTCCGGATGCCGCGGTGACGCCTATCGTCGGCGTTCCCGAGTATGTGCTAACCTATAAACGCTGATGTATATTCCCAAGCACTTCATCGTTGACGATCCGGACTGGATCCGTTCTTTCATGCGAGCGAACGCGTTTGCGACGCTCGTGACGACGTTGCGTGGCGAGCTGTTTGCGACGCATCTGCCGTTTCTCTACGATCCGAAGCCCGCGCCGCTTGGCAGGTTGCGCGCTCATATGGCGCGAGCGAATCCGCATTGGCAGTCATTCGGGGATTCGGGGCAGCTCGTGATCTTCACAGGCCCGCACGCGTACGTCTCGCCGACGTGGTATAAAACGGACGCCGCGGCCGTGCCGACCTGGAACTATACCGCGGTTCACGTTTACGGAAAAGCCAAGATCGTCGACGATCCATCCGACGTTCGCGAGCTTCTGCGGACGCTGACCGATCGCGAAGAGGCCGGAATGAATCCGCGCTACACGGTCGAGGACGTCGATAAAGAATATTTCGAACACATGGCTCGACAAATCGTAGCGTTCGAGATTCCCATCGTACGCATCGAAGCCAAGGCAAAACTGAGCCAAAACCGCACGCCTGAAGAACGGCGTCGCGTCGCCGACACGCTTGGCGGCGATCTCAAAGCACTGATGGAAGAGATCAGTCTTTAAGAATTGCCCGTATAAAGATCTTTGTAGCGCTCGCGCAGCTCACGTTTGAGGAACTTTCCAACGCCCGTGCGCGGAATCGCGTCGACGAACACCACACGATCGGGCAATTGCCACTTTGCGATGCGCTCGCCAAGCCACGCGCGGACCTCGTCCTCTGAAAGCGTGACGTTCTCGCGCACGACGACCGCGGCAACCGGGCGTTCATCCCATTTCGGATGCGCAACGCCGAACACGCAGGCTTCTTTGATGTGCGGATGACCCATCAAGGTGTTCTCGAGATCGACCGAGCTAATCCACTCGCCGCCTGACTTGATGAGGTCTTTGGAGCGATCGACGATCTCGATGTAGCCGTCTTGGTCGATCGTGACGATGTCGCCGGTGCGAAACCATCCGTCGGCAAACGCGTTCGAAGCCGGCGTCTTATAATATGCGGAAACGACTGACGGACCGCGGACCCACAGCTCGCCGCGCGTCGCCCCATCTTGCGGGACCTCGTTGCCGAGATCGTCGAGCACGCGCCATGATACGATCGGCGAAAATTTTCCCTGCTTGCGCTTACGTGGGGTCAGCGCTTCGAGTGGTCCGTCTTCGGGGCCGAAGAGTGGAACCGTCGTTCCGAGCGGACTCATCTCGGTCATGCCCCAGGCATGCGTGACGCGAATGCCGAGCGATTCCAAATCGTCCATCAGTTGCGGTGGAACCGCAGAGCCTCCGATAATCACACGATCGAGCGACGGCAAACGCTTTCCGGCCGCGCGAAGCGCGTCGCGTATCGCCAGCCAAACGGTCGGGACGCCGCCGCTGAAGGTAACCCTTTCGGATTCGAAGAGCTCGATGAGCCCGGCTGGATCCAGACGGCTGCCCGGCATGACGATCTTGGCGCCTGAAAGCACGGCAGCAAACGGAATGCCCCAAGCGTTGACGTGAAACATCGGCACGATCGGGAGCACGACGTCGCGACGCGCGATGCTGAAGACGTCGGCACTGTTGATCGCGAGAGCATGGATGAACGTCGAACGATGGCTGAAGACCGCTGCTTTTGGATCACCGGTCGTCGCCGAGGTATAGCAGATCATGGCGGCATCGCGCTCGTCGAGCACGGGCCATTCGCACGACGGCGATTCGGCGGCCAGTAATGTTTCGTAATCGTAGGCGTTGGGGAGCGTCTCCGAGCCTTGGCCCATGACGACGTAGATGCGGTTCGCGAGCTGGGGTCGCGCGTCGATCGCTTTCCGCAGAACCGGTACCAGTGAAGCGTCGACGAAGATTGCTTTGTCGTCGGCGTGCTCGATCACATATGCGATCTGGTCTGCGAAGAGCCGAATGTTTGCCGTATGCAGTACCGCACCGGATGACGGTACGGCATAATAGAGCTCGAGATGCCGATGCGTGTTCCACGCAAAACTTGCGACGCAATCACCCGGACGAATGCCTAAACGCGCGAGCGCGTTTGCCAACTGCGCACAACGGCGTCCAAAATCAGCATAGGCGTACCGGAAAATTGCATCACCGTCGCGCGAGACGATCTCGCGATCGCCGTGATTGCGAACCGCGTGCGCCAATATCCCACCGATTCCGAGTGGGATATCCATGATCAACCCGGGCCATGTTACGAGCGGCGTTTTGGCGCGCTCCGCGCTTTGCATGGCAGACTCTCCGCCTCAGGCAGGCCGGTTTCCCTCCCGACGCCGCGAAGTTTGGTTTATATGGCGGCGAAACTCTATGTCGGAACGTGTGGATACTCATACGCTGAGTGGAAGGGCACGTTCTACCCCGAAAAGATCAAGGCGACCGACATGTTGCCGTTCTACGCACGTCATTTCGGTGCAGTCGAGATCGATGCGACCTACTATCGGATCCTAGGCGCGAAGACGTTTGCCTCGATGGCAGCGCGGACGCCAGACGACTTCCGCTTTGCGGTCAAGGTGCCGGGGACGGTTACGCATGCCGCTGGTGCAGAGGTGGTCCATCCGGATGCCGCGGCCTGGCTCGACGGCGTACAGCCGCTGGTCGAAAGCAAGAAGCTCGCCTGCGGGCTTTTGCAGTTTCCGAGCGGCTTCAAACCGGAACCCCGCAACGAAGCATATTTGCGCAAGGTGTGCGAGGCACTCGGCGCGGTTCCACTCGTCGTCGAATTCCGCAATCGCAAGTGGCAGACGAACGAAACGCTGACGCTGCTCAGTGAGCTGGGTGTTTCGTGGACCAACGTCGACGAACCCCAGTTTCGAACGCTCTTGCGTCCGGGCGCCGACGTAACCGCGTCGCTCGCATACGTTCGGTTTCACGGCCGCAATTACGAGCAGTGGTGGAGCGGCGACAATGCGACGCGCTATGAATATTTATATTCCCAAGAGGAGCTCACACCGTGGACCGATCGGATCATCGATCTCGCGGCGCAGCCGAAAGTCCGCGAGGTTTACGCCTACTTCAACAATCACCGCCGCGGAAACGCGGCGCGCAATGCCGAGATGCTCGAGGAGCTTTTGCGCGAGAAGCTTAGTCGTTGAACTCGATCGTAATTCCGGCTTCTTGGAATCCATAATAACCGCGGCGGTCGCCGTTCAGATAACTGAGGAGGGGTTTGCGGACGACGTCCGCGCTTAGACGCTCGCCGACCGACGCGAGAGGTACCCACGCGAAATCAACGGCGTGCAGATCACCGTCGCGCATCTTCGGCTCGCCGTCGGAGCGCACCACAAACGCGACATTGGTGAACTGCGTTTCGGTTAAGCGATCGAACGACTCCGCCACGTACGCAACGTTCACGATCTCGACCGGCAGCGAGACCTCTTCGTCGAATTCGCGCTGCAGCGCAGCCTCGAGGAGCTCGTACGGTTCTTGCCGTCCTCCCGGAAGATTCCAGAGTGGGCCGGGATGATTGCGGTACCGGCTCGCGACCAGAAGAAGGCAACCCGCGCGCTCGAGGATGCCCGTACAAAGATGAATCCGCTTCATGCCATGTAGTCGACCTCCGTCATCATGCCGTCCATCATATGCACATCGTTGTGGCAATGCAGCACCCACCGGCCGGGCGGAGAAGTCGCCGCGAATCGCCACGTTGCCGTTCCACCGTTTGGATCGACGAGCGTCACGTCCTTGGACAACGGATAGCGAAGGGCACGGCCGTTCATCGCGACCAGCTCGAAAACGTGCCCGTGAAGATGCATTGGATGATGCATGTCGGTCGTGTTCTTGAAATGCACCTCGACGCGATCGTCCCGACGGACGACGATCCTTTGTGTGTGCGGCCACGTTTTGCCGTTCATCGTCCATCGCGAAGAGGCCCATTTGCCTCCGCCAAGTACGTACGAGGCGCGCTTGTCTATCGGAATTGCGGCCGGTCTGCTCCCGGGAGAGCCGGCTGCGCCAGCCAGTTCGTACGTGAAAAAGCGGACGCCTTCGAGCGCGGAGGGCGAACCGAGCGGCGATGCATTCTCCATGCCGGGCGTGTGTACGACAACGGCTTGCTCGAAGGCCATCGGATCCGCAGCCAGACCTTGCAGCAGCCACGCGCCGGGCTTCGTAACCTCGAACCACGCATCGTAGCGTTCCGCGACGCCGACACGCAACGCGTCGACGTCGATCGGTTGCGGCAGCGGATTACCATCGCTGTGCGTGACGTGCAACCGATGTCCGCCTAGGCGGATGTAGCGCGTCTGCGTCGGATTCGCGTTGAGAATACGCAAACGAACCCGGTGACCGACGCGAACCACGATTGGACGCACGTTAGGATAGCAGGCACCATTGATGCAATGCGCCGCGTAGGCAACCTCATCGCCCATTCTATCGTCGGGCGACATTGCCAGAAGTTCCGGCGAACCGGCAGGGTCAACCATCGGGGCCGTGCTGACGCCACGCATGGCGGCTCGGATCGTCGACCTCTTAGGCACGTCGTGAAAGACCAACGCAACGTCGACGTCAGCGGGTTCGTCGCGCACGTCGTCGACGATGATCATTCCGAAGAGTCCCTGGAACAACTGGTCGCCGACGTGGCTGTGATACCAGCGCGACCCGGGCGGTCCCGGAACGAATTCGTAGAGATATTCGTCGCCGTCTCGTACGGGCTTTTGCGTCACGTAGGGAACGCCGTCCATGACATTCGGTAAGATCATCCCGTGCCAGTGGACCGTGCTGAGCGAGCCGGTCCGATTGAGGAAATGCGCGCGCAGACGTTGCCCGTGGCGAATGCGAAGCAGCGGCCCCGGAATACTGCCATTATAAGCAAGTCCCGCAGAGACGACACCGGGAAATGGCCGAAAGGTCAACGGCTTCGCGGTCAGCGTGACGTCGAGCGTTTCTGATTCGGCGGCTTTTGCGGAGAGCGGTGCAACGACGCTTGCCGACATGAGCGCCGACGCCGAAGCGCGCACGAACGCGCCGCGAGCGATTCGAATCATGTCAGCCTCCGACGGTGATCGGCACGGCCATCACTTTACCGCCATATTGCACGCGGATCATCCACGGTCCACCCATCGAGAAATGGACCTTCGTTGCGAGCGTATGTGGATCCGAGGTCTTGTGGAGCGGTAGCCATCCGCTTCCGTGACTCATCGAACCCATTTGCATCGTCGCTTCGACTTGCGCAACGGAAGGCGGTGTGCCGGGGAACGTGACGTTAACCGTCGCCTCTTGCGTCGGATTCGCCGGAACCAGACGCACAATTGGCTTGCCATTGCCGCCGTCGAGCCCGGAAAGATACGCGACGACGTTGGCCACCTGCTTCTCGCTCAGTCCGAAACGTGGCATCGGAGGCTCCGGATCTTGTATCGCCTTTGCGATCTGCGCGGGACTCATACGTTTCTCAATGCCAACGAGACTCGGTGCTGTCGAACCGCGTAGGCCGGCGCCGTGGCAACCTTCGCAGCCGGAGACTTGCACGAGTTTGGCGCCCGCGGTCGCGTTACCGCTCGTGTACCCAGCAGCGTTCACCATCGCCGGAACGAGCGGCGCTATCACCAAAACTGCAAAAGTAGATATGAGCTTCACTCCGATCTCCTTTCGTGTTGCCTTTCCATCGTCGTCAGACGAGCGAAGAGCGACACCGTGGTTCACCCGAGGACTGAACGAAGAAAAGGATCCCGGATGTCGCACGCGAGCGCATGCCCACACAAAGATGGATCCGCTTCATGCCAGAGCCGTTCGGCTTGTGCGTCGAGCTTGGCTGCCTGCGCACCACGAAGTTCGGTGCCCCACTCGAGACCGAGGCCGGTGTCGCCGCCCGTGACGGTTGCGTTTGCCGAGCCGACCCAAACGCGGTCCCCGACGCACGCGAGCTTGTGATTGTTATCCGACTGCTCGATACGAACCCCGACGCCGCGGAGTTCGGCCAAGGCATTTTCGCGTCCATGCGTAGACTCGGTCGCGTTATAGATGAGGCGAACGTCGTCGCCACGTTGCGCGCGTTCGAGGAGAGCCCTTGCGATCGGACCCGGACCGAAGGATTCCGTCGCGACGAGAATCTCGTGGCCAGCGCCAGAACGAATCAGAGCGGCTTCCTCAGCGATCACCTGCGCTTTGCTGCGAATCGGAAGCGCCTCGTCGATGTCGGCCGAGAGGATCGCATCGTTCCCACCGCTGCTTCGCCAGTTGCGATCGTCGTAGAAGACGCGATCGTCAACGATAGCCACCTTCGCATGAATCGAACCCGATCCAACTCCCGGATTCGCGACGACACGTACGCCGTGATCGCGAAGGTCGCTCGCTATCGATGCGAGCCACTTCTTGGCGTCGTCCTTGCCGGCTGGACTATCGCAAAGATTGACGCTGACGTCTGCGCCACGATCGGCCGCGCGTTCGAGAGCGTGAAAAACGGCCCCCCGTCCAAGTACGTAGGCATCTAGCTTAACGCACTTGGCGCGATCGATTGCGGCGACGACATTCGATAAGACGACAAGTTGCACGCCTCTCCTTCACGACGATTGCCATAAATGGAAAGGATGCTCGAGGCGACGCAAATTCAATCGCAGCTCCTCGATCGCACCGCGGGCAGCGTTCGCGACGCGGTCACGAGGCGACTGCTCCGCGTTGAAGAGGCGGTCGATCTCGGCGAATGCGGTAGCCCATTCGCGCTCGAGGCGCGCGACGACCGGACGGGCCGCGGGCGGATGATTGCCGCGATAACGACGGGCTGATTTCCCTTTGTGTCCGTAGATGTTCGCGAGCGTTGCGACCTCGGGCAAGGGCGGATCGTAGTCGACGATGTTGCCGAGTGCGAGATAACGGCGGTCTTTGACCGCGTACAGCGCCGGCGGCAAGACGTTCCCGTAGTGCGCGTAGCGGTATGGGACGATCAGCTCCTTGCCGCGCAGCCCTTCGATTTTTTCGTGCACCGCGTTTCTCCAGCGCAGCTCCCGATCGAATCGATAGATGCAGAACCGGCGCGCAACGTCGCTGATCCATGAAAACGAGCCGAGGAAATGATCCGTGTATCCGTCGACGGAGCCGTATTCGTTCCCGAGCTTGGGCAAGAGACCGCGCGCGAGTCCGGCGATTCCCTCGTCGTGAACTTCGTCAGCGTCGAGCCACAGCACCCAATCCGGCGTTGCGTTGGCGGCGAGTGCGGCAAACGCATCGTTGCGCATTGTTGCAAAGTCGACGAACTTTGTTTGGACGACACGCAGCCCTCCGGCTTTCGCGACCTCACTGGCCGTTATCGTCGCCAAGTTCGGATTGAGCATGTCGCCTGCATTATCGTTGACGACGAGTACATCAACGACGCTCGCAATCGATGCGAGCGTCGCTTCGAGATACGGCTCCGGAGACGCCCCTACACACAGCGCGCAGGCCAGCATTTTTGCCGTTAGCCGCCGTGGCCGGCGTGATTTGCTGCCGCAGCCGGGATGCGCGCCACGCGCACCGCATCGGTGGAAAGCGTCGTCGTATCCGCCAAACCGGCGTGCGCTGTCCAACGCGCGCGGACGCTGCCGTTGCGGTCCAGTATCAGTTCCGTTTCGTTGCCGTCTTTGGGAGAACGAAAGAGCCCGAGCATATGCCGGACGTCATCGGAAACATTGATGGCCGGCGTCGCGGACGAAGCGTGTGCGACGTCGACTGCAAGGCAGGTTACGCCCTTTAACGCGGCGAGTTGTGCGAGGCGTTCTTCGGGCGCGTTAGCGAACAAAACGAGCAGCACGGGTCCGGTCTTCAACGTCTGACTCAGAGTATTCTGCGCGCCCTTTTGCTCAAACGCAAAATCCGGGAGTGGGGGCGCGGCAGTCGTGGAGATCCGCGAGCCGACATCGCCGACCTGAACGGCGGCCGCGTGGGCCAGGACGTAATTGATCACATCCCAGCGCTGCGCCGGTGTCAGCTTATCCGCGAAACCCGGCATGACGCCGCCGAGCCCATAGCTCACCCACCAAAAAACGTCCCCGACTTTGTGCGCAAAGATGTGCTCTTCGGTTAGGTCGGCAGGCCGTATCGGAAGTTTGCGTGCGAGCGGACCGTCGCCCCGGCCGTCCGCGCCATGGCAAACCGTGCAGTTCGCCATGAAAAGCGGCGCGCCGTGCGCGACCGAGGGTGCGGAGTAGGGCTGCGTTGATGCGAAATACGTCGTCGGATACGCGGTTACGACACCGGGCCGCAGCGCGATTCCGCCGATTACTGCGCAAACGACGAGTGCGACGAGCGAGGCGACCATGCCGCGATGACGTCGCTGCTCGGCCGTTACAACAGCCGCTACCAGGAAGAGGGAAAATAGGACGAAGGCGACGTCGACGATTTTTTGTGCGCCGACCGCGATCTCCGCGAAGTCGATCCGAAACGGTAGGGGCCAACGTGGTTCCGTATGGAGTCCCGGCGGTAGCGTGCCGATGATTCCGACGATCGCAAGGACCAAGAAACCGAAGCTCGCTTCCGTTGAAGCGTTCCGGCACAGACGGCGGATTGCGCTGATCCCCGCCGATAGGTTGCGTTCGGCGCGCTCGAGGAGAGGCGAAAGCCGGAGGAGGTTGATGCGCGCAATCACGATCATCGCCGCGAAAAACGCAATTTTGAGCAAGAGCAGTTGACCATACAGCGTTCCGAGTAATGCGGCCGCGGTGCCGCTGAGAAACCACGTATTGAGTATTCCGGTGATCAAAAGCGTTGTTACACACGTGATACCGAGCACCGAGAAACGCGATGTCACTCGGCCTGCAACGGAAACGCTTTCGGCGTCGCCGTCTTTCCAGATACCCGCGAAGAACAGGGCGAGCGGCGGGAGCGCGCCCAGCCACGCGCCCGACGCGATCAGGTGCAAGAGATCGGCCGGCAGATGCAAGACGTCGAAGGGAATATCTTCGGCGGCAGCGCCGTGACCGGCCCATGCTAACGAAGCAATGAACGCCGCCGAAACCGCCAAGCCAATCCAACGTGCGACGTTTCTCCAGCCGCCGACCTGGACTGCCAGACAGATGCCGATGATAACGAGCAACCCCGCGCGCACTTGCCAATCGATACCGAATTGCGTTTGCGTCAAGACGATGCCGAGCACGCCGCCTTGCAATACGCCGGAAAGCGGTGTGCCGCTCATGTTCGACGACACGTCGAACAGCCACCCGATCCCGCTAAGGAGTGCTACGCACCAACTCGCCCAGGCAAGCACGACGAGCCGGCGATCGATGCGTTCCGGCAATGTGCGCGCGATCAAGCACCAAAAGACAAAGGAGCCTTCGAGCGACGCGGTCGCTGCAAAATGCAGCGTCCGCGTCACGATCAGGAAAGCATCCATGCCGGCTTAGCCCTTGCCGACGTGAAAGCTATAGTCGCCCTGCGTCCGATGCGTGTCGACCGACAGGACGTGCCACTGGACTTTGTAGGTGCCGACGTCCAATGTTTTCAGCTTGACGTCGAGTTCGAATTTGTTGCCCGAATCGATTTGCGCGGGACCATCGTTGACGGGCGCGCCCGATTTGTCGGTTACCGTCACCGAGCTGAACGCGGGTTCAAGCTGCTGAGTGAACCACAGATGGATGACGGCAGGCGAAGTTGGAACCGTGCTGCCGACGGCAGGATCCGAATGATCGAGAAACGCGTGCGCCCCCGCGCAAACCGGAGAAAGTAGCAATGCGGCGACCGCAATGCTCAGAACGGCACGTATGATCGTCATTGTTTCTCACCCCAAAGATCTTTGTTGATGATAGGTTTTCCGAAGAAGTCTTTGTAGGCAAAGTCATCGAGGAACAGGTGGAATTGGAGCACGTAACCGACGCCCTGTTGCATTCGTGTCGTCGAATTGGAAGGCAATAGCGCTTCCACGCCGACTTGCCAGGTGTTGGCCTCGTACAAGATTCCGGGAGCGATCGTCCCCGTAGGCGGTCCGCCGTTATCGACGTTCGTCATCGAAAATTCGACCAGTGGGATCAAGCGGCCAACCCATCGCGGCACGTTGAGCGCCTTGATGTGTTGCATCTGATACGGCATCGAGTATTGCAGTGACGCAGAATACGCCCACGCGTTTGGGCTCGCGAGTGGTGAATCGGAGAAGATGCGACTTACTTCGCCGGTGACGGCAAACGGACGCCAGAAATCGCTCTTTAGATCGCCAAGTCCCTTGCCGACGTAAAACGTCGGCGCAGTGCTGCTAACAGTGTCGATCGCGCCGGCGCCGCTCAATTGCTTCGAGCCTGTACCGATGATCTCTCGCACGACGCCGACAGACCATGCGAGCTCGTGCTTATCGATGCACGGGAGCTCGTCTTTCAGCGTAATCGTGATGTTGTCCCAGCCGTTTTGGGCAGGTCCGGGATTGCCTTGCTGGATGTAGTCGCCGTTGACTGCGAAACCGAGATCTTGCGTGATGCTCTTGTCCCATTCGTAACCAATCGTCGTACTTTGGCTCGCTGGGCTTGGGATATGCTGAATCGTGGGCAACGAAAACTCGTTTCCGACACCGGGATCGTCCATGGTGAGGGTTGCGGGAAAGACGCGGTCGCCGCAGATAACGTGAGCCTGTGCGGCGCTACGCGCAACGAGAAAGAATGCGATGAACGCGGCCGTGGTGACGGCACGCATAACGGCGGTATACACCGAAAGACTCCTCCGATCGAAATGTGTGAGTACGGCGCGCTACGGCGCCAATCGATCAGAGGAAGATTGGCGGTGCGCGGCTTGCGCGGCGTCGCGCGAGCGGATCGAGACGATAAGCGAGGACGGTCGCGAGGCCGAGGTCACGTAGGACAGGGGTGCGTCCCCGGGACGCCGCTAGCCGTGCAAATGCCTCACCAATGCGCGCGAGGATCGGTTCGAGTAGGCGCCGCGCGATCGCGGTGACTGCTGCGCACGCGACGCCGAGAATCAACCCGATGGCACCACTGACCCAGCAGTGACAGCCGTCGATCTCAGGCAAACCCGCGAGCGCTCGATCCGCGCACAAATCGTACGCGTAGAGCATGCCGGTCGCGCCGGCGGTCACGATCAGGCCGAGTACCCATGGCGAGCACGTCCGGACCCAACGGCGAAGCATGATTAGGTATTACGGCGAAAGACCATCCGTGGCCTACGACGCCTTATTCCTTGGCGCGTTTTTCGGTGTGCTCATCGCCGTGGGTTTGTACCACGCGTTGATGTACGTCCTATTACGTAATCGAGAACTGCTCGCGTACGCGGTGTATGTCGCGGCGCTGGTGGCCGAGGAAATGGTGCGCACCGGCTTCGCCGCCGATTTTCTGCTGACGGGGACGACGCCGCCGCTCATCTCGTCCCTCACGTTTTCATTTCTCGCGATTGCCTCGTTCTGGTTCTTCACGTCGTTCCTTCAGATGCGCGAACGCGCTCCGCGCAGCTATCGCGCGATCGGTATTCTCACCGGCGTCGTCGTTGCGCTCAACCTAACGCTTGGTCCGTTTGGCGGCGCAGGCGTCTCGACACTGATCCAACTGCTATCGCTGCTGACGCTCTTCGCGGTGTTCGCCGTTGCCGTCGATCAGATACGGCGCGGCGATCGTACCGCGCGCTACTTCATCATCGCGTTTTGCGGCGTGTTGTTCGGCGCCATGCTCTTTGTGCTCGGGAAGATCTTTTGGCCGCAGACATTCCTCGTCAAGATCGGCTTCGAGCTCGGCACCGCGTTCGAGGCGGTCGCTCTGGCGCTCGGCCTTGCGGATCGGATTCGCCTCGCCAATGAGGAACGCGACGTCGCCCAGCGCCGGATATTGGAAGAGACGCGCAGTCTCAATGTTGCTTACGCGCGTTTTGTGCCGCGCGAGTTTCTCGAGCTTCTCGGCAAGGACGATGTACGCGAGGTTCGCCTGGGCGAAGCGGTCCAGCGCGAAATGAGCGTGCTCTTCAGCGATATCCGTTCGTTCACGTCAATCTCCGAGAAGATGACGCCGCGCGAGAATTTCGATTTTCTCAACGGCTATCTCGAACGCGTCGGACCGATCGTGCGTCAATATCGCGGTGTGATCGACAAATATATCGGGGATGCGATCATGGCTCTGTTCGCGGGAACCAACTCCGACGACGCGCTCCGCTGCGCGATCGGACTGCAGCGCGAGGTGGCGGCAATCGACGTCGAGCGGGTCGCCGCAGGCTTGCCGCCGATTGCGATCGGCGTGGGCCTTCACACCGGCGCCCTGATGCTCGGAACGATCGGCGAGAGCGAGCGAATGGACGGCACCGTCATCGCCGATGCCGTCAATCTTGCCTCGCGGGTCGAGGGGCTGACCAAAAACTACGGAGCGGCTGTGCTGCTAACCGAGCAAACGCGCGAACGGCTGGCGGATCCCTCGCGATACAGCCTGCGCCACCTCGGCCGGGTTGCCGTAAAGGGCAAGGCCCATGGGGTCGGTCTGTATGAGGCCTGCGACGCCGATGCTCCGCCGGCGCTGGAGGCCAAGGTCGCGACCCTCGGCGAGTTCGACGCAGCGGTCGAGGCGCTGGGTGCCGGCCGGTTCGAGGAAGCGCAGAGTATATTCGGCCGGGTCCTCGAGGGGAGCCCGGGGGATGCCGCCGCCGCCTACCTTCAGAAGCGCGCTCAGGCACTCCGAAATGCCGGTGAACCATGGGACGGAGTCGACCATGTAACGACCAAGTGACCGGCCTTGACCCCTCCGTAGGCCCGTGATACGATACCGGCCTATGCCGCTCGGCTAGTGCCAAGCGCCGATGAAGCGAGGTCCTCTATTCGAGGTGGGGAGACCTTGCCTTTTTGCGTTGTGGTGCAGTCAGGCGATTCGGCGGCAACCGCGGTGAGCGGACCGGTCTTTATAACGAAGAGTAGATGGCGACAAAGGCGACAACGAGCACACCAAAGACGAAGACTGCCAGCCCCAAGACCCGGAGCAAGAAAAAGGCAGACGGAGCGACCGGAAACGGTTCAACCGCTACACTTCCGATTGCGACGTTCCAGGTAAACGCGGAAGCGTTTACCGTTCCGACGGCGCCGGATCCGGGGCCTAAGCGCGACCGTCACGGGTTCGCGAAGATTCCGAACGTTCTCGACCTTCCCGATTTGATCGAGCTTCAGAAAGCTTCGTTCAAATGGTTTATCGGCGATGGTCTGCGTGAAGCGTTCGATTCGATTTCACCGATCAAAGATTTCACCGGTAACTTGGTGCTCGAATTCGGCGAGCACAGTTTGGGTGAGCCGAAGTATTCGGTCGAGGAATGCCGCGAGCGAGACATGACGTATAGCGCACCCTTGCGCGTGCGCGTGCGCTTGATTACGGCAGAGTCGGGCGAAATCAAAGGCATTCCCGACCAAGAAATCTTCATGGGCGACTTCCCGCTCATGACCGACAAGGGTACGTTCATGATCAACGGCGCCGAGCGCGTGATCGTGAGCCAGCTCGTACGCTCGCCGGGCGTGTACTTCTCACAGGACGTTGACACGAACAATCGCCCGGTTTTCAACGGGACGATCATCCCAAATCGCGGCGCTTGGATAGAATTCGAAACCGACAACGGTACGAAGAACGACGAGACCGAGGGTACGATCGGCGTTCGGATCGACAAGAACCGCAAGATCTACGTCTCGACGTTCATTCGCGCGCTCTCGAAGCCCGAGATGGGCCACAACTGGGAGAGCGATGAAGCGATTCTCGAGCTCTTCGACAACTCGCCCGTCGTTCGTAACTCGATCGACAAAGACAGCGACGTCAAGACGCACGAAGACGCGCTGAAGGAAATCTATAAGAAGCTGCGGCCCGGCGAGCCCGAGAACGCGGAGAACGCCGAAAAACTGCTCGAGTCGTTGTTCTTCGATGAGAAGCGCTACGATCTGGCCGGCGTCGGCCGTTACAAGCTTTCGGGCAAGCTCGAACGCGACTATAACGATGCGCACGTCGCGATTCCCAGCATCGAGAAGAAGTGTTTGACGCGCGAAGACATGGTCGCCGTCGTTCGCCGGCTGATCAAAGTCGTCGAGCGCCGCGCCAAGGTCGACGACATCGATCACCTCGGCAACCGCCGCATCCGTTCGGTCGGCGAGCTGCTGCAGAATCAGTTCCGCGTCGGCCTGCTGCGCCTCGAGCGCGTCGTGCGCGAGCGCATGACCGTTCAAGACATCGAAACGGTCACGCCACAAGCGCTGATCAATATCCGGCCGGTCGTTGCCGCGATCAAAGAGTTCTTTGGTTCCAGCCAACTCTCGCAGTTCATGGACCAAACGAATTCGCTCGCCGAGCTGACCCACAAGCGCCGTCTCTCGGCGCTTGGACCGGGTGGTCTTTCTCGTGAACGTGCCGGCTTCGAAGTCCGCGACGTCCACCACAGCCACTACGGGCGCATCTGTCCGATCGAGACGCCCGAAGGTCCGAACATCGGACTGATCGGTTCGCTTGCGACGTATGCGCGCGTCAACCGCTACGGCTTCATCGAAACGCCGTATCGTGTCGTGCACAACGGCATCGTCACCGATGAGATTCGCTATCTCACAGCCGATCGCGAAGACGAGTTCATCGTTGCGCAAGCCAACACGCCCGTCGACCCTAAGGGCAAGATCACCGCAGACTCGGTCGTTTGCCGCTACGCCGAAGAATACGTCGAAGAGCCGCCGCAAAAAGTGCAGCTCATGGACGTTTCGCCGAAGCAGATCGTCTCGGTCGCGACCGCACTGATTCCGTTCCTCGAGCACGACGATGCGAACCGCGCTTTGATGGGCGCAAACATGCAGCGTCAGGCTGTTCCGCTTCTGCGTCCTCAAGCTCCGGTCGTCGGAACCGGCATCGAGTATCGTGCTGCGAAAGATTCGGGCGGCTGCGTGCTCGCAAATGCCGACGGCGAAGTCGTTGCCGTCGACGCCAAGCAGATCACGGTCAAACACGACGAAGACGGCCTCGAGCATCCTTACGACCTGCTCAAGTTCACGCGCAGCAATGCCGGAACGTGCATCAATCAAGCGCCGATCGTTGAAATCGGCGAACACGTCGTCAAGGGCCAGATTCTCGCAGACGGACCTTCGAGCGAACAAGGCGAGCTCGCGCTCGGCCAAAACGTGCTCGTTGCGTTCATGCCGTGGGAAGGCTACAACTACGAAGACGCGATCCTGATCTCGGAGCGGATGGTCAAAGACGACCGCTTCACCTCGATTCACATCGAGGAGTACGAGTGCGAAGCCCGCGATACGAAGCTCGGACCCGAAGAGATCACGCGCGACATTCCTAACGTTGGCGAAGATTCGCTCAAGGATCTCGACGAGAACGGCATCGTTCGCATCGGCGCCGAGGTTCGTCCTGAAGACATCCTCGTCGGGAAGGTTACGCCGAAGGGCGAAACCGAGCTGACGGCTGAGGAGCGTTTGCTGCGCGCTATCTTCGGTGAGAAGTCACGCGAAGTGCGCGACACGAGTCTCAAAGTTCCGCACGGCGAAAAAGGTAAGATTATCGACGTCAAGATGTTCTCGCGAGAGAACGGCGACGAGTTGTCGCCCGGCGTCAATCATCTCGTGCGTGTCTACGTCGCGCAGAAGCGCAAGATTCTGCAAGGCGATAAGATGGCAGGCCGTCACGGCAACAAAGGCGTCATCGCCAAAGTACTTCCGGAAGAGGACATGCCGTATCTCGAAGACGGCACTCCGGTCGACATCGTGCTCAACCCGCTGGGCGTACCATCGCGTATGAACCTCGGGCAAATCATGGAGACTCATCTCGGATGGGCCGCCAAGATGCTCGGGATGCGGATCGCTACGCCCGTTTTCGACGGCGCGCACGCGGAAGATATTCGCGAGTGGCTGCAAGACGCGGGTCTTCCCGCCGACGGCAAAGCTTGGCTGCGCGACGGACGCACCGGAGATCGGTTCAATCGGCCGATTACCGTTGGTTTCATCTACATGATGAAGCTCGCCCATCTTGTCGACGACAAGATCCACGCGCGCTCCACGGGTCCATACTCGATGATCACGCAGCAACCGCTGGGCGGCAAAGCCCAGTTCGGTGGGCAACGTTTCGGCGAAATGGAAGTCTGGGCGCTGGAAGCTTACGGCGCAGCATACACGCTGCAAGAGCTGCTCACTGTCAAGTCCGATGACGTCGTTGGTCGCGTGAAAACGTACGAAGCGATCGTCAAGGGCGAGAACGTGATGGAGCCAGGTGTTCCGGAATCGTTCAAGGTCCTCATCAAAGAGATGCAGTCCTTGGCGCTCGACGTCAAAGTCCTCACGGAAAACCGGGAAGAGATCGAGATCAAGATTGCGGACGACGACGTCGGTGAGCGTGCACAAGAAATCGGCTTGCTCATGGGCGACGAAGATCCGCGCTTGACTCAAACCGCTGCGGCGCAGCGTGAAGCCGAGCAAACGCGCGGTGTCGCCGAAGTTGGAGAAGCCGAACCCGACGAGGAAGAAGAGGAAGAGGAAGAGCCGGACGACACGGCTGCACTCGTTGAAGCTCCGCGTACGGCGCGTGCCTCAGAACCCGACGAGGAACTTGCCGCGAGCGCCAACGGCCGAGCGCCGGTAACCGAAGACGCGGAACTCTTGGGCGACGCCGAGGAAGAGCCGGTCGAGGTCGTAGACGAGGAACTCGAAGAAGGCTACACAGTCGAAGAAGAAGACGAAGAGGTCACCGAGGAAGAGGAAGAGGACGACTCACCGCTGGGTGCCTCGACCGACGAAGACTACTAGTGTAGCGCTCGTCGCCAATAACTCTCATCGATGTACTTCATCGGATCTTTGAGAGTCTTCTTGGGCTCCCCATATCTGCTTCGCAAATCGAGGACCGTCCGAACGCCGCGGATATCAATCGCGCCGTTCGGAACGATCCCGTTTGCGCGGTCGATGATCTCGCTGTAGACGAGCGGCGCCACCTCGGGCGGAATGTTTCCTTGCTTGGTGAGGATCCCGATCGTCTCGTTCTTGTTGCGTCCGTCATAGAGCCAACGTAGCGCCGCAAGATAACCGCGAATGTAACGGACGAGCACATCGCCGTTTTGTGCAATCCACGAACGGCGCGCGACGCCGGTGTAGGCCTGATAATGTCCGACGATGTCAAGGGCCGTTCCGAGCTTGTGACATCCCTTCGCATCGGCTTCGAGATCGAACGGCGCGGTGAGGATTGCCGCGCTATATTGCGCACCGGTCGTAAGGGCTGCGAATCGCTTCGGCGTCCCGCCGGCGGCCGCGAGCTGGTAGTCCCCTTCATTCAACCCGGCGAGCTCGAGCATCCGGCGCAAGACGAACGTGAAACCGGTTTGCACCGCATCGACCGCGAGCGTGGTGCCTTTGAGATCGGCATAGCTGCGGATGTCGGGGCGTGACCAGAGCGTGAGCAGCCCGCTGTCACCACCCATAAACGCGACGAAGTCGGCCGGATTCTTCAGATCCGTGGCTCCCTGGCCTTCATCGTAGGCGATGACGTTGTCCATCGCGGTGACCGCAATGTCGAAGTCGCCGGCGCTGAGATGCTGGAACATGTAGACAGAGCTCGGCGTGATCTCGGTCGTCACGTTAAGGTTTGCTTTGGCGAAGAACCCCTTGGCGATTCCGCACCAAACCGGCAGATTCGATGCGACGCCAAAGAAGATTACGCGCACGTTGGCCGGCGCGGTTTGCGCGAACGCGGCGCCGGGGGAGAGCGCCAGACCGCCGAGTGCGGCGGTTGATTCGATAAAGCGTCGTCGTGATGTCATGCTGCAACTTTCCGGCTTTCAAGGAGGGCGCCCTTGCGTAGCAGTAGGGGGTCGTAGGAGATAACTGATCATGACATCGCTTCGTTCCGATGCTCCGATCCCCGCGCCCGGCACGATGGCCGTCGACTTCGAGGAGCGCGTCGATTTCAATCGGCTGCGCGAATACCGGTTGGCGCGGGCCCGCGAGGCGCTGAACAAGTCTGATCTCGGCGCGCTGTTGCTGTTCGATCTCAATAACATCCGCTACGTAACCAGCACGGCGATCGGCGAGTGGACTCGGGACAAGATGACGCGTTACGCGCTCCTGACGCGGACGGGCGAGCCGATGGTTTGGGACTTTGGCTCGGCGGCTAAGCATCATCGGCTGTATTGCAACTGGTTGGAAGACGCGAACATCCGCGCCGGGCTCAACGGCCTGCGTGGCGCAATTCAACCCGAAGCCGGTCTGTTCGAGCGCTGCGCAAAAGAAATCGCCTCGCTGTTGCGAGACGCCGGCGTGGCGAACATGCCCCTTGGGATCGATATCATCGAGCCGCCGCTCTGGTTCGAGCTCGAGAAGCAAAAGATCGAGATTCGCGACGGACAGCAAGTGATGCACGACGCACGCGAGATCAAATCATACGACGAAATATTGCTGTTGAGCACGTCGGCCGCGCTCGTCGACGCAACGTACCAGGATATTGCCGAGGCGCTCAAACCCGGGATCCGCGAGAACCAGATCGTCGCGCTTGCAACGAAGAAGCTCTACGACCTTGGTGCAGACGACGTCGAATCGATCAACGCGGTATCGGGTGAGCGCTGCAATCCGCATCCGCACAATTTTACGGATCGTCTCATTCGCCCGGGCGATCAGGCCTTCTTCGATATCATGAGCGCCTTCAATGGTTATCGCACATGCTACTACCGCACGTTCAATGTCGGACGGGCGACGCAGAGCCAGCGCGACGCGTACAAGCGGGCGCGAGAGTGGATCGATGCGTCGATCGACATGATTCGGCCCGGCGTTACGACCGATCAAGTCGCCAAAGTGTGGCCGAAGGCGGAAGATTTCGGGTTCCCAAGCGAGATGGAGGCCTTCGGTTTGCAGTTCGGACACGGCGTTGGATTGGCGCTGCACGAGCGTCCCGTGATCAGTCGCTTGAATTCACTCGATTACCCGATGGAGATTCGTGAAGGTATGGTGTTTGCGCTCGAAACGTACTGCCCCGCATCCGACGGTTTTTCTGCCGCGCGAATCGAGGAAGAAATTGTCGTAACCGCAACCGGGCGCAGTGTGATAACGCGTTTTCCGGCCGAAGAGCTCTTCATCGCGAACGAGTACTAGGGTGGTGAGTATTAGGGTGATGGACCGAGCGCAGGAGCGCGTGGGGGGTGCGGAGCCCGGGGCGGAGCACCTTTCAAAATGATAGGAGTAATAGGGCTCGGTGAAATGGGCGGCGGCATGATGAAACGGCTGCTGCTCGCCGGCGCAAAACCCGCCGGCTACAACCGGACGAAATCAAAGGCCCAGGCGTTCATCGATCAAGGGATGGCGTTTGCCGATTCTCCGCATGCACTCGTCGAGATGTGCGACATCGTGGTCAGCATCGTCACAAACAACGAAGCTCTGGTATCGATCGCAAGCGGACCCAGGGGTATTCTCTCGGCGCTGGGTCCGGGGAAAATCTGGATCGAGATGAGCACCGTCGCGCCGCACATCATTCAGGCGCTCGGTGACCGGGCTTCAAAGACCGGTGGTACGTTGCTCGACGGCGCGGTGCTCGGAAGCCCACTTACGATCGAGCAGGGCAAACTCGTCATCTTGCTCGCGGGCGACAGCGCCGCGTGTGAGAGAGTCAAACCGGACCTGCTGAAGATCGGCCCAATGGTACGGCGAATCGGTGAGATCGGTCACGCCAAGGTCATGAAGGTAGCGGTCAATCTCAACTTGCCGGTTCAGATCCTTGCGCTCAGCGAAGGTCTGTTACTTGCCGAGAAGAGCGGGATTTCGCGCGAGGTTGCGCTCGAAGTGATGCTCGGCGGCGTCATCGCGTCGCCGATGCTGCATTACCGCGCGCCATTCATCCTGAACATGCCGGATAAGGCGTGGTTTGATTGCGCTATGATGCAGAAAGACGTGAACCTTGCGCTCGAGCTCGCGGAAGAAGTCGGCGTTCCTTTGCCGACTGCAGCGGTGGCAAATCAAATGCTGACGTCGGCACGCGCGCAAGGTCTGGGCGAGTATGATTTCGCCGTGCTATTTTTCGCACTGGCCCACGCCGCCGGCGTCAACGCCTCTCCCTGACCCCGCGGTTAGCGGGCTCGGCCTAAGGCATCCTCGAGCGCTCGAATCGAGCTGCTGGGGCCTGCGACGACAAGCTCGTCGCCGGCACGCAGGGCGGTATCGTGTGGCGGGCGGAATTGCATTGCGTCGTCGCGTTTGAGCGCAAGAATGATCGTTTCGCTGATTGCAAAGAGGGCTTTGATCGGCTGCCCAATTAGTCGCGAACCGTCGCGGACGACGAAGTCTTCAAGTGAAAGCGCCTTGCTTTCCGCGTCGAGAACGGTGTCCAAGAACTCGATCGCGGTTGGTCGCATGGCAAGTTGCGCCATGCGCTTACCGCCGATGCCGTAGGGCGAAATGATATTGTTCGCGCCCGCGAGTTTGAGTTTGGCGAGTGAATCCTGGGCGTTCGCGCGAGCGATGATGTAGACGTCGGGACGCAACATACGGGCCGAGAGCGCGACGTAGACATTTTCTGCATCCTGATCGGTCGCGATCACGAGCCCGCGTGCACGCTCGATACCGGCCGCTTTGAGCGTCTCGACGTCGGCCGGGTTACCGTGCACGACCGCATAGCCTTGTTTGGCGGCATTATCCAAGGATGCCGGGTTGGTATCGAGGATGACTACCGTTCGTTGCGCTGCCACGAGATCGCGCGCAATCGATTGTCCGACGCGGCCGAACCCGCACAGAATATAATGATCGTTCATTGCACGTACGCGCGCGCGGATGCGCTGCTCACCAACTGCCGCAAAAAGATGTCCTTCGAGCAAATAGCCGGCCACCGACAAGAACACGTAGCCGGTGACGCCGACGCCGAACACGATGACCCCGAGGGTCCACAAACGTCCCGCAGTCGAGAGATCGTGTGACGAGTCGCCGACGGTCGATATCGTTGCAATCGTCATATAGAGCGCGTCGAACGGTGACCATCCTTGGATGATCATGTACCCGAGCCAGCTGACGACGATGACGACGGCGAACAGTGTGACCGAGACTAAGAGCCGTCGTGCGGATGCCGAGGCGGGGTTCATCCATGCATCAGGTCGCGAACCACTCCTCGCGCAGCGCTTTCCGCCGCAGTGTTTGCCAGTCACGGCGCGCGCGTTCTCCGTCGACGGCCTCGAGTGCAAGAAGCTCGCCGATGAGGACGTTCGCGCGGTCGTGCACGACCAAGCTTCGGAGCCGCTCTTCGATCAGCGTGCCGTCGCTGATCGCGCCCAGCGCTTCCTGCAGGCGCTCCATGCGACGCGCCATGCGGCGTGCCGGCTTTCCGAGAACATAGGCGCACGCTTCGGCAACGTAGCGTCCGTTGCGAACTGCGATGCGAGCGTGGTGCAGCTCGCTCGGAGAACTTTCTTTTACGGCTCCGCACACGGCTTTGCGCACGCGTTTCGCCGCTTTGCGCAAGCTCTCCGAACCAAGTGATTCGGCGTTGGATTCCGCGTCGGATGCAAATACGGGCACCGTTGCCGCCGTCTCGAGCACGTCAAGAAGGCTTCGGTAACGTGAATCATCGAGCGTCGCGAGAAGACGCTTGCGCGCCGCCTCGCCGGCGGCTTCGAGCGGATCGAGCACGGCCTCTGCATAGGGGCGTTCAGTCGCGGGAATCGCATCGACACGCGAACGCAGCGCATGAACCGTCACGTCGATGTCGCGGACGGTGGCAAGCTCACTCGCAAACCAGCGCAGCTCTTCCCGCAAGGTATCTACCCACAAGCGATCGAGAAACGGACGGAAACCGCGAAGCATCGCCCGGAGCCTGCGAACGGTCGAGCGCGCGTGGTGTACGTCTTCTGGATCTGCGCGCAATCGAATGAGGACTTCGTAATGCAGCAGATCGAGTACGCGCCGCGCCAGCGCTGATCCAACCAGGGTGACGCCCGGTGCATCTTCGGGGACGCCCTGAGTCTCGTCGGGCGTCGTTAGCGCAAGGGCACGCTCATATCTCCCGGCAGTAACGGCGGCAGGAGAACCATTGGTGAGAAACGGTTCTGTACCCAGATGACTCGCCATCCCGCTCAGCCTTTGCCGTGGCCCGCTCGCTCGTCCTTGTGGAAAACCTATGCCGGGACCGCTTCCGAACCGAAGAGGCTGTTTTGCTCTCGCCGCAGCTTCCACACAATCGAGCTTTCGTCGAACTCGACGTCGCCTTCGCTGATCGGATGGTCGATGGGGACGTCGTGTTTCAGTTTGAGTCCAGTCGCCAGGCCCATCGGCACGAGCCGTTCCCCTTGGGCGCGACGTGCGGTCGTAAGGAGCCCGTAGGTCGCGTAACCACCCTCACCATCGATGATCTCACCGGCGCGCATTGCTTTGCGCGTCGCGCAGACCGTCTCACCGATCGGTCCGTGCACCGGAGCGCCGGTCGCTTCGCTGCGTAAAGCGACGTTTGCAATCGAGATGCCGATCTCGAGCCCGATGAGGTGATATGGACGCCAGAGCGCCGTGTACTTCCCGGTTGGGTCCGTGTACATGCCGTATTCGGTGAAGCAGCGCTGCGAGTACGTCGACTCGGACGTGAAGCACACGAAGACGCCGAAGCGGATATGATCGGGGACGATCTTGCCTTCGTCGTAAAGGTAAGTGACGACGTCGAGAATACCATCGCGTTCGAGGACGCCGCCTTCACTGATCGGGCGCATCTTCGCGGCCAGCTCGCTCGTCCCAATCGGCGCAAACGTAAGGCCGTTCTGCGGAACTCCGATCCCCGTCGCATTCGCGATCGAGTTCATCTCGATCGCCGACTTCGTCCCGTCGAGGAACGAATTGAACATCTTCGGATTAAAGCCGCCGAGCCGGATCTGCTCTTCGGTGAATCCGAAGTGCTGCAGCGCGGTGTCCGGCGTGCTGTAACGCCACTTCGGAAGATACTGCGTCCCTTTGCCGGCGGCCGTGACCGTGAAGCCGCAGGTGCGAGCCCAATCGATCATCTCGCAAATGATCGCGGGTTGATCCCCGTATGCAAGCGAGTAGATGACGCCGTGCTTTTGTGCGTGACGATAGAGCATTGGGCCGACGACAACATCGGCTTCGACGGTTACCATTACAACGTGGTGCCCGGCATCCATTGCCGCGATCGCGTGATGCGTCGCCGCTTCGACGTGCCCGGTAACCTCGAGTACGACATCGACGTCGCACTGCGCCGCGATCTCGCCGTCTGGAACGATGGCTGTTTTTCCGTTTCGCGCGACGTCGTTTGCAGCGCCGACGGAACCGGCCGCGACGAAACGATCGGCTTCCCAATTCGCACGTGCCGCAGCTGCGCGTGCGCGTTCGATATCGAGATCGGCGAGAGCACAGAGCTGAACGCCCGGCATGAGGCGCAACTGCGCGAGAATCATCGTTCCGAATTTGCCGGCGCCGATTTGCGCAACACGAATCGGGCGGCCTTGTTCCGCTCGGGCGGCAAGCATGCGTGAGAGGCTCATTCGTGGTTCTACAGAAGCGCGACGGCGTGGCCCTGCTCTTGGGTGCGATCGCTGACGATTTTACCGGCGCTACCGATCTCGCGAATACGCTCGTGCGCGGCGGCATGCGAACCATTCAAACGATCGGCGTCCCCGCGGCTAGTGCGGCGCTCGACGAGGCCGATGCAATCGTCGTCGCGCTGAAGAGCCGCTCTATTGAAGCCGAAGAGGCGGTGCGACTTTCACTCGAAGCTCTCGCAGCGCTGCAAGCGCGCGGCGCGACCAAATTTATCTTCAAGTATTGCTCGACGTTCGATTCGACGGACCACGGGAACATTGGCCCGGTGGCCGATGCACTGCTCGACCAGCTTGGATCGGATATGACGATCTTTTGTCCGGCGTTTCCGGAAAACGGCCGGCGTGTCTTTAACGGGTACTTGTTCGTTAACGACGTGCTGCTCTCGGAGTCAGGGATGGAAAAGCATCCGATCACCCCGATGACGGATCCGAACCTGTTGCGTGTGCTGGGGCGTCAGACGAAGCATAAGGTCGGCAAGATCGATCTGGCGCGCGTGCGCCGCGGCGAGGCTGCTATTCGCACCGCGATAATGGAAGCGCGCGCACACGGCGTCCGTCATCTCGTCGTCGACGCCGCCGGTGACGAAGATTTGCACGCGATCGGCCTCGGTACGGAGGAGTTGCGGCTCATCACGGGTGGTTCAGGGATCGCGCTCGGTCTGCCATCGTTGTTCGTTCGGCTCGGAATGCTGGAACGCGGTCCCGGCGTCGATGCATTGCCGCACGTCGACGGACCCGCGGTCGTGCTCTCCGGCTCGTGCTCGCGCGCGACGCTCGCACAGGTTGAGTACATGCGCGCGCGGCGGCCAACATTCTCGATCGATACGACGGCATTGGATCGGGCCGACGGGCTGGTTGAGAGCGCGCTCACCTGGGCAGGCGACCATTTACATGAAGCGCCGATTCTCATCAGCGCCAGCGCGCCGCCCGACCAGGTTGCGCAGACGCAGGCACGTTTCGGGAAAGAGAAGGCGGGCGAGCGGATCGAGCACGTCTTCGGGACGATTGCACACGAATTGCGTGCGCGCGGAGTTCGGCGATTCGTCGTGGCGGGGGGCGAGACGTCGGGCGCAGTCGTGCGCGAACTTGGTGTGAGCGCCCTTCGTATCGGCCGCCAAATCGATCCCGGCGTGCCGTGGACCGAGACTGTCGGTTCGCCGGCTATCGCCCTGGCGCTGAAGTCCGGGAACTTCGGGAGCGAGGATTTCTTCTTGCGCGCAATCGAGCTAGCACCGTGACGCACAACTCGGAGCGCGAAGCACTTTGCAAAGCCGGCGCGCATCTTTCGGCGCGTGGTCTTTCACCCGGAACTTCGGGCAATATAAGCCTGCGCGTCGATGACGGCTGGATCGTGAGTCCGACGAACGCCGCGCTCGGGAGTCTCGAGCCCGAATCTCTCGCGCTCATCGATGCGACCGGTGCGCATACGGGCGGCGCTGCACCGACCAAAGAGAAGTTTCTGCATGCTGCCGTCTATGCGGCCCGCAGCGACTTCGGTGCGATCGTCCATCTGCACTCGACGCACGCGGTCGCATACGCGTGTCTGCGAGATCTCGATGCAAGTGACGCGTTTCCGCCGATTACGCCGTATACGGTCACGCGACTCGGACGAGTGGCGGTCGTCCCCTATGCGCGTCCGGGAGATCCGCGGCTTGGTGAGCTCGTGGGCGGAGCCGCGCATCGGCACCATGCAATCTTGCTGGCCAATCACGGACCTGTCGTTGCTGCAACGTCGCTTGAGGCGGCAGTTGCGGCCATCGAGGAGCTCGAGGAGAGTGCGAAGTTGTATTTCTTGCTGCACGGACATAAGACGCAGTTCTTGACGGACGAACAGGTCGACGAGCTACGGAGCGTATTTGCGTCGTGATCAAGCTCGCCGCAAATCTCTCCATGATGTTCAACGAGGTTCCGTTTCTCGAACGATTCTCGGCTGCGGGCGCCTGCGGTTTCAAAGGTGTGGAGTTCCTGTTTCCGTACGAGCATCCGCCGCGCGACCTAGCGGAGGCGCTCGATGACGCGAAGCTCACGCAGGCGTTATTCAATCTTCCGCCGGGTGATTGGGCGTCGGGCGAACGGGGCATGGCTGCGATCCCTGGTCGCGAGCGCGAGTTTGCGGAATCAATCGACGTAGCTATCGAATATGCCGCTGCGCTGCGCTGCCAGCGAGTGCACGTCATGGCCGGACTGCTGCCCGCGGATGCATCGATCGAAGACTGCGAGCGTGTCTATGAATCGAATCTTCGTTTGGCTGCTTCACGGCTTGCACAACGACGCCTCGAAGGTGTTATCGAACCGATCAATCATCGCGATATCCCGAATTATTTCCTGAACACCACGCGGCAAGCGATCGCCGTGATCGAACGCGTTGGAGCGCCAAACCTCAAACTGCAGCTGGACCTGTATCACGCTCAAATTACCGAGGGCGATCTCGTGCATCACGTGCGCGATCTGGCCGGACGTTACACGCACGTTCAAATCGCGGGAAATCCGGACCGTAACGAACCCGACGTGGGTGAGGTCAACTACCTGTACGTGCTCGAGCAGCTCGACGCATCGGGCTATGCGGGCTGGGTCGGCTGTGAGTATCGCCCGAAGAACGGGACGCGCGAAGGGCTTGGGTGGGCCCGGCCGTATGGAATTACGGTATGAAGACACGTGTTGCGATCCTCAGCGACTTTCAACGGCCGCGGCCCTATGCTACGAGCCGTCCGCTTTCGATCGAAGAGATCGAGCTCGAG
The DNA here is from genome assembly GCA_036489885.1 of Candidatus Baltobacteraceae bacterium. NCBI lineage: Bacteria > Bacillati > Vulcanimicrobiota > Vulcanimicrobiia > Vulcanimicrobiales > Vulcanimicrobiaceae > Vulcanimicrobiaceae bacterium. Next base: position 2,017,730 of record DASXEW010000003.1, read on the forward strand.
GATCCGTCGTACGGAGAAGCACTCGTTCGTATCGAGAGCGCGGGCGTTTGTCACTCGGATCTCTCGACGATCGACGGAATTCTCACGAAGCCGCTTCCGATCGTGCTGGGTCACGAAGCCGCGGGCGTGGTGGAGAAAATCGGACCGGGGGTCACGACCGTACAACCCGGCGACAAAGTTGTGTTCTCGTTCGTTCCGACGTGCGGGAAATGCACGCCATGCGCGATCGGACGACCGGCGCTGTGCGAGCCGGGCAACAAGGCGAACGCGGCTGCCGATCTGCTTCGCGGGACGCGTCGATATAAGCGTAACGGTGAGATGATCGGTCACCATCTGGGCGTGAGCGGGTTCGCAGAATATACGGTCGCGGCGGAAGAGTCACTGGTGAAGATTCCAAGCGATGTGCCGGGTGAGATCGCCGCGGTATTTGGCTGCGCTGCATTGACTGGGCTTGGCGCCGTGATTTACACTGCGCACGTCGTGCCGGGTAGCAGCGTCGCCATCTTCGGCGGCGGCGGCGTCGGCCTGATGACGCTGCTCGGTGCGGTGCTCGTGAGCGCACATCCCGTCATTGTTGTGGATCCGGTCGAGAAGAAGCGCAAGAAGGCACTCGAGCTCGGCGCTGATTCAGTCGTCGATCCGGCGGACGGCGACGTGGCAAAACAGATTCAGAAGATTACCGGAAGCGACGGCGCGCAGTTCGTTTTCGAAGTCTCCGGGACGACGAAGGGCTTCGAGCAGGCCGTGCAGTCGACGTCGCGCGGCGGAACGATGGTCGCAATCGGCATTCCCCGCGGGTCGGAACAAGCCGGAATTTCACCGGCGCAGCTCGTTTACGGCGACCGCACGTTGCGCGGTGCGTTCATGAGCTCGGCGGTCCCGCGTCGCGATATTCCGCGCTACGTTGCGCTTTGGAAAGCCGGAAAATTACCGGTCGACAAGCTCATCACCGGCACGATCGGCCTCGACGGTCTCAACGAAGCAATGGACGCACTCGCCAGCGGCGAGGCACTGCGCACGATGGTGTGCCCGCACGTGATGGCGGGCGTGAAGGCCTAGTCTTTCGCGCCGGTTCCGTTGAACACGATGCCGGCTTTTTGAACTTCCTCGTAAGGTAACAACCAAACAATCGATTCATCGTGTAAATCGACGACTTGCACGCGGTTTCCGAACGGGTCGATGAAATCGCAGCGGAAGGGCGGGATCAGCTTGATCCCGTATTTTCCAACCAGCTTCTGACGGATTTCCCCAAGCTGCTCCTCATCGCGAACCATGAGTCCGAAGTGACGACTACGCGAGGGCGTGACTTTGTCGACTTCAAACATCGCCAAGAACTGGTGTTCACCGAGCTTGAAGAACGCGTCGCCTTCGCCGCCGTCGAGCTTTTCGAGATTGAAGACGTCTTGATAAAAATCGACGCCCTTCTTGATGTTATCGACCTCGATCGCGATGTGGTTGCAACCGTAAACTTTGACAGCCATATTCGCCCAGACACCTACCCATCTCGGCGGGATGCGGTTGGCTGGAATTCGTCGCCGTCAAGGTCTTCGTCTCGTACGTCGTCGTTGTTTTCCATTGCGATCTCATATGATGGTGTATTCACAAAATGCTGGAGCCGATGCCCGGAATCGAACCGAGGTGACACGATTACAAATCGTGCGCTCTACCAACTGAGCTACATCGGCAAGGTTAGGGAGAGTTGAGTTTCTGACTCGACCAACGGGGTCGGAGCCTTCTGGGGTTTCTTTCGGTGCCCTGCCGTCGAAAGCAGCGATTTTCTCAATGGGTTCGCTCGGCCTCAGAGTCTTTCGGCGCGTCCGCGGCCTTTATTAAGACCCCGATATGTTGACGTTAACGAGTGGCAGTTCAAGTGCGACCACGGATATTGGGGTGCCCAACTCGTCGAGCCGTATGTCGACGAAGAGATCAGCTGGGCGATCAAGGCGCACCAGGCGCTGCGTTTCTTTCCCGACTACGAGCCCGACGAATATATCAAGCACGAATACGACACCGCGCGAAATCACAAATGGCACATGACTGCGCGAATGATAACCGTCCACGATATCTATTCATTCGATCCCAACGCGAAAGTCAGTTGGGAGCCGTTCGTCGACATTCTCGGCCGAAATGTTCGCCAGCCTGAAGAAGGTCTCGACAACGACAGCAGTCCGTCCGCGCACATGTGGCGCACGATCCGTCGCCCGACAAAGTATATCTAGGCGGAAGACTCCGTAGCCTTACGCATCACCGGCAGAACGGCGGTGACGCAATCGCCTTTGCCGTCCGGATCGGGTGCGACGTCGAGTGCGCCGTTGAGCGCGCTTGCGAGCATAAGCCGCCAGCCCTCGCTCGGTGCGACGCCGACCGGTTCTATCGTCGGAACCATGTCCAGGACTTCAATTAAGGCTGCGCCATCCGCGCGCCACGTGATCTCGAGGGTCGCTTTGCTCGGGGCACATCGCGAGATGTTGCCGAGCAGCTCGTCGAGATAGGCCTCGACGAGAATCATATCGGCTGCCTCGCTCTCGCTCTCCAAATACTCGAGAATCTTGTGCTTCACCGCGCTTGCGCCGAAGCTGAGGCCTTCCCATTCGACAACCAGCATTGCGGCTTCTTACCCTGCCTGGGGAGCAAGTAAACGCAATCATGTGACAATCGTCATATTCGAAACCAGTTCACGAAAAAAAATCAAGCGAGGAAGCGTCGGCGTGCAGTGATTGGAGGCGCTGGTGTCCAACCGGAGTATGTTTTGTCGGAAACGTACGCGACGCTGACCTTCACCGGCGGCCTCGACATATCGAGATATCCCGAAATAGTCGAGACCTTTAGAAGCTCCCGCGACGAAGGCTCGTGCGTCATCGTCGATTTGAGTAGCGCTACGTGGATCGACTCGGTCTTCATGACGGAATTGCTGGTATTCTATCGCAAGGCCGTGAAAAATGACCGCACGATGGTTATCGTGGCGACGGGCAACGTCGAGAAAATGCTTGCGATTGCCGGCATCAATCGCCGGATTCGCGTCGTCGCGAATCTGGACGATGCACGAAAATCGCCCGCGCGCGCGGCGTGGGAAAAGCAGCATCCAAATGCGCGTCTCGTTCGAGACGGCGACGGCGCGGAGTGCTAGCTAGCTCGCGATAAGGTCGATCAGTGCGCGGACGACGTCGGGATCGAATTGCGTCCCGGCGTGCCGTTGCAATTCTGTGGCCGCGTGCGCCGGCGAAAACGGCGTACGATACGGACGGCGGCCGATCATGGCGTTGAACGAGTCGGCAACGCTGACGATGCGTACGCTGACCGGAATGTTCGTGCGCTCGAGTCCATCCGGGTAGCCCGTGCCGTCATAACGCTCGTGGTGCAAGCGCACCATTCCGCCGAAATCGGCGAGCTTCGGTTGGCCCTTGATGATCTCGTGCCCGGTGATGACGTGCTGGCGTACAACCGACGTCTCCGCATCGGTCAGCGGGCGCGGCGCGCGCAACAACTCGGTCGGGCACTGCGACTTGCCGATGTCGTGAATCAAGCCACCGCGCGCCACGAACGTGCCTTCGGAACGTGTGAACGACATACGGTTGGCGATCCGCGCGCACCAAGCCGATACGGCGCGGCAATGTTCGGCAGTTTTTTCGTCGGCGTTTTGAATGCGGCCGAGCATGTCGGCGAGCAATACGTCGAGCTCATCGACCGTATCGTGGCGGAAGCCCGCATCAACTTGGCGCGGTTTGTTCGCGACTTGGGCGAGCGCGGCTTCAAGTTCGTCGAATTCGCTCAACCCAAGCGACGTACGAATCGCCGGTACCGCGGATGTAATGAGGCGCCGAATCGCCGGGGCTTGGGGCCGCTCGGAACAAGCAACGTCCGCCCACGATAGCAATGGCGTCCACGTGGCGTCGGTCAGCGCTTCGGCGACCCGATCGACGAACATATCGGCGATAACGTCAAGCGCGACCGTCTGTTCTTCGGTGGGCGCCGCGCGCAGCAGGATTGCCTCGCGCAGGCAATTTCTCTCCCGAAGGACCCGCTGGGCGAGACCCTTGTTGGACGCAAAATTGGGCCGCGATTGTAAGGCTTGCATGACAATCACTAGGGTCGACCGGGCTCCCAAGCTAGCATAGGCATATCACCTCGGCAAGGGACCTTGCATCACTTTCCGTGCCCAGCCTCGGGCACCTACATGGCCAGAGGCGGAACCCGCGCCGGCGGCTGGGCCGGCAGGGCCTCGAGCATGGCCGCAACGCCGCCCATCTCGTGCCGGCGGAGATCCTCGAGCGCGGCCAATACCCCGGCGTGGTCCCGCTTCTGGGCCCAGTGGACGTGGAGCAGCTCGGCACAGTGCACGAGCGCCCGGATTGCCAGGCCGAGGCCTCCCAAGCGAGGGTCACGTCGTACTTCTTCCCAGGCAACGTCGTCTCCGAACATCGAGAGCACGACTAAGATGTACGCCAGGGCCTGAGCGGCATATTTGCCCGGCGCGGCCCCGGCACTCTCGCGGCGCGCCTCGGCGAGCGCCGTGCGGGCTTCCTCGATCATTCCGGCCGCGGCGCTGTACAGGCCGATCTCGGCCCATCGCAAGGCTCGGCGATCCGGCGAATCCTGATCGGGCGCCGTATTCGCGAGCAATCGTCCGGCGTGCGCGAAGTCGCCGGTCCAGGTCGAGCGCAGCGCTTGGCCCGGCAAAAGCGCCTTCGTTGCCTCGTCGGTCATTTGCAAGACGTCGGCGGTATTCAAGGAGCGTTCGATCGTCGACATCATCGCGCCGGCGCCGCGCTCGGCTTCGATGTAGTACGCCGCGATCAGCGCCCACTCACGGATATGCGTGTCGCCGCACTTGAGCGCGAACGACGCGACATTCTCGACATACTCGAGGGCTTTGCGTGGATTCGCCTCGTGTACGTGGGCGATCTCGTACAAGATGCTGTAGGCGCGCGCGGCAACGTCATATAGTCCTGCGGGTCCTGCGATCTCGACAACCGCGGACGCAAAGGTGTGCGCATCTTTGATGTCGCCGATGCGCAAGGCGACGAATGCGGCCTGATGGTACGCACGCGCTCGCTGCGAATCGGTGAGCGAGGGCGCGAGTTTCGGCAGTGCCGAGATAACGAGCGTGCGCGCTTCGTCGTTCCGGCCGACTTGCACGTAGGCCGTCGCGAGCGTGCAACACAGAAGCGGATGAACATCATGCCCGCTCGCAAGCGCCGAGACGATCGCAGGTTCGAGCAAGTCTATGCTGTCCATGCGGCCGCGTCGCAATAAGTCGAGGCTGTAGCGGTAAATGAGCCGCAAGCGCAAGCGTTCGTCGTCGAGCTCGTGCAGAGCTAGGCGATACCACGCCTCGGCCGTATCGTAACGAGCAGCTTGGGAATCGATGACGGCGCGCAATCCGAGAATCGCCGGGCTTGCATGTTGCTCGTCTTCGGGCAGCATACGGATTACCGACTCGACCGCATCCGTTTCGCCCGTTTCGATTAGGCCGAGGCCGTATTTTGAAAGCAAACGCGTGAGCGCACTGGTTGTTGCCGCGCGTCCATGATATTCCATCGCTTCAGGGATGCGATCGAGCCGCTCGTAAGCGACTGCCGCGCGAATGAGCGCATCACGCTCGACGCTCTCGCCTTGTTCGGACAGCACGCGTAAGAGAAAATCACGAAAAAGACTATCGTAGCGGTAGACGCCTTCGCCAAGCTCCTCGATGTAGGGGCCATCCCAACCGGGCGCGTCCGCGAGTCCTTGAAAGTGCCAATCGGATGCGCGCAGCACGTTACGTTCGAGGATCCTGAAGACCGAGGTTTCGAGCAGGAATCGCTGCGCTGGCTGGCTTTGGGATTCGAAAACGAGACGCGCGAGCGCGTCATAGATTTCGGCTTTGCTTGCGGAGATCTCGAGAGCCGGGAGCGTCTCGGCTTGCATGAGCGCAAGCGCCGCCGCTGACGGCCATCCGTCCGACGTGCGCAAAGCCGCGTCGAAACCGCGGGGCGACAACGTTAGACCAACCGATTGCGCAAGCTGAGCGACTTCGCCCGAGGTGAATCGCAGTTCGGATTCGTCGATCGGCCAATCCATTTCGCGCTGCGCAAGCCACGACGACGGCGAAAAGGCCTTGGACGAACGGGTTGCGATGATCCACTTGACTGCGCGTGGTGACGCGTCGATCGCGTGTGAGAGAAAATCGCCGACGTCATCCGAGCCTGCGTGGTGCAGGTCGTCGATTGCAATGCGCACGTTCGTGTTGCGCAAATGCTCTCCAAGCCACGTAGCGAGCTCGCCGAATGGAGCTTGTGATTGCATCGAACGTTCGTAAGCCATCGTGAACGAGAGATGCGCACCCGGAACGAACGGCTCGAGCGCCGAGCTGAGTCCGCGCAGAAAGCCCAGGAGCGACGTTGTGTCGGGATCGACGCGATAGAAGGCGCACGGTTCTTGCTCGCCGTCGAGAAACTGCTTAAGGGCGACGCTCTTCCCAAATCCGGCGTCGGCGAGCAACAGCAAAACACGATTCGTCTTAGAACGGCGAATACGCTCGACGACGCGCTCGCGATGGATGCGCCAGCGGTGCATGATCTCAGAATTCGCAGCTTGGCAGCGTCTTACCCGGCAGGGTCCGAAGAAGGGCTGAAATGACGGAAAGTGCCGGAATGACGGCTCGCCAAGCGGCGTACGTCGATATCGAGCGGTTTCTGGAAGCGCCTCGCGAGCTCTTTGCTCCGAAGCACCAGCGCGCGTGTCTTCTCAGCATGCTCGGGCGGCGTGAAGAAGCGCAGACGGCGTTCATGGAACTGCTCGCCGAGGACCCAACGAACTTTGGCGTCCTCAACGACTTCGGTATGTTTTTGTTTTCGGGAGGCTTGCGAAGGCCGGCGCTCACCGCGCTCGCCGAAGCGGTCAAGTGGCATCCCGAGGATGCCGTCGGTCACACGAACCTTGCAAGTCTCTATTTAACCGAAGGCGACCTGGCACAGGCACGCGCGCACTTCGAACAAGCTCTCGCGATCGATCCGAATCCAAAAGCGTACGAAGGCCTTAGCCTTGTACTCGAGCGTCTCGGCGATATCGCGGGCGCGCGCGCACACCGGCCGACAGTCGTGCGAGAGCCGAGTGCAATCCAAGCATTTTTACATAACGGCGACCCGGTCAAAGTCTTACTGGTCGAATCGGTGATCGGCGGAAATCTCTACGCGCACGATTTGCTGCGGACGCCGGCGTTCGATGTCCGCCAAGTCTTCCTCGAATATCTTGAACCAAATGTCCCGTATCCCGAGCACGACGTCGTCTGGAACGCGATCGGCGATGCTGAACGGTGCGCTGCGCTGCTGGACTTGGCGCCTGCCGTCTTTGGGCGAACCGATCGTCCGGTGTTGAACCGTCCCCAAGCGGTTCGGACGACGAGCCGCACGCACAATGCCGAGCGGCTCTCATCGATCGCGGACGTCATCACGCCACACGTTCTCAAAGTACCTCGGGAACGTCTTGCACATATCGATGGACTACGTTATCCGATTTTATTGCGGTCACCGGGATTTCACACCGGTGAGTATTTCGTGCGAGTTGAGTCGGCCGGCGAACTTGCGGCTGCAGCGGCGAGCTTGCCGGGACGCGAGCTGTTGTTGATCGAGTTTCTCGACGTCCGGAATTCCGACGGCAAGGTGCGCAAGTATCGTGTCGTTATCGTGGATGGAAAACTCTATCCGCTCCATGCTGCGGTCGCGGAACAGTGGAAGGTGCATTACTTCACCGCCGACATGGCCGAGAATGCCGGACATCGTGCCGAGGATGCAGCCTTCGTCGAAAGCCTCGAAGCTACGATTGGAACTCGCGCGCTTCGCGCTTTGGAGAAGATTCGCGAGGCGCTCGATCTCGACTACGGCGGGATCGACTTTGCGATTGACTCTAACGGTCGCGTCGTCGTGTTCGAGGCGAACGCAACCATGATCGTCCCGGAGCCTGAAGATGACGAACGCTGGCGTTATCGCCTACCGCCGGTCCAGCGCATCTATGACGCGGTTCGTTCGATGCTGGTCAAGCGAGCGCGCTTTACGGCTTAGAGCGCGGCTCGACGCCGCTGATAAGTCTCGAGATCGGCCGGTGCCTCCAACGGAGGACGCGCGCGGCTGCTTCGGTTTTTATCCCAAATCGCCGCAAGAATTAAGAGCGACGTCACCAAGCGTGGGACATAAATAGCCGGATGGTTGACCTCGGGCGAGTTCGTGATTCCCAACGCGACCTGCGTGATCCCAAAGATGATGAACGCGGCCGCGAAGTATAGGAAGAAACGATCCCGTGTGCGGACGAAAGAGCGCAAAAACGCGATTGCGGCGACGAACGTAAGCGCAGCGACCACGCCCGACAGCAACGCATACATCGTCAGCCTGCCTCCCAGATCAGTCCATAGCAGAGCACACCGAGACTGACCACGACAGGTACGAGACGCCACGAAGAGAGATCGGTCTGCGGTAGTAGCAAGAGATCGACGTAGAGCAGAACGTTGTTGAACGTCAATCCGGCAAATGCGAGTCCGCTCCAAAGCAGTAACCGCACGCGCGAGCGAACGTATCCACGTAAGAGGAGGACGGTGCACGCGGTGCTCGTCAGGATGCCGATGATGTAGACGGTCTCAGCCATCCGTCGAATCCTCACGGAGCCGAAACGCATCGGCGAAATGTTGCAAGGGATCGCGCTTCGCAGAGAAGATTCGATCGATGACGGCAGAGCGTCGCTCTTCGTACACGGTGCCGAGCCGCTTTACCAAAGCATCGTCATCGCTGCTTGCCGCGTAGCGAAAGGACACGCCGTCGCGTGCAACCAGGCCATGTGCGACGAGTGAAACGAGGCGGAGACCGACCGAGCGTCTCGAGCTGCGCAGGTGTTCGCTCAATTCAGCGATCGTCCAGCTTCGCTCGGCGTGCGCCAAAAGCAACAGGACCTCGACCTGCTCGACTGAGTCGATGCAGTACGCGATGAAAGACTCGATCTCGCTAGGGAAAGCCTGCGACTCGGGCACGAGGTCCCCATACCCAGCGTTCGGGCGCTCGTAAACTTTTTCGGACGTCAGACGAGGGAACGGACTATATCTCGCGGCGAGGACGAAGCGCGGCCTCCTCGGGAGTAAACTGAAAGGTCGGTATTCCGAAGATCTCGTCGGGTGAACGGTGCAAGAACACGTCGAGCATTTTTTCGCGCTCGGCCTGTATAAGGGGGCGATCGCGAAGGGGAACGGTCCTGTATACGAATGCGAGGCAATCGCGAGCAAATTCGCCGTTCAGGAGTCTTGATGAAATCCCCGCACCGTCGAGCCGGGGTCTGTATTCGTTAGTAAAATGATCAACATGCAGAAGATCCGCGTACACCGAGGATCGCATGACTTGCGCAAGGTCGGTTTCCATGTAGTACTCAGCGCTACTCCTCGCGGCTTCCGGGGCATCGTCAAAGAGGCCGATTTGTTTGAAGAACCGAGTGCGCGCCATCATGCTCATTGACGTTATGGCGACATTGATCAATACCCACGTCGGATCGTTCGGCACATTAGGGGGTATGCGATAGCCGCATTCGTAGACGGCGCCGTCGGCCTCCAACACGGCGTAGGAGTACACCGTATTGCCATGCGCGACGTCTCCTCCGCAACGCTCCAGAGCCTGAGCCAGCCGCTCGACGTGGTCGGGGAAAAGACGATCGTCATCTGCGATCGCTGTGACATATTCGCCGTCGGCAGCACGCCAGCCGGCCTTCAGTGCGTTCATGCCGCCGACATTGCTCTCGAGCTCGACGAGTTTGATACGAAGGAACGGGAATTCATCGCATAACTCCCGGAGCGACGGGCCGCCATCATTCACGAGCACGATTTGAAGATTTGGATAGCTTTGCTTCGAAAGTGAGATCAGCTGCAATCGAACTTCATCCGGCCGGTTGTACGTCGGACATACGACGGAGACGAGCGTTGCTTCGGCCGTCGGCTGGATTCCCGCTTGGAGCGGCGGCGGTAAAGCGGCCGAAAACTTTCGAATTGACGAGGGCCTGCCGGCCGCATCTTGCACCGCTCGACAGACGCTTGCGGGTTCCCAAGCCGTAAAGAATGTCGCGCGAGAGATGAATTCTTCGACGCCCGTCGTGCTGCTCGCGACGACGGGAAAACCGCGTTGGGCGAAGGCGATCGCGGCGCCCGGATCCGCAAGCGAGGCATCCACGATGCAGGAAGCATTTCGGAGCAGATCGGCGACACTGTCGTCGTCTGCCGGCAAATACTTTGCACGAACGCTCGGGAGCTCGCCCTCCGAGCAGACGATCCACGTCTCGGTCTGCAACTCCTCGAGAGAAAGGGCGAGAAAGGCCGTCTCGGTTGCGTTGAGTTCCGGCGCCCACACCACGACACGTGTCTGTCTTGTGGGAGCCCAGATCACATTGGGAAGCTCGTGGGGAACGACAAGAAGCTCGTATTCGCGCCAAAACCCTCCGGTAATCTCGTGATAGCGTAAGGCCTCGAAATGCGAGTGAAAGAGCTGCGCGGAGCCGAGGGCTACAAATTCGCGTACGAGAGCCTCAGGCCACATAAAGTCATTTTGCGGGTTGCTGTCGATCGAGGTGTCGGCAAGAGCGGTGAAAGCGGTACGACGGTTCTCAGAAGACAAGTCTCGCATGGCGATGTCGGTGGCGAGTTTCCAGACCATCGCGGCACGCGGTTCGTTCCAAAGCACGAAGTGGTAGGTGCGCTCACCGCGTTGCCTGCACTGGATCGCTGCCGGAAAGGCTTGACGTAACGCAGCGATGTCGGTAAAGACCGCGTCAAATGCTACCGTTCCGAGCCGGGCCGCAAGCGTGTCGGCCTGCCGCCCGAAGGAGTGAATCATCTGCTCATTGCCGCGTTTGTGAGGCGCGGTGGCATGACCGGGAAGGCGTGTCGCGCGCTTGCGGGCCGGCCGAGACTTTGGAGCACGCCCCAGTACACGGTGCGGTGTGCCCATGGGATGAACAGGCCCACCGGCGAGACGAATTCGGCGGCACCGGTCGTCCAGCTCGACACGACCGGAAAGCCACGCTCTGCAAAAGCGATCGCGGCAGCAGGATCGGAAAGCGAGGAATCGACGATACAAGAGGCGCGTCCCAAAAGGTCCCGGACGCGAGGATCGTCGCGATGGATGTAATTCGCGCGGACGTCCGGCGCGTCGCCGTCGGAACACACCACCCACGTCTCGGCGTGCAATTCCTCAAGTGCGAACGCGAGAAAGCTCGTTTCGGGGGCGCTTAGATAAGGCGCCCAAATCACCACGAGCGGTTCTCTTGTCGGACGCCAACTCACGTCGGGCAATTCCGCGGGAACGACGAGTAGCTCCCATTCACGAAATGGCGTGTTAAAGTTTTCTCTGAATCGCTTCACTTCGCAACGCGACCGAAAGAGCTGGACAGCGGTCATCTCTGCGAATTTGCGTACCTCTTCGCTAGGCAGCGCCAAGAGAAGACTTGCAGGCTGCCCGTTCACCAGCACATTTTGGAGATAATCAAGCCGTTGCAATGAATTGATCGATGAGTTTCGGTGATCAAGGCTCGAGGGCGCAGCGAGAAGCTTGCTCGCAATGAACCAGGTTACGGCGATTCGAGGTTCGACCCAAAGCAGCATTCCATAGAGCTGCTCTCCTCGGGCCCGGCGTTCGCGCGTTTGAACGGACGCCTCTTGAAGATGCGATATATCTGAGAGAACGGCATCAAACGGATCGCCGAGTCGCGCGCTCAGTGCGGCGCTCTCGGGGCCGAACGCGTAAATCATCTGCGCGGTTTAATTGGAAAAGTATACGGCCGTACCTGTGACCACGCTGCCTGGCTGGTCACCCTAAGGAGTCGGCCGTCGATGAGACCACAACTCGGACGCGGCCGGCCCTCACTCGAGACGGGTACGCGAGGGGTCTCGGGGAGAGAACTCAAAAGAAGGCGGCCGCCGCGTTTACGTGGGTAGGTGGTCGAGTGGTTAAAGGCACCAGACTGTAAATCTGGCACGCGAAAGCGTTACGCTGGTTCAAATCCAGCCCTGCCCACCAGTTTTCGCGGGTGTTGCATAGTGGTAATGCCCTTGCCTTCCAAGCAAGAGATGCGAGTTCGATTCTCGCCACCCGCTCCAAGGATTCGCGAATGCACGTCGTCCAGCTGCTAGTCAACGGAATTTTGCTGGGCGGCGTGTTCGCACTTTCGGCGCTGGGCTTCAACATTATTTTTGGCGTCATGCGCGTCGTGAATCTCGCGCACGGCGATTTCGTCGTGTTGGCCGCGATGCTGTGTGCGTTCATCTTTGGCGCAATCGGAATCAATCCGTTAATCGTGCTTCCAGCGGTGATCGTGATCGGATTTCTCGCGGGCGCTGCGATCCACCGGTTTCTGCTGCGCAAGCTTCCGGGCGAGATAGCATCCGCGGAAGCCTCATCGCTCACATTGACGTTCGGGCTCTCGTTCTTTCTTGCCGGCGGTGGGCTGGCCGTGTTCGGCGGCTCGTTTCGTTCCGTTCCGTATCTGACCGGCGCGTTCCAGATCGACGGGATCTCGGTTCCGCAGGCTAAGCTGCTCGCATTCGTTGCAGCGCTCGTGCTTGCAGTGCTGCTCGGCGCGTTCTTGCGTTTCACGCGTCTCGGTTGCGCAATACGCGCGACGAGCCAACACGTCGAGGGCGCACTCGCGTGCGGCGTCGACATCGATCGCGTCCGTACGCTCAGCTTCGCACTCGGCACGGCGGTCGCGGCTGCGGCCGGGACGCTGATGAGCATGATCTACAACTTGAACCCGCAGATGGGCGTCGAGTTCACGGTCAACGCGTTTGCGGTCGTCGTGATCGGCGGGCTCGGCAACTACGCGGGGTGTATTCTCGGGGCAGTCATTCTCGGACTCGCGAATGAGTTCACAAGCTACTACGTCGGCGCGAGTTTGGCGGAAGCGGCGCCGTACGTACTGTTCATTCTCGTATCGCTATTGCGGCCTTCCGGACTGCTCGGGCGGCGAACGGCGTGAAGCGGCTCGGCTGGCCGCTTGCGATCCTGGCGGTGATTGCGCTTATCATCGCGCCGCTTCGCTTAAACGGCTACTTCGTGAACCTCATCTATATAACGATGGTTTACGTCGGCCTTGCGTACGGTTGGAACATCATCTCCGGCTACGCGGGGTACTTCTCGTTCGGACAGATCACGTTCTTCGGTTTGGGCGCGTACGCGACCGGATTCCTGATCAACTACCTCCACTGGTATTGGATGCTCGCTGCCCTCGGCGGTGGTCTCGTCGCGCTTGCCTTTGCCTTTCCGCTCGGGTACGTGATGCTGCGTTTGCGTGGCCCGTTCTTCGCGATGGGAATGTTCGGCATGGCGCAAACGGTGCGCGTGCTCATTACAGCTTTCCCGGCGACGGGCGCGGGCGCAGGCCTTTTCCTGCCACCCGGAAGCGACATTACCGCCGTCTATTACTGGACGCTGGCCGTTACGCTCGGCGCGCTCGCGCTGACGATCTGGATCGATCGCAGCGCATTCGGCCTACGCTTGCAAGCGCTGCGTGAAGACGAACAAGTCGCGGGCACCCTCGCCGTCAACGTCACGCGCGAGAAGATTTACGCGTTTGCGATGAGCGCCGTGATTCCAGGGTTGCTCGGCGGCGGGTTCGTCTATTTCTTGACGTACATCGAGCCGGATGCCGCGTTTTCATCGCGGCTCGATTTACAATCGATCGTCATGACGATTCTGGGCGGCGTCGGGACGGTGTGGGGACCGCTTGTCGGCGGCGTCGTCATGACGCAAATCGCCGAGCAGCTGTGGGCCAAGTTCCCACAAGCATATCTGATGATTTTCGGCGGACTGTTGGTCGCTTTGCTCTTGCTCTTGCCGCGCGGCATCGTCCCAGCGCTGCGCGCGCGCTTCGGCACCGCCGATGGGTGAAGCGCTGCTGGTCGTCGACAGCGTCTCGGTCGCTTTCGGCGGCGTCGAAGCCTTGAGTGGTGTTTCGCTCGAGGTCCGCGCGGGAGAAGTGTTCTGCTTGATCGGCCCAAACGGCGCCGGAAAGACGACGCTCTTCAACGTGATCAGCGGAATCGTGCGCCCTTCTTCGGGCGACGTACGTTTTCTCGGCGCGTCGATCTTGGGTTGGCCTTCGCATCGAATCGCCTCGGCCGGCGTCGCACGCACCTATCAAATCGTTCGCCCGTTCGGTGCGCTTAGCGTGCTCGACAACGTCGCGGTCGGCGCGCTCGCGCATGCGCGTTCTAAGAAGCTGGCGCGCGCCGCCGCTCGCGAAATCGTCGAGTTCGTCGGCCTTGGACATCTTGCGCGCCGTCGCGCATCGACGTTGACGCTCACGCAGCGCAAACGCCTTGAAGTCGCGCGGGCGCTCGCGCTGCAGCCCAAGCTGTTGCTGCTCGACGAAGTAATGGCCGGTTTGACGCCGACCGAAATGGACGCCATGGCCGAGTTCATCGCGGAGCTCGGCAAACGCGGGATCGGGACGGTCTGCGGTATCGAGCACGTCATGCGGCTCGTGATGCGCATCTCGCAGCGGATCGTGGTGCTCGACGCTGGGAAGAACATCGCCGAAGGCAATCCTCGAGCAATCGTTTCGGATCCGCGCGTCATCGAAGCGTATCTCGGCGCGCCGATCACCGAGGCTCCCTAGTGGCACTGCTTGAAGCATCGGGTCTCGAAGCGGCGTACGGCGACTTTAAGGCCTTGCACGGCGTTTCGTTCACGATCGAGCGCGGCGAGATCGTCAGCATCGTCGGTGCGAACGGGGCCGGCAAAACGACGACGCTCAAATCGCTGCTCGGGATCATGCGCCCGTCGGCCGGCACGATTATCTTCGACGGCGCTCGTATCGATGGGTGCAGGCCGGCCGATATCGTCGAGCGCGGGCTCGCGCTCGTTCCGGAAGGGCGTAATCTCTTTCGCGAGATGTCGGTCGAGGAAAATATTGCAATGGGCGCGCACGTGCCGCGCGCGCACAATGGGATGCGCGAGCGAATGCAGCAGATGTTCGAGCAGTTTCCGATGCTAGCGCAACGCCGCCGTCAAGCCGCCGGAACGCTCTCCGGCGGACAGCAGCAGATTGTCGCCATCGCCCGTGCGCTGATGTCGGAGCCGAGCGTCTTACTGATGGATGAGCCGTCGCTCGGACTCGCTCCGAAAGTGACGCTCGAAGTCTTTGGGCTCATTCGCCTGATCAATGCGCGCGGAATCGCCGTCGTGCTCGTGGAGCAAAACGTCGTCCAGGCGCTTGATCTCGCGTCGCGCGCGTACGTTATAAGCGAAGGACGGACGGTAATGGAAGGCGCGGCGGCCGAGATTCGCGCGAATGAAGACGTGAAGCGCCGCTTCCTAGGAGAGGTTTGAGGACTGCGCCAATCGGAGCGCATGAAGAGAGAAGGCTTTCTTGGGGGAATTGCTGCCGGAACCGCGGCGGCAGGTTTGGGAATTTGGCCGGCGTCCGCGCAGAGCAATCCGATTACGTTGGGCGCTGCAGTCTCGCTGAGCGGTATCTTTTCGGACGGCGGGCACTACTCGCTCGAGGGCTACCAGCTCGGTATCTCGCACGTCAACGCGCAAGGAGGGGTGCTTGGGCGTCAGCTCGCGCTCAAGTATTACGACGATCAGAGCGCGCCGGCGACCGGCGTGCGCTTGTACGAGCGTCTTATCAACGAAGACAAAGTCGACATTGTAACCGGCCCGTATGGGACCGCGATCTCGGCACCGGCTGCGAACGTCGCGGCGCGCTATAAGATGCCAATGCTCATGCCGGAGACCGCCGACGTCGTGATGTTCAGCCGCGGCAACCGGTATATTTTTCAGGGTCTTGGTCCGGTCCAGACCTATTTGTATGGACTACTCTCGATTGCACACGATCACGGTTTCAAGAAACTCGCGGTAATCGGCGGCGACACGGCATTTCCGCACTCGCTTGCAAACGCAACGCCGGAAGTGATGCGCGGTTTCGGACAAGGGATCGTCTATCAAGAGTATTATCCCGGCAACGCAAGCGATTTCTCGTCGGTCGTCGAGAAAGTGCGCTCCTCAGGCGCGGAAGTCGTGCTGGCGATGGCGTTCCCAACAGATTCGCTTGGCTTGATTCGTCAGCTCAAGCAGTCCAACTTCGCGCCGAAGATGTTCTATGAAGCGATTGGCGCATCGGATCCGCTCTTTGTGAAGAGCGTCGGGCGCGACTGCGACGGAACGTTCTCGGCCGTGGCGTGGAACTTCGCGGCAAAAACGCCGGAGAACGAGCGCTTCGTCAAAGATTATCGCGAGATGCATCATCGCGATCCGGATTATCACGCTGCGTCGAACTACTCGGCGATCATGCTTTATGCCGAAGCGATCAAGCGTGCCGGCTCACTCGATCAAGAGAAGATCCGCGATGCGTTTTCGAAGATGCGCGTGCACACGCTGCTCGGCAACTATCGCGTCAACGAGCAAGGTATCCAGCTTGGGTATACGTCGTTCATCGTGCAGTGGCAAAAGGGTCAGCAAGTGATCGTGTATCCGGGTAACGCTCCGGGCGCCGGCAAACCGGTCGTGCCCTTCCCCTTGTGGTCTGATCCGAATCGTTGAGCCTGGAAGTCATCCATCACGAGGGTTACGATCCGGCGATCAACTCGCTGTTCGTTCCCGCGATCAAGGTGGCTAGCGGAAAGCTCGTGTTTATATCCGGCGTCCACGCGGCGCCGGTGTATCACGATCATCCGCACATTCCCGAACAGTTCGATAAGATTCCGACCGATGCGGGCGAGCAAGCGAAGCTGGCGTTCTCGCACTTGTCGCTCGCGCTGAAAGCCGCGGGGTGCACGCCGCAAAACGTCGTCATGCTCACGCGATTCTTGACGAACATCGGTGAGGATCAGGATGCCGTGAACCGCGTCCAGGGCGAGTTCTTCAAGGGGCACTTGCCCACGAGTACGACCGTGGAAGTGAAGCGGATGGCGACGGATCCGCGCCTCAAGCTTGAAATTACCGTTATTGCCGTAGCGCCCGAGTAAATTAACGGATAGAATTGCAGGGCGAGCCGGTCGAAGGCAGTAGACTACGCGGCCCGCACAGAGTGCCGCCGTAGCTTAGCGGTAAAGCACCTCGTTGGTAACGAGGAGACCATGGGTTCAATCCCCATCGGCGGCTCCAGACTCCGAAACAGCCTTGACATGAAAAATGTCAGGGTTGTTTTCGTCAAAGCGATAGTCTTTTGCCCAGTTGATCGTCTTGCGCATATTGTTTGCCGGAGCGGCGACGCGCAGCGAAGCGGCACCTAGCGTGACTTGTCTGGGCAATAGACGGCAAAGGCGTCGATCCTACCGCGGTAATGAGCCGGTAATGCGCCGCGATGAGAGTGGCTCGAATAACAATTGAAAAAGATAACGCCCCGTCGCAAGCGGCCGGTCTTTACCTGAATACGGTAAGTAGTCCCAGTTCCATTATCGAGGATGATATCGTACGGAGCACAGTCCAACTGCGTGGCCTTACCAATTTGTTGCGAAATTGTTGCTGTTTAACGAACCGGTAGGCTGAGCTCGGGTTAAACGCCGGTCGCGAGTGTAAGCATCGATTCAACCGCATCAAGTGCGCGGTGAACGGCGCTGCGGCGGTATTCCCACATCTTTGCGACCGGCTCCGGCGGAATCGTCATCGTCGCATTGGCTTCGAAGAGCAACAGATTTCCATTGCGGTCGAGTCCAAAATCGACGCCGGCATAATCAAGGTCGAGCGCTGCGCCGATCGCGTCGAGGGCGGCCGTTGCCACGGGTCCGATCGCTTCGGGCATATATTCAAGGAAGGCAGCTTCCTCAAAACGGGATGTCGCTTCGCGCGCATTGTCGGCGGTGAAATAGTGGACCATCCACGTGGACGTGATAGCGAGGTGCAACGGATAGACTTGCCCGCCGACGATCATCGCGCGGTACTTCCGAACCTTCCCGTCGACTTTGCGTGCGTCGAGAAACTCGATCGCAAGCACTTCCGCACCCGGCAGACGAGACAGTGCGGCGCGAACGCCGCCGGAATCTTCGATCCGGACGAAGTGGTCGCCCGAATGATGCCCGGGCGCGCGCAACAGGAACGGAAACGCAAATCCAGCTTGCGCAAATACTTCGGCCGGATCTCCATCGAGCGCCCCGCGTGAAAAAAGCTGGATGCGCGGCGCAACGACGCCGGGCAGCGCACCCAGCCGGTAAGCGTTCTCAATCCGTGTCGTTCGCAAAACGGATGCCGGTTTATTCAGAACGTGCTTTGATGTCCTACGCGTAAGCTCGGCCGCTGCGTCGAGTGCAGCTGCGCAACGATCGGCGTCGCCGATCGCATTAAAAACGAGATCGTGTTCGGGAAGCTGCATCGCGGTATCGCTTACGTCGACAAACAGCTTAGTGATCGCGTACCGGTGATCGTCGAGAATGTGGCGCAGATCGACGTTGCCGCCTGCCGACGACAAGAGCAGAAGAACGTCGGCAACGGGTTTGCCGTCCCCCCGATATGGAACGCGGTCGATGCTGCGATCGCGGAAGCCGAGTTTGCGATGACGATCGGCGTTCGCATCATCGCCTAGTCGGACGAAGACCGCATTGAGACCCTGGTGTGCTTCGGCACAATCAGCGTCGAGTGCGAGCGCCGCTTCGAATGCATTGCGAGCGGCAGTGAGATTGCTGCCTTCCAGAAGCGCGACGCCGAGATTGACGTGCGCGGCCGGATTGTCCGGATGCCGCATAAGCGCTTCGCGATATGTTGCGAGAGCCGCGGCCGTGTGGCCGCTTCGGGCAAAGAGATTGCCGAGATTGTTGAGGGCGCCGAAATGGTGCGGGTCCACGTCCAGGACTGCAAAGTACGCGTTGCGGGCGTCCTCATCGCGACCCGATGCCTCGAGGTCTTTGGCTTCCTGGAAGAACGCTTCGGCGTCGTTGGGCACGGGTGGCCTTACCATCCAACACGGCCACTGTCCCTCGACCGGTGACGGTCGAGACGCTCGGAATGACACAGAGGTCGTTGCGCGGAAGTGGGCTGTTAGGGTAACCTAAAGACCCGCGTCGCCGTACCTACGAGGTCCTGTGGCTACCACGACCAGCTCCCCCGGCCTTAGCCCCCAGCTAGCCTCTCCGAACCGGAAAGTGCTCGGCATGGTGTTGCGCTACTTGGCTGCTTGCGGACCGGGGTTAGTAGTCGCGTTCGCGGACACGGAAGCCGGCAGCATCACGACCGCTGCGACGTCGGGCGCGCAATTCGGAATGAAGCTGATTCTGTTGCAGCTTCTTTTGATCGTGCCGCTTTTCGTCGTGCAAGAGATGACCGTCCGTCTCGGGATCGTCAGCGGTCGCGGGCATGCCGCCTTGATTCGCGAGCGATACGGAATGGGCTGGGCCTCACTCTCGCTCGTAACGATGCTCGTTACGAATGTCGCCGGTCTCGTGACCGAATTCATCGGCATCGCCGGCGTTGCGCTGATCTTCGGACTCCCCGTCGCGCCGCTCGTCATAACGGCCGCGGTGTTGTTGCTCGGCGTCGTACTTACCGGAAGCTACAAGCGTGCCGAATACGTCGCGCTCGCGCTGTGTTTCCTCGAGCTATTGTTCATCCCGGCCGCGTTCGCAGCGCATCCGCAGCTCAGCTCCATCATCCACGACGGTATTTTCGGGTCGCAGCCACTCGGGAATCGCGACTATCTCTTGCTGATCGCCGGCAATATCGGCGCAGTCATCATGCCGTGGATGATCTTCTATCAACAAAGCGCGACAGTTGATAAGAAGCTGCGTCTCCCCGATCTCAATTTCTCGCGCTTTGACACCGCGCTCGGCGCTGTTGCCACACAAGCTATCATGATCGCGATCGTCGTGACGACCGCAGCGACGCTCTTCGTGGCGCATACGCAAGTCAGCGACGCCGCGCACGCAGCGCTCGCGCTCGTCCCCCTGATCGGTCACTACGCGGGAGTTATCTTCGGCGCCGGATTGCTCGGCGCATCACTCCTTGGTGCGTTCGTCATCTCGCTGGCAACGGCGTGGGCGTTCGGCGAAGCATTTCGCTGGCCGTGCTCGCTCAACATGAATTGCATGCAAGCAAAGCGTTTCTACGGTCTCTATACCTTTTGCGTGTTGCTGGCTGCCGGAGTGGTTCTGATTCCGAATTTGCCGCTCGTCTCGATCACGGTCGACGTCGAGGCGTTCAATGCGTTCGTGCTCCCGATCGTTCTCGGATTCTTGTTGATCATGGCGAACGACCGAAAGATTCTCGGCGATCGCGTGAACTCGCTACTTGGGAATGTGCTCGCAATCGGCGTAACGGTTGTATGCGTGTGTCTGGGTGGTTGGATGGCGATCCTCACGCTTTTCCCGAATATCTAACGCATTCGCGCGAGCAGGTCGCGCACTTCCTCATCGGTCGTTTGAGAAAAATCCTGATACCACACGCTCACGGCGCGTAGGTTTTCGGGCAGGCGCGCGACGACGATACTATCGGCAACGTCGCGAAGTGCATCAGCAACGCCCGGCGCCGCGACGGGAACAGCGATGACGACGCGCGCGGGATGGCTCTCCCGTACTGCCGCAACCGCGACGCGCATGCTGGCGCCCGTCGCGAGGCCGTCGTCGACGCAGATGACGGTCATCCCGCGAACGTCCGGTGCCGGGCGATCACCCCGATATTCGCGTTCGCGCCGCAAGAGCTCGGCGCGTTCGCGTTCGATGACGTCCTCGACTTGTTCGCGTGAGATCGACAGTCGATCGACCATCCACTGGTCGATGAAAAATACCCCGGAGGTCGCGACCGCACCCATCGCGAGTTCCTCGCGACCCGGCACACCGAGCTTACGGACGAGAACGACGTCCATGGGAATCTTAAGCTCGCGTGCGATTTCATAACCTACGGGTACACCTCCACGTGGGAGTGCAAGCACGATGGCCTCGCGATTGCGCGCGTCCTCGACAAGCCGGGAGGCAAGCGCGCGCCCTGCGTCAGCGCGATTGCGGAAAGGCGTCATCCGGGCTCTGCCGTAGTCGTGGGGCATTCACACAGCAGTGTAGAGGAAAGGCGACATGACGGAAACCGAAATCCGGCCCTGGCTGCAGCGCTACGTGCGCGTGACCCTCGCCGACGGCCGCATCTTCGCGGGCCGGCTCACCGAGGCGAACAAGCACTATAAGGTGACGACGCCGGCTCCGGACAAGCGCGAGCACGACACTGTTGAGACGATCAATTCCGGCGATCAGGTCGCCACGATCGAAGAAGCGCTGGAGTTCGGACGATAGAGACGCTGATCGATCGCGCCATCGATAACGCAGCGCTGCTTTCGCCGGCGCAGCCGTCGATCGACGACGTATTGCGACTCGACGCCGAAGTGCGAAGCAGTCCCGACGGCAGGACGCTCGGCCATTTCGTCGTCCCGTCATCACGTCTCAACGAGCTCACAATGAGCGATGCCGAGCTGCCTCCTACGATTAGCGTGCTGCTCGACCGTCATCTCGGAAGAGCGCTCGAAGCCGTCGACGACTTCGGCCTCGTTACGATTGCATCGGTGGATTCACCCATTGGCGTGAATGTCGAACGTGGCGACATTCTCGAGACCCTGCTCGGCTGGTCGACGGGTTACGGCGACAACTGCGATGTCTATTGCGAAGTCTTCGGACCGCAGACGCGTCCGGATCAAATCGACGAGACCGTGCACCATCTGGCCTCGATCCGCCGCACGCAGAAGAATTTCGGCGCGAAAATTCCGATCCACAACGCATCCGCGTCAATGGTCGCGCATGCGCTGGCGGAATGTTCGCGGCTTCGCGTCCCGCTCAAGCTCGGCGCCGACAATACTCGCGCCGTCGGTGTGCACGGCATCCTCAACGTGATCACGGCTGCGGCAATTGCGTTCCGTGACTCCGATGCGCGCGACGCCATCGTGGCGGCGCTCGAAGACGAGGACGCAAGCGCGTTCACGGTCGATGACGATGTGCTCGTGTGGCGGGAGAGACGCTTCGGAGTGGCAACGATCGCGTCGGTTCGACGCGAGCTCCTCATCGCGTTTGCGGCCTTCGATCCGGCACAACCGGCTGCCCAGCTGCGCCAAGCCGGCGTCTTGGCGTGAACGGCGACTTCCCGCTCGAAAATCTACCCTTTGGAATATTCTCACGGGACGGCAAGCGCCGCAGCGTAGGCGTGGCATACGGTGACGATATCGTCGACATGGCGAAGGTCGCGCGTGCGCGGTTGCTCGACGGCGTCGTAAGAAATGCCGTCGAGATATTTGAGTCACCGACGCTGAACCCGTTCCTCGAGACCGGTCACGGAGCGTGGTACGACACGCGCGAGCGTCTGCAGACGATCCTCGAGGACAAGACGAAATCGAAAGAGTTTTTGGTCGCGCGGGCCTTGACGCGCATGCACATGCCGATCGCTATCGGCGACTACGTCGATTTTTATTCGTCGATCGAGCACGCGACGAACGTCGGCAGACTATTCCGTCCGGGCGGCGATCCGCTCTTACCAAATTATCGCCACATTCCGATCGGGTATCACGGCCGGACCAGCACGATTTCAACCGAGGAAAAGGTCCGGCGGCCAAGCGGGCAGACGAAAGCGGCGGACGCTTCGGCGCCTGCCTTTGGTCCTTCTCGCCAGCTCGACTTCGAGCTGGAACTTGGATTCATCGTCGGCCTTTCGAACGGCGAAGGACGACCGATTCCAACCGACGATGCCGCCGACTATCTCTTCGGCGTCGTGCTGCTCAGCGATTGGAGCGCGCGCGATCTGCAGTCGTGGGAAGGACAACCGCTAGGACCCTTTCTTTCGAAATCGTTCGCGACGACGATCTCGCCGTGGATCGTGACGCTCGACGCACTGCTGCCTTACCGCGTTTCGAACCGGACGCAAGAGCCCGAACCGCTCGAATATCTGCGCGTCGATGCGCCGTGGGGGTTCGATATCGACCTCTCGGTGAGCTTGCAATCACGCGCCATGCAGAAGATGCGCGAGAATCCGAAGGAAATCGTCCGCGTTAATTTCCGCGACATGTATTGGAACGTGGCGCAACAGCTTGCACATCTGACCAGCAACGGAAGCATTGTGCGGCCGGGAGATTTGCTCGGATCGGGAACGATCTCGGGGACCGAAGACGGCTCGTACGGCAGCTTGCTCGAAGCGACGTTGCGGGGAGCCCGGCCGCTCGCGCTAACGAACGGTGAGGTGAGGTCGTTCTTGGAAGACGGAGACATCGTGTTAATGCACGGCGTCGCCGCAGGATCGGGGTTGCCGAGGATCGGTTTCGGCGAGCTCCGTGCGACCATAGCACCATTTGCTTAAAGGAAGACCGGGGTCCGCACCAAACGGGCCTACAAAATTTGCCCGGTTCATGAATCGGAGGGTCTATGCGACGTCGGGTTCTGACGTTTTTACTCGCAATTATATTTCTCGGAGGAGTTTCGCTTGGTGCCGTGCGGCTAGCAACGGCACAATCAAACGATGTTCTAACGATTTCACAGGGTGCTGACACGGATACATTGAGTCCGATCACGACAGCGGTCACGCCGTCGTCGAACGTCTTCAATCAAATCTTCGACGGGTTGGCGGCTCACGACCCGAACGGGAAGCTCGTTCCGGCGCTGGCGACGTCGTGGAAGCAGATCTCGCCCTTGAAGTGGCAATTCAACCTGCGCCACGGCGTGAAGTTCTCAAACGGCGATCCGTTCACGAGCGCTGACGTCAAGTTCACGGTCGAGAAAGTTCAAGACCCCGCGTTTAAGTCGCAGAAGGCCGACCGCGTCAGCATGATCGCATCGGTCGAGACGCCCGATCCCTACACGGCCGTTTATGTCACGAAGAAGCCTTCAGCGCTCATGCCGGGCCGTCCGTACGATTTGCGCATGGTCGATGCCAAGTATTGGAAGGAACACGGCGACGCCTATGAAGTCGACCATCCGATGGGCACCGGTCCATACATGCTCAAGGAATGGAAGAAAGACGACCACCTCACTATGGTGGCCAATCCGGGCTACTGGGGCGGCAAGGTCGCGATCCAGACAATTGTTTGGAAGCCGATTCCAGAATCGGCGTCGCGCGTTGCGGCGCTGCAAACCGGTGAGACCGACATCATCACGAACGTGCCACCTCAGAACGCCGATCAAATCGCTAACGGAAAGCTGACGAAACTTGGCACGGCAAAGAGCGATCGCGTGCTCTTCATTGCGTTCAACACGCAAAAGCCGGGACTTCAGGATAATGTTGCGTTTCGCCAAGCGCTCAACTACGCGGTCAACGTGCCGGCGATTGTCAAGACCGTCCTTGGCGGCCACGCATTTCCGTTACGCAACGGCGCGCTACCGCCCAACTTCGTCGGCTACGATCCCAAGCTGCCCTCGTATCATTACGATCCCGAGAAAGCCAAGGATCTTCTGAAGCAGGCCGGCGTCAACGGTCCTATCAACCTCGTGCTGAACTCACCGTCGGGGCGCTACAACATGGACAAGCAGGTTGCGGAAGCCGTGGCGGGACAGCTGCAAGTCGTCGGCATCAACGCGTCGGTACAGACACAAGAGTGGACCAACTACGTCGGTCAGGTCAGTCACAAAGCGCTCGTGCCGATGTACGAGCTCGGTTGGGGCAACGATACCTTCGATGCGGACGGCACGCTAACGCCGTTGTTCACGACGGACTATCCCATCTCGACGTGGGGCACGCCGGAGACCGACAAAGAGATCGCGGATGCGCGATACGAGCTCGATCCAAAAAAACGCAACGCCGACTACGCGAAGATTCAGGAAACGATCTTCCAGCAGGCGCCGTGGCTGTTTCTCTTCGAGTATGAGGATCTCTACGGCATCACCAAGCGCGTCGCATGGCAGCCGCGTTCGGACGAGTTGATCGTCTGCAAAGACATCAGCTGGGCCAAGTAGTGCAATAGGAAACGGCGATGGTCGCGTATTTGGTGAGAAGGCTCTTCGGAGCGGTACTGGTTCTCGCCGGCGTGACCGTCGCCGTTTTCCTTATCCTCCATTTGAGCGGGGATCCGGCGCTGATCATGCTTCCGCCGGAAGCTTCGAAGCAAGACGTTATCAACTTCGATCACGAGTACGGTTTCGATCGGCCGGTGCTCATCCAGTTCGGCGATTTCGCAGCGCACGCGCTCCGCGGTGACTTTGGAACCTCGATTCGTCACGGCGATCCCGCCATGGGTCTGGCGCTCGAGCGCCTTCCGGCGACGGCCGAGCTTGCGTTTTCGGCGCTCTTGCTCGCAATGATCGTCGCCATACCGGCCGGCGTCATCGCGGCGACGAAACGCGAAACGGCGATCGACTACATCGTTCGCGGAGTTTCCCTGGTCGGTCAGGCAGCGCCGGTCTACTGGATCGGCATCATGTTCATCTTGATCTTCGGCGTCGCGCTCGGGTGGTTGCCGATCTCCGGGATGGGCGGCATAAAACACCTTCTCTTGCCGATGATAACGCTCGGCGCGTTTACGACCGCGAAGTTAATGCGCATAACGCGTTCGGGAATGCTCGACGTCATGCGCTCCGACTACGTACGTACGGCGCTTGCAAAAGGGCTCTCGTCGCTGACCGTCACCGTTCGGCACACGCTGCGCAATGCGATTCTCCCGATCGTCACGGTGATCGGTCTCGAGCTCGGAACGCTGTTATCCGGTGCGGTCATCACCGAGACGATCTTTTCGTGGCCCGGCATCGGCCGTCTCGCGGTTCAAGCAATCTACGATCGTGATTATCCCGTGGTGGAAGCGGTTGTCGTTCTGACCGCCGCGATTTTCGTCGGTCTCAATTTGCTCGTCGATCTCACCTACGCCGTCTTCGATCCGCGGATCACCTACAAATGACGACGCTCGATGTGACCGCTAAAGGGATCGAGCCGGAAGAAGAACTGGCATTCGTTCCGCGCCGTTATCAAGCGTTTCGATATTTCGTGCGCAGCCGCGCCGCGATGTTCGGAGGCGCGATCGTGGCACTACTCCTGATTTGTGCGGTCTTCGCGCCGTGGCTCGCCCCGCACGATCCGACCGTGCAGAACCTCAACATGACGTCGTTGCCACCGTTTTGGCTGCACGGAGCGCAGCCGGGTTACTGGCTCGGCACGGATGAGCTCGGGCGCGACATCCTCGCGCGCATCATTTATGGCGCTCGGCTATCATCGATAGTCGCTTTCAGCGTCGTCGTGATCGGAAGCGTCATCGGCGTGTCGCTGGGTTTGGTTGCCGGCTACGTCGGCGGATTCGTCGACGACGTCATCATGCGCATCGCCGACATTCAGCTCGCGTTTCCGTACGTGTTGCTCGCGATCGCGGTCATCGGCGTGGTCGGCGCAAGCCTCTGGACGATTATTGCGGTCATCGGCATCACTTCGTGGGTGCAATATGTGCGAATCGTGCGCGCGGAAGTGATCTCGCTGCGGGAGCGGGAGTTCGTCCAGGCTGCCCGCGCCGTCGGCGACTCGGTTACGCGAATCATCTTTCGGCACATTCTGCCGAATGTAATGTCCTCGGTGACGGTCATCGGAACGTTCGAGCTGGCGCGCGCCATCATTTTCGAAGCAGCGCTCTCGTTTCTTGGCCTCGGCGTTCCGCCCTCGATTCCGTCGTGGGGAAACATGCTCGCTGAAGGCCGTCAGTATCTGGACACATCCTGGTGGATGGGGACGTTCCCCGGCCTCGCAATAATGATTACGGTCATGGGCGTCAACGTTTTAGGTGACGGCCTGCGTGACGCGTTCGACCCCGGCCTGAGAAGTCAATAAACGGTCAATAGGCGGCAGTTCCAGGGCCTCGCGCAAGGCGGCCCTCCTCTATATCTTGAATGAGGCGAGCGGGCGACCAGGGGTCAGCCCGAACGGGTTCAGATGGAGGATGTTTTGGGACGAGCGGCTTGCGTCGTTTATGCACTGTTCCTAGCGGTTGGGTTGGGTGTTACGGCCGGCGCGGTAAGCGCACAACCGGCGCCCGATTTCGGGTCACCACCGTCGGGGCAATATCCGATTCTTTTCAACGACCATCACGTTTACGCTAAGCCTGACGTCGACAAGCAAAACCGCGTCCTGGCGGCGCTTGTCCGCGGCAAGACAATTCTTGTTCCGCTACGTTCGATGTTCGAACAAATGGGCGCGACGGTTGAATACGATCCGGCGACGCGAACGGCAATCGTTGCAAAGCCGGGCTCAGAGGTCCGCGTGACGGTTGGAAAAGCGGAAGTCGTCATCAACGGCGAGAGCCGTCCGCTCGACGTCCCGCCTGAGATTCACGACGGTGCGATCCTCGTTCCGCTGCGCGTCATTTCCGAAGGCATGGGCGCCTATGTAATGTGGGTCCCCGAGAAGCGTGCGGTCGTCGTGCGCTACATCCCGGCTCCCCCGCCGACTCCGGCACCGCCGCCGCCTCCGCGACCGACAGCGGCGCCTACGCAGGCACCGATTGCGCCCGCGACCTTTGCAACGCCCGCGCCGATCGTCACCCCGTACTACGAGCATTATCTCGCCGGCGATTTCATCGCTTACCCGAGGGTCTTCAACGAGTTTACTTCCAACAGCTCAAACACGTACGGTGGCGACGCCCGCGCGGTTGCAGAGCTCCCGCTCGCAGGCATGCACTTCATGCTCGAGGGTGAGTACACGATTTGGCGATGGCCGCACCTCGCCGGTCCCGTGACGACGCTTGGTGGCGCCGGCGCGGTCGCAGCGTTCGCCCCGACGTTCAACGGCAACGACCAGAACCTCACCGGAAACTTCGGGATCCGCGTCATGGGTGGGTTTCTCCCACGCGTGTACTTTATCGAAGGCTACATGACCGATTACAACAACTACGGCTACCCACGCTTGGGCGGCATCGGTTACGGTCTCGAGAAGCTTCCCGATCTCAATCGGGCCTTCACCTACTACGGAAAGTGGTGGTATAGCCAGTCGATCAAAGGCCGCTACGACGCGTTTCCTGTAGGGTCAACGATCTACCCGGGCGGAACGCTGAGCTATAAAGTGCAGAAGTACGATGCCGGGATCAATTGGAATCTTGCTGGTGGCAAGAGTCCGTGGTTCCTCGACGTCGGCTACGCAGGTGAAGGCTGGCACGCTTCGATCAATGCGCCGGCGAGCCGTCTCATGAACGGCCCGTACGTCGGTCTCGGAGTCAAGTTCTAACCTAAATCGGGTCGACGAAATTCCGTGTGATCATGTCCTCGGCTTGGACGCGGGCTTCTTTGAAGACGCTCGCGTCGGCCGGGTTCTCGTTCAGCAATTTTCCAAGCTCTTCATCGAAGAAGCGCGTTACGTCCGCGGCCGTGTGCATGCCATGTTGCACGCGCTGCGCGATCATCAGACGGTAGATGCGGTCGGTCGCGAGATCTTCCATATAACCGTCGAGTAAGCTCGCGCCGAGACCCGTGAGATATCCGTGCCGGTAGCGAATGACGGTGCGCACGCCGGCCCGCGTCCCGGTTTCGCTACGCGTCCCGATCCCTGTGGGCGCCGGTCGTAAATCCGGATGCGTGTTCGCGCTGGGGTCCCAGCGCGCAACCTGATTCGGAAACGGAAATTGCGCAACCGCTATCTCGTTTTGATCGGGATGACCTGTCCAGGCGCCGTCCATGCCGGCCGAGGCTTCGTTCTTCTTGTCTTCGGCAAGCGCTTTGAGCGCGCGTGCGTTGAGCTCCGGGTTCGAACGATCGGGGAAGAGTGCGGTCATGCCGCCGATTGCAAGAAGGTCGTGACGGTGGCAGATCTCGGGGATCAAGCATCGCAAATTTTGGAAGAACGGCACGTCGTGCGGGATCGTGTTGCGGTCCGGCAAGATCCAGTCCGGATCGTTGAAGACAAAGTCGATCAAGCTCGCCATGTAGTCCCATCGCCCGAGGTTGAGCCCAACGATGTTGTCGCGCAGGTTGTAGGCGAATTCTTCCATCTGGTACGCCATCGGATGCGCCTCGACGAGTGCCATGCACTTGATGTAGTCACGCCGCGCGCCTTTTGCGTCCGCAAGCGCCGCGAAAACGTCGCGCCACCAAGAGGCTTCTTCGGCCGATTCGGATTTCGGAATATATATCGTGAGCGGATGGCGCAGGCGTGCGAAATCGAGCCGATAGACGAGCATCGCCAGGTCGAACAGCGACGCTGACGTCAGCGCATCCGGGATTACGCCGGCTTGCGAGAGGTGCAATCCGCGAGGCCGGATCGAAACGACGGTCGAGCTCGGCTCGATGCCCACACGGCGACCGCGCTTTGCATCGTCGTAGGAAAGTTCGCCGTAGAGCGCTGCGATGCAATTGTCGATGCCTGCCATCGTCGCGTTCCAAACGTTGGCCATCGAGTCTTCGAGATCGAGCATCACGCCCGGAGAGCCTGAGTTCATCAACTTCACGGAAAGCTCGGCGTCGTCGGCCGGACCCGTCATTTGATTGCGTTGATCCGCGATCCACGCGGGAAGATCGATGCGCCAATCGCTCGTCGTTGCTTGAGATGGCGGAAGATATGTGGGTGGCGTTCCGGCACGCGAAGCGTCGTGCGCGATTCGGCGCTTCGCCGCGAGTGCTTGTTGTCGCGCGGTAAAGCCGTCGTGTAGCGCGCGATAAAACGCTGCGAAGCCCGGCGGCGCGTCTTTTCCGATCGTCCAACCCCTCGGGGCCGCATTCATGGGCGGGATGTGAACGCCAATTTGCATAATGCGCACCATAGCACGGCGGGCGGCCGTAGCTCAATTGGATAGAGCGAGGGACTCCTAAGCCCTAGGTTGGCGGTTCGATTCCGCCCGGCCGCGCGACTACTCTCTAGGGGACGACGCTGACGGCTTGTACGTTCGTGAGCGTCGACGATGTAATCGTCGCTGTCGGCGTCGCCGCCGACGACATCACCGGGTTGAGAATGAGCACGTCCGGATCGGTCTCGCCCGCAATGTAGAAGTTGTTCGATGCGTCGACGGCAAGCGTTGATTCGCAAATGCAGCCAAACTGCAGCGTTCCACCGGAACCGCCGGTCAGCGTCGCGAGTGGGCTTTGGAAGCCATTTCCGTAGCTAAAGACGCTGATCGTCGTATTTGCCGAGTTTCCAACGTAAATGCGGCCCGTCGAATCGACTGCAAACGCGACGGGATGATCGATCGCCGAAGGCGTGCTGGTGATAACCGCAATGGGTGCGACGTTGAGCGTCCCGCTCCCCGCAAGCGCGCTCGCCGCGTACACGGTAATGCTCGAATTGCCGGCATTGAGAACGTAGAGGTTTCCGCTGCCGTCGAATCCGGCCTGATAGGGTGTGCTCAGCTGCGTGCTGTTTCCGGAGACGGATTTGAGCGCGGATGCGGCGCCGTTTGCACCAGGGCTGAAGAAGTCGACGGCGTTGTTCGAGGAGTCGGTCGCGACCAGATCGCCCGAGGCATCGATGACGAGTCCCCATGGTCCTGTGACGGTCGTTAGCGTCGTCGTAGGCGTGACGGTAGTTTGCCCGTCGTACGACGCGTACGTGTAAGAGTAGATGTTCGGCGACTGCGCAACGTAGACACGACCGGTGGCATCGACGGCCATCCCGCTCGGATGTGCGAGCACACTCGATGTGAACGTCGTCAGCGCGGTAGCTCCGCTACTTGATCCGGCGGCAAATGCTTCGACCTGACTGCCGGCGTTGACGACGTAGATCGTCCCCGCTGCGGCTTGAGTGCTGCTCGTTTCGTAGAGCTCGAACAAGTAGGTCGTGTTCGCGTTAAGAGTCGTCGGTTGCGCCGGACCGGTGAACGTCAATGTCGATCCGCTGACCGACGCCGGTCCGAGCGTCGCAAGTTCGCTCGCCGATGAGGTCGGGCCATCGAAGACTGCGATGTAAAATGTTTGACCACTCGTCGAGACCGAGCTGGGCAGCGATAGCACGAATGAAGGCAGCGCGGTGAATGTGACGGTGTTGTTCAGAGAAAGCTCAACGGAAAACGAGATATTGGGGGCTGCACCGGACTTGATTCTCCGCAACGTCTGTGGTTGCGGACCACCCGCCGGCTGCCCAAGGATCGAGGTCAACGTCGCTTGCGTGTCGGCCGGCGCATTGCTCTGCGAGAACGTAATCAGACCGCTATACCCGCCGAGCGGGGCGAGTTTGAGAGAGTCCCCGCCCGGGAGCACGGGTCCGGTTACGTTGTTCGTCGCGGTAGTGAGAGCGCGATACGGCAAACTGGAGCCACCGCCGCAGCTGCACAGAGCAGTGACCGCGAAAACGGCAAACGCAAAAGTAACGAGCAAACGTGTGGGCAGCAGTGCCATCGCTCTCTCCCATGGCGAAGAACCTGACGCTTAGCGTTTACCCTATATTTAAGAAAACGGTCGCTTGAATATTAGCTAGGCGCCGCTAGACCAAGACGCTGCGCGTCCTTGAGCAACTCGTTCCAGGTCTCGGTCGCGATGCTCACGCCGTCGCGTGCGGCGGCGCGTTCTTTGTCCGCTTCGATCTTGCCGGGGACCAGAATGCGATCGACGCCGATTGCGTGGGCTGACCCTTCGATGCGATCGAGCAGGGACGCGACCTTGGCTTGAAAGTCGTCCAGCTCAATGAAGCGCTCGATTTGCAACGCAAGGAAAAAATGTCCGACCAGGCCGGGAGAGTCCAAGCTTTCCTGATGCGCGAGATCTCCTGACGCTTTTGATCCGACCAGGAGTCCGGCAAGCAAATCCATCGCAATCGAAAGACCGGTGCCCTTGTACATACCGATCGGGACGAGCAATCCGCGCATTGCTTCCGCGGAATCCGTCGTAGGGCGGCCCTGCGCGTCCATGGCCCAGCCGCTTGGAATGGCGCGTTTGGCGGCATACGCGAGACGGACCCATCCTTTTGCAACTTGCGAAAGCGCGAAGTCGAGCACGAAGGGATTGCCGTTCGCGCGCGGCGCGGCAAATGCGATCGGATTGTTACCGAGCATCTGCGTGATGCCTCCCCACGGCGCCATGCACGCGGGTGCATTGGTGGTGGCGATTCCGATCATGCCACGCTCGGCGGCTTGCAGCACGTACGCGCCGGCAGCACCGAAATGATTCGAATTACGCACCCCTACGGCGCCGATTCCGAACTGTTCCGCGAGCGCGAGCGCCTTGTCCATCGCAAAGCGGCTCGCGACGTAACCGGAGGCGTGGCGGGCGTCGACGACGGCGGTTGCAGAGGATTCGCGGATGACTTCCGGCCGGGCTTTTGGGTCGATGCCGCCCGCCGCCATCCGGCGCAAGTAGCTCGGCAGCCGGTAGAGGCCGTGCGAGCTGATCCCGCGCGCGTCGCAGCGGACCATGATTTCCACGAGGGTGTGGGCATCGGCGCCGTTCATCCCTTGCGCCTCGGCCAGGGCGACACCAAAAGCGAGCAGAGTCTCTTGGGACCGGCGGACGGTATCGGCGGCGGTCATGCTCATTGCGGCTGTTCCTTCGACGGGTGGGGTCTGCTTGCTTTGGCCCTAAAATGCGGTGGACGGTCTTTGCAACGCATGGTATTATGGGGCCCGAACGGACTGCGTGTCCGTTTCTTTCATGTCCGCGCTTGAGGTTTTAGTCGGTGGCAAAAAAAGAGAACCGTGTGATGGTCACGCTGGCGTGCACGGAGTGCAAGCGGCGCAACTATAACACTTTCAAGAATAAGGTGAAGACCACCGAACGGTTGGAACTCAGCAAGTATTGCCGCTGGTGCCGGTGTCAGCGCGCGCATCGCGAACAACGATAACGCCCCCTTAGGGCGGTGGCGCAATTGGTAGCGTAGCGGTCTCCAAAACCGTCGGTTGCAGGTTCGAGTCCTGTCCGCCCTGCCATTAACGAAGACTCCAAACTTGGGTTTGGAGTCTTTACTTTGTGGCCTAGCTGCAGCTACGATCTTGCACGCGCGGGGAGAGCTCATCGAGACGCCGCTCGAGGCGAATGAGCCGTCCGCGCTTGAGGAACGTAATGCGACCTACCAGCATGCGCATGACCGTAATGCCAAAACCTCGCACGCTGCGCGGGTCACTCATATTTTGCGGCTCGAAACCCGGGCCGTCGTCCTCGACTTCAATGCGCAAAATACCCTCTTGGACTGCTGCACGAATCTCGAAGTACGAACCCTCGCGGAAGCCATGCTCGACAGCGTTGGCGATTGCTTCACCGGCGGCTTGTTCGAGGTCGACGAGATCGCTTTCAGCGACACCGAGGCTGGTGAGATACGCGACGACTGCTCGCCGGGCTTTGGTCGCGTACCGAGGAGTCGACGGAAAAATAACGCGCAATTTGCGCCGGCGTGTAGCGATCTCCGGACATCCTCCCAGGGGTTCTTTCCCAGACCAGGCCCTGGGCTAAACCAAGTAAGCCAAGCGGCTCAGCCGTATCCGTAGGGGGGATTTCAGGGTAGTATGAGGAACGCGGGGCTCTTGAAAACCCCCGTTGTGTGGGTTTTTTATTATGGCTGAACGTACGATGAATCGGCCCCCGGGCCGTACGACCGCAAACACGCCGCGTGCAGAACGCATGGCGCGTAGTCGTGAATATATGCAAGGGCTCATTTCGGAGATGCGCCGGGTCACGTGGCCCACGCGTCAGGAATGGGTGAGCGCGACGGCGTTGACCGTAACGCTCGTCATCGTCGTCGGATTGTTTACGTCCGGTTGCGATTGGCTTTTCACCCAGCTCTTCGCGCTACTGCACGGAGGGTCGACCTAAGGTTATGCACGACACCCACGAAGAAACAGAGCTCGCCCCTCCGCAGAACGGCGAAACGACTCCGGAAACGGCGATCGCGGATGCAATTGTCGAGACCGTGACGACCGAAGAAATGTCGAATGCGGAAGTCGTCGAGGCTGCGCAAGACGTCGATGAGGCAGAAGAGGAAGCACCTCGTCCGGCTGCGTCCTCGCAAAAGAGCGAGCGCAAAAAGTGGTACGTGATTCACACGTACTCGGGTTACGAGAACAAGGTCAAGGCCAATCTCGAGCGCCGCATTCACTCGATGAACATGCAAGACAAGATCTTTCGCGTGCTCGTCCCGATGGAAGACGAAGTCGAGTTCAAAGACGGCAAGCGCAAGATCACGCCCAAGAAAGTGTTCCCGGGTTATGTCTTGGTCGAGATGGACATGGACGATTCGTCCTGGTACGTCGTGCGTAACACCTCGGGCGTGACGGGATTCGTCGGCTCGCCGGGCTCCGGTGAGAAACCGGTCCCGCTGCAAGATAAAGAAGTCAAGACGATTCTCAAGCAGATGGGCATCGAGACGCCCAAGCTCAAGATCGACTTCGCAAAGGGCGACCGCGTCAAGGTCACGTCCGGACCGTTCTTCGATTTCACTGGAATCGTGGACGAGATCCAACCCGAAAAAGAGAAAGTGCGTGCGCTTATCTCGATCTTCGGACGCGAAACGCCCGTCGAGCTCGAGTTCTATCAGATCGAAAAGGTCTAAGCCAAGCCTGACCAGGTCAGTGCCTCTTTTGGCTGGTCTGCTGATTGCGGCGCTACTGACCGTGTCTGCGGCCCCGGCGCAGGGGAGCGCCGACGACGCTTATTCGGCATTCGCGCAGCAGTATTTTGCCCGGAGCTTCGCGCGCGACCCGATTGACGCGACGTCGACGGGCGTGCATTCCTACGACCGTCTGACGAACGATCTCTCGGCGGCCGCGTTCGCGCGCTATAACGCCGAGGATCATGCAAATCTGCGGACGCTGCTGGGCATCGAGCAGCAGAATCTCTCACCTCGGACACGAATGGACGCGAAAGCCCTCGAGCTGCAGATTCGAGACAATCTTTTGCAGAACGAGACGATGGCGCTCTGGCGACATCGCCCCGACAACTACGTGGGCGAAGCGAGCTACGGCGTCTTCGCCCTCATCAACCGCGATTTTGCACCGTTGACGACGCGGATGCGCGACGTCATCGCACGGGAAAATGCGGTTCCACTCCTCTTCGCACGCGCACGCGCC
This sequence comes from Candidatus Baltobacteraceae bacterium, assembly GCA_036489885.1. Lineage (NCBI taxonomy): Bacteria > Bacillati > Vulcanimicrobiota > Vulcanimicrobiia > Vulcanimicrobiales > Vulcanimicrobiaceae > Vulcanimicrobiaceae bacterium. The sequence continues at coordinate 2,052,560 of DASXEW010000003.1, forward strand.
AACCTTACGACGGTCGACGCGGCCAGCGCACTAATCGGGCGCGACGATGCGCTCGGGCTCGCATCGTTTTTCGGGAGCGACGTGCCGAAGGCGTTCGCGAGTGTGAAGGATGCGCGTCTCCAGCGTGATTTCCAGGCGTCGACCCGGCGTGCAAGTGCGGCAGCCACACATTATGCAGCGTGGCTAGGAACAAAGATCACGCACCCCACGGGCAGCTATGCGATCGGCGCGACCAATTACGTCGCAATGCTGCGTTACGAAGACGGCATCGATCTCTCGCTTTCCGAGTATCTGTCCCTCGGTGAACGCGCGCTGGAGGTGAATCACGCGCGTATCGTCGCGGTCGCGCACCTCATCGATCCGCACAAGACCGTTCCGCAAGTGATCGCGGACGTTGCACGCCGGCATCCGTCCGGTGCCCAGCTCCTTGCGGCGTCCGCGCGTGATCTCGTGCGTCTGCGCCGATTCATCACCAAACACGACATCATCGCGTTGCCGCCCGAGGCGAACGTTGCGGTCCGCGAAACGCCGCCCTTCGCGCGTTCGACCGTGACAGCACAAGAAGACTCACCGGGCCCACTTGAAACCGTAGCGACGCGCGGCTACTACTTCGTCACGCCCCCCGATCCGCATGACCCGCCACGTATTCAAGAGGCATATCTGGAGACGTTCAATGATTTCGAACGCCCGATCGTCGGCGCGCACGAAGTCTACCCCGGGCATTTCACCAACTTCATGCTCGATCGGCATCTGTCGCTTACGCTCACGGAGAAGCTCGTCTCGAGCAACTCCTTTTCGGAAGGCTGGGCGCACTACTGCGAACAGATGATCGTTGACGAGGGTTGGGGGAACGGCGATCCGCGCGTGCGCTTGATGCAACTGCGCGAAGCACTGCTCCGCAACGTGCGTTACGTCGCCGGCGTGAAGCTCCACACCCAAGGGATGACGGTCGCGCAAGCGCAGCGTTTATTCGAAGACGAAGGCTTCCAAGATCCGGCCGATGCGCGCGCCGAAGCCAAGCGCGGAACGCAAGATCCCATTTATGGGTACTACACGCTCGGAAAGATGGAGATTCTGAAGCTGCGCGGCGACTACAAGAAGAAGATGGGCGAGCAGTTTACACTCGCCGGCTTCCATGCTGCCCTCTTGCAGTACGGTGATTTCCCGATATCGCTCGTCCGGCCGCTGATACTGGGCGCCAACGACGACGGTAAGCTGCTTTAGGCTTTTTCGACGGCCTCAAAACCCTCGGCGATGCGCTCGGCCAGCTCCTCGACGTCTTCTTCGCTGATGATGAGAGGGGGGCAAATGCGGATGACGTGCGAGTGCGTTTCTTTCGTCAGCACGCCGGCCTTCGCAAGCGCTTCACAGTACTTGCGGGCGGGAACCTTCAGCTCGATGCCCAGCAGAAGCCCTTGACCGCGAATCTCAACCATGTTGCGCGAGCGCATGTCGGCCAGCTCGTACGTGAGCTGATCGCCGCGTTCCGTCGCCGCTTGCGCGAGATTCTCATCGTTCATGACGCGGATCGCTTCGCGTGCAACCGCGCACGCCAGCGGATTCCCGCCCCAGGTGCTGCCGTGACTTCCCGGATCAAAGACATCCATTACTTCGCGACGGCCGACGACCGCGGAGACGGGATACACGCCGCCGCCCAGCGCTTTGCCGAGAATGAGGAGATCCGGCTTGACCTCATCGTAGTCGAGTGCGAAAAGTTTGCCCGTACGTGCGAGTCCGGTTTGAATCTCATCGGCAACGAACAGCACACCGCGCTGTTTGCAGAGCTCCGCGGCCTCTCGCATGTAACCGGTCTTTGGAACGATGATGCCGGCTTCGGCTTGAATCGGTTCGACGAGAAACGCGCAAACGTCATCGGTCAGCGCTTTCTCCAGCGCGGCGATGTCGTCGTACGGAACGCTAACGAACCCCGGAGTGAAGGGACCAAAATCGCGCCGGTACGATTCGTCGCTGGAAAAGCCGATGATCGTGGTCGAGCGTCCGTGAAAGTTATTCTCACAGACGACGATCTTGGGCTCCTTGATCTTCTTGGCGCGCACGCCCCAGCGCCGCGCCGCCTTGATTGCCGTTTCGACGGCTTCGGTTCCGGTGTTCATCGGGAGCACGACGTCCAGACCGCATAACTCCGCCAGCTCCTCGCAGAAAAGCGGCAGCTGGTCGTTCCTAAACGCGCGCGAAGTGATCGTCAAGCGCTCGGCTTGTGCCTGGAGTGCAGCAATGATCCGCGGGTGTCGGTGGCCCAGGTTCAGCGACGAGTAGGCGCTGAGCGCGTCGATATAAGTCGCACCACCGACGTCGGTGACCCAGATACCCTCGCCCGAAGTGAGGACGATGTCGAGCGGGTCGTAGTTGTGTGCGCCGAACTCATCCTCGATCTTAACGAGGCCGTCGGCAGCGGGTTGGTCAGAAGCTTGGTTTGCCATGCCGGTACTGACAATTTACGGAGCCTTTGGTACAATGCCTGGGTTGCGCCCTCCGGGCGCAGGTGCGGATCCGGCCGACTCCACCCCCGCACTCGAACAATGGGGCAGACCGCAATCGGTCGTTAGGAAGAAAAGAATGGCAAAGAAAGTTGCCGGCAAGATCAACCTTGCGTTGGAAGCCGGAAAAGCGACGCCTGCGCCGCCCGTCGGACCTGCGCTCGGGCCGTATTCGCTCAACATCATGGACTTCTGCAAGCAGTACAACGAACGTACGCAGAGTCAAGCTGGAATGATCATTCCGGTCGAAATTACCGTTTATGAAGATCGCACGTTTTCGTTCATCACAAAGACGCCGCCGGCGTCGTTCCTGATCAAGCGCGCACTCGGCATCGAGTCGGGTTCGAAAGAACCAAACCGGCAAAAAGTCGGCAAGCTCACGCAAGCGCAGCTGCGCGAGATCGCGCAAACGAAGATGCCCGATCTGAACGCTAACGACATCGACGCAGCGATGAAGATCATCGCCGGAACCGCGCGCAATATGGGCGTTGAGGTGAGCAGCTAATGGCAGTACATCACGGCAAGAAATATCGCAACATGGCCGAGAGCTATGATGCGACGAAGCTGTACGATATGTCCGAGGCCGCGGCGATCGTCAAGCGCAACGCGGCGAACCGAAAGTTCAACGAAACGGTCGAGCTGCACATTCGTCTCGGCGTTGATCCGAAGAAGTCCGATCAAAATGTGCGCGGCACGGTCAGTCTCCCCCATGGAACCGGTCAGACGGTTCGCGTCATCGCATTCGCAAAGGGCGACAAGGCCAAGGAAGCGGAAGCGGCCGGCGCCGACGTGGTCGGCGAGCAAGACCTGATCGATCGCGTCAAGGGCGGCTTTGCCGACTTTGACGTTGCGGTTGCAACGCCCGATATGATGGGCGCCGTCGGCTCGAACCTCGGCCGTATTCTTGCGCAGAAGATGCCGAATCCCAAGAGCGGCACCGTCACACCGAACATCGGCGCAGCGATTCGTGATATTAAAGCCGGCAAAGTCGAATATCGTCTCGATAAAGCCGCTATCATCCACACGATCGTCGGTAAGGCAAACTTCGGTGAGCAACAGCTCGCGGAAAACGTCGGCGCGATTCTCGACGCGGTTGTTCGCGCCAAACCGTCGGCGTCCAAGGGAACCTATCTCAAATCGATCACGATGACGAGCACGATGGGGCCCGGCGTTAAGATCGACCCGCTCAAAGTCAAGACCGCAACGACAACGTAGAACCTAGGGTGTGACCGCGAGCCTTCGGGCCGGCCTCGTCGGGGGAGCGCTGGCCACGATCCTCACCGTCACGTTCGCGTTGTCGTACGCCGTGCTGATCTTCAACGGCGATTTAGCGGCAGGGCTTAGCTTCGGTATTACGTCGTCACTGATTGCAGCAGCCGTCGTGTCGGTTGCCCTCGCCTTATTCGGGACGATGCGCTTTCAAATCGGAACGCCGACCGGCAATACCGTAGCGGTCGTCGCGGTCGGGGCGGCTGCAATCTCGCGCACGCTGGCAGGCCCGGAGCATCATTCGGCGATTCCGACGGTCTTGGTTGCGATTGCAATCTCGACGATCGCGGTGGGCATCGTCGTATTTGCGCTCGGCGTAATGCGGGCCGGACGATGGATGCGCTTCATCCCCTACCCCGTCATCGGCGTCGTCCTCGGCGCAGCCGGCTGGTTGTTTCTCACCGGCTCGTTCCGCGTCATGGGTTCCAATGAACGCGCAGAGCTGATCGTCGGATTGGTGTTCTCGTCGATCGTGATCGTCGCGACGATGCGCGTGAAGCATGCGCTCTTGTTGCCGGGATTACTGCTCGGCGGCGTCGCCGCGTTCTACGTCGTGGTCGTCACACGTGGGTTATCTCTTGACGACTTGCGCAATGCCGGCTGGTTTCTGCACGTGCCGGGGTCGAACTCGGCTCGAATGAGGAAGCCGACCTCGATCACGAGATGCGCGTGCAGGGCATTGCCAATGTCGCAAGTGGCTTGCTGGGCGGGCTCGTCGGTCTCGGAGCCCTGACGAACACGCTCGTGAGTTACCGCGTTGCCGGGACAAGCCGCGTCCCGCCCATTTGCGTTGCCGTGGCTTCGATCGGAATTTTATTCGGCGGCTCGGTGATCGTCGAGGCGATTCCTTCATCTTCGGCGCCTTGATCTTCACGACAGGCTTTAATTTGCTCTACGAGTGGTGCGTGCGTTCGGCACGGCGTTTGCCGTTGCCGGACTATCTCAGCATCCTTGCAATCGTCGCCGTCGTCGTTCGATTCGGCTACGTGGCCGGCGTTCTGACCGGGATTCTGATCGGATGCATCATCTTCGTCGTGAGCTATAGCCGCGTCCGCGTGGTCAAGCACGACCTTTCCGCCGACGTCTTCCGGAGCAGCGTCTTGCGCTCACTCGAAGAACGCGACGCGTTGCAAGCCCACGGGAAAGCCATTCGCATCCTGGTTTTACAAGGATTCATCTTTTTCGGGATGGCCGACCGGCTGTACCGTACGATCAAGGAGCTTTTGGAAGAACCCGGCCAGCATCCGGATTTTCTTATTCTCGATTTTCACGGAGTACACGGTCTGGATTCGTCGGCAGCGACCAGCTTCTCGAAGATTCAGCAACTTGCGACGCGCGATCAGTCAAAGCTCATCATCAGCGCGATTGCGCCGGATCTCGAGAAACAGTGGAGGTTCGGCGGCGACGGTCAACACGGCGTGCTCGAATTTCGCGATCTGGACGCGGCACTCGAGTATTGCGAAGGCGAGCTGCTTCGAAAGCGTGTCGAACACTTGAACGCGGATACGAGCTTGGAGCAGTGGTTGGGGATCGAGCTGGGGGAGATTCGTCTGGCGCACCGCTTGGGAGGCTTTCTCGAGAAGCGCGAGCTGTCCGAAGGCGACATATTGTGTGAAGAGGGTACACCGGCGCAGGAGATGTTCTTCATCGAACAGGGTCGCGTCGGCGTCATTTTCGGTTCCGGCGAAGAGAGTGTCAGGCTACGCAGTCTGGGCGAACGGACGATCCTCGGCGAGATGGGCTTGTATCGCTCGCGCGTGCGCAGCGCGTCGGTGATTGCGGAACAATCATCGACGGTCTACGTGCTGAGCCGCGAGGCTTTTAACCGGATGGAGAAGACGGACCCGGTGCTCGCGGCGGCGTTCAACGCTGCGATCGTTCGAACGCTCGCCGATCGCCTCGAATTCGAGAGCGCGATGGTTGCGTCGCTTCAGCGCTGAGCTCCGAGATACGCGTTGATCGCTCGTTCCCAATCGGGGGCAGCGCGGTCATCCTGCTGCGCCATTTCTTGCACGATCGATGATGCATCGGGGCTGAGCGCGGTACGCTCGTAGCGCACCCTTACGATCGTATGCGCTTCGCGCGGCGACAGCGTCAGCGTGAGCAGCGTTGCCATGACGTCCGGCACGACGTACACATATTGAAAGCGTCCGTGCTCGGGATCGTATTGGGTGTTGATCCAGACCGAGGTTTTGTGTCCATGGGCGACGGTGAAGACCATGCCTTCCCGATCCGCAGGTGAGTCTGGCCACGCGAAGACCGGATTCCAGCCGGGTGACCAATCACGTTCGCGCTCAGCGCCGAACAGCGGCGCTACGCGCGCCATCGGCACGAAGGCGATGAATTCAAACGTGCGATCCGTGTGCGCGAGGACGGTGTTTGATTGTGCGCTCGACGGACGAGCGGCGATGAGGATGCCGACAAGCACGCCGAGTCCGAGGCCGACGATGAGTCGCATGTTCATTTCTCCCGCAATGCGTGACTGTCGTTCGAACGCAATGTAAGACCGTACAGCGCTTTGAGCGCAACGATTTGTTTGATCGTCTCTTTCGAGAAAGGTGCTTTGCCCTCGAAGGCATGGAGCACGATGCCTTCCAGCAGCTCGCCGACGCCCATGTCCTTGAGCTCTGCGAGACCTTTGAGCACCTTGAGCAGACGCTTTTCCATTCGCAGTCCGGTCTGCACGCGCTCGATCTCAACCGTATTTCGTTCTGGTACCATAGTACCGAAGTACCAATATGACCCCTGAAGTCCCTTCTACGCATGGAAGGCATCCGTGCCGCTCTGAGAAACACCGGACGGCAACATGCTGACACCATCGGATTTTCTCGGGCTCATCGGTGTGGAGGACCCGCAGATATCACCGGACGGGCGAAACATCGTCTACGTCAGGAGCCGTCACAATCTGGACGAGAACCGCACGGAGCGCTCGTTGTGGCGGCTGCGAAAGTCGGGAGCACAGTCGTTCACGCAAGGTATCGCCGACCGCTCTCCGCGCTGGTCGACGGACGGGACGAAGATCGCATTCCTGCGGACGAACGATGAGAAAGAAACGCACCTCTGCGTGATGCACGCCGACGGCGGCGAAGCCCACGCAGTCGCAGGACCTTTTAAGCGCATCGGTACAGCCGCGTGGTCTCCGGATTGTTCGCGTTTGGCGTTCGCGGCGGCGATCGAGATGGAGCCGGCGCAAACATCGGTTGCGTTCGACGAGGTGAGCGGCGCGCGGCACATCGTCGCATTGCCCTACAAGCACGATTCAATTGGGCTTTTCGACGGCAAACGCATGCAGATTCACGTCGCAACACTTGACGGAGATGTAGAGGTCGTTGCACGCGGAGCATTCGATGCCGGAACGCCGGCATGGTCTCCGGACGGTAAGCGTATTGCTTTTGTCGCGAACCTCGGGAACGGCGAACGCATCTACGCCAACGATCTGTACGATGTCCCGGCCGCCGGTGGCGAAGTTCGGCGGCTGACGTCGATGAACGGCATCTTCGATTCGCCGTCATTTTCGCGCGACGGCGACGAGCTCGCATTCGTCGGCTACGAAGACGACAAGATCATATCGGGAGCGCGCAATCGTCAATTGTGGTGCGTCCCGGCAAACGGTGGAAGGCCGCGCTCTCTGACGCCGGACCGTAAGGAGTATTTAGGCGACGCGATTATCAGCGACATGCGTGCGCACGAGAACGACACACCGGTCTGGAGCCCGGACGATCAAGAGATCATCATTCAACGCTCACTCGAAGGCCGCTGCGATATCGTAGCCTACAAACGCGATGGCAGCTCGAGCCGCGAGCTCGCCGGCGGCGAGATGGAGATCTACGCGTTTTCCGGAGCCCGCAACGGTGCAATCGCGTTTGCGTCGACCGATATCGCAGACCCGGGCAGCATCGTGCTCATCGAACCGGGCGAAACGTCGGCGATGCGATTTCCGAGCGAAAATGCAGCTTGGCTCGAAGCGCATCCGCCGCTCGTTCCGGAACGAATTCGCCCGATAGCCGACGACGGAACCGAGCTCGATGCGTGGTTTATTCGCGCGGCGAAAGATGGGCCGGCGCCGCTGGTGCACGCGGTGCACGGCGGTCCGCACGGCGCCTACGGATTGTCGTACTTCTTCGAGTTTCAGCTCTTGGCGCAACTCGGCATGCACGTCGTGTACGGTAACCCGCGCGGCAGCCAGTCGTACGGCGAAGCTTACGCCGATGCGATTACCGGACACTGGGGCGACCTCGACGCAGCCGACGTGCTCGCGATCTTGCACGCGGCCAAACAGCGCCTTCCAATCGAGGGTAACAAGATCGGATTACAGGGCGGCTCGTACGGCGGCTTCATGACGACCTGGCTGATGGGACACTGCAAAGAGTACGTCTGCGGTGTTTCGATGCGCGCCGTCAACGAATACGTAACGGAGGGCACGGTAAACGACATTCCGGGCTTCCTCGAGTACGAGCTCAGCCTGGATTGGAGCGACGGTGGGCGCAAGCTGTTCGAGGCCTCACCGATGCGCGCCGTCGAGAACATCGACGCGCCGTTACTCGTCATGCACTCCGAGCGCGATCTGCGCTGCCCCATCGATCAAGGTGAACAGCTGTTCGGCAGGCTGCGCGCACTTGGCAAGACTGCGGAATTCGTGCGCTTCGCAAACGATGGCCACGACCTCTCGCGCAACGGGACGCCGCGTAACAGACTCCTGCGCTATCGTGCGCTCTGTCATTGGATGCGGCGATATCTCGGGCTCGAGCAAGCCCACGGCGGAGCGGGCTGGTTGTTTGCACCAATTGCTGACGAGTCGTGAACCAAACCCTCACGATTGCTTGCTAGATATGGGCCATGTCCATCAGAGCCCGCTCTCTCGTCGCGTTTCTCGGCCCTGTTTGCCTGCTGCTTGCGCTTATCTTCGGTGACCTCTGGTTTGACGGACACCTAGATCAGTCGGAAGCAGCCGCGGCGCGTATCAACGCCGGGCTTTCGAACGCGCAAGTGCTGCTCGGTCAGATCCTCGACGCAGAGACGAGTGTGCACGGCTACGTCGCGACGAACAATGCGTCATTTCTCAAGTCGTATTACCGTGTCGTCAGCAAGATTCCCGATCATGCTCGGCAATTTTCGGAGGTCGCGTCGAATCCGCACGCCGCCGAGGCAATCGCAACCGAAATGCGGATGCTTCACAATGAAGTTCTCCTCACGCAAATCGGTCACCGCGATGACGTCGTTTCGCGACTCTCATCGGCCGAGCCGCGGGCGAGCCTTAATGCCGTACGCGATTTGATCGAGCAGCAAATCGATGATTGGGGTGCCAGGGCGAACCACCAGCTCGAAGCATCGCGCCGGACGAACGACGCCTGGACGGCCGTCACGCACGCGCTTGCCGCAGTCACGATCGTCGGCCTGCTCGGCGCTATATGGTTTTTCGCGTTCCGGCTGACGGGCCGAATCGAGCAGCTCAGCCGCAATTCGCTCAAGATCGGAGAAGATGAACCGCTCGGGCCGCCCTTGCCGGGAAACGACGAGGTAGCGATGCTCGATCGCACGCTGCGCCACATGGCCGGGCTCATCGCGGAACGGCAAGCAGCACTCGCCCGGCATCGTTTGATCGTTGAGATCGCGCGCGACGCGATCTTCTTCGTCGATTTCGATACGATGCGTGTCCTCGAGGCCAACCCCGCCGCGTGCGATCTCTACGGATACGCACACGAGGAGCTGCTTGGCCTGCCGGCCGTGCTATTGCGTTCTCCGTCGAGTCGCGGCGACATGAACGCGTTTTTCGAGGGAGCGATGGAATGCGGCATGAGCGGCGAGGTTATCGCGCTGCGCAAAGACGGTTCGACGTTCCCAATAGAGGTCACGGCGCGAGGCGCGACGCTCGAGGGCCGTCGCGTCGTCATAACCGTTGGGCGCGACGCTACGTTAAGCCGGCAAGCGCGTCAAGAGCTTACTTCAGCCCTGGATCAAGCCGTACGCGTCTCGCGCCTCAAATCGGATTTTGTGGCTACAATCAGTCACGAGATTCGTACGCCGATGAACGGCGTGATCGGGATGACTGATTTGCTGCTGCAAACGAAACTCGATACCGAACAGCGCGAGTTCGCCGAAACCGTTCGCGAATCTGGCGCCGCGCTGTTGCGGATCATCGACGAGATCCTCGATTTCTCAAAGATCGAGGCCGGAAAATTCGAGATCGAGACCGCGCCGTTCGACATACGGAGAACCGTTGAGGCAGTGGCCTCAATCGTCGGACCAAACGCAGCGCGCAAAGGCATCGGTCTCATGACATTCATCGATTACCGTTTGCCGGCGCTCGTCCGTGGAGACGCCGGACGGATACGTCAGGTGCTCATCAATCTCGTCGGTAACGCCGTCAAGTTCACGAGCCACGGCAGCGTGACGTTGACTGTTGAAGCACAAGACGGCCAACGCGTGCAGTTTTCGGTCGTCGATACCGGCATCGGAATGACCCCCGAGGTGTTGTCCCGGTTGTTTACACCCTTTACGCAGGGTGACGCCTCGACGACTCGTCGCTTCGGCGGCACGGGGCTCGGGTTATCGATATCGCATCGCCTTGTCGAGCTCATGGGCGGAAAGCTCGACGTTGAGTCGCGCGAGGGCATCGGGTCACGGTTCTGGTTTTCAGTCGGCTTACCGGTCGTCACCGAAATCGACGCCAACGTTAGTAGCATGTCGCGTTCGCAGCTCAGCGTTCATCAAGCTCCGGGTGAAGTGCGAGGCCAGAGCGACATGCCGGTGCACATGCACGTCTTGCTAGCGGAAGACAACGCCGTCAATCAGCGTGTGGCGCGGAAGCAGCTCGAGCATATAGGCTGTAAGGTTACCGTCGTTCCGAATGGACGTGAGGCAGTCGCACGCGCATCCGAACAGCGCTTCGACGCTGTCTTCATGGACTGTCACATGCCGGAGATGGACGGCTTTACCGCGGCGCGCGCCATACGCGAGGTCGAATCGCGCAACGACACGCGAACGCCGATCATCGCTCTAACCGCGGGGGCGATGGAACAAGACCGCCTGGCCTGTCTTGCGGCCGGGATGGACGATTATCTCTCCAAGCCGATCGATGCCGGGGCGCTGCGCGCCACGCTGCTGCGGTGGGTTTCGAAGGAGGTAGAGTTACGGGACAACCACGTCGAAGGAAGAGCTTAGCGCCTGGGGATTGTCGCGTTTCTCGGACGCAGTTGGGCTCTTAAGGAGAGACCTTATGCATGTCTTTGCCGTTGATGACGCGACCGTCAACCTCCGGGTCTACGAGAAGATCCTGCGGTCGATAGCCGGAGTCGAAGTCATGACCTTTTCGAAGGCCACCGAGGCTCTCGAATACGCGTCAAATCACGAGCCCGATCTCCTCATCACCGATTTCCGCATGCCGGAGATGGATGGGATCGAGCTCATCAAGCATTTTCGCTTGATCCCGAACTTCCGGGACATCCCGATCATCATGCTCACGGGCGAACAGGATGCGGAGATTCGACGCAAAGCGATCGAATTCGGCGCGAATGATTTCTTGAACAAGCCTGCCGATCCGATCGAATTTTCCTCACGGGTGCGCAATCTGCTCGAGTTGCGTCAGCGTCGCAAAGAGCTAACGAATCGTGCCGAGCATCTCGCGGCTGAAGTTCGGGCAGCGACACGCGAGATTGCGCTGCGCGAGCGCGAGACGATCAACCGTCTCTCGCGTGCGGCAGAATTTCGCGACAACGAGACGGGCATGCACATCGTACGAATGGGGCGATTTGCGCAGGTGATCGGTCGCGCGGTTGGACTCGGCGAAGAAGAGGCCGACCTGTTGCTGCTTGCGGCGCCGATGCACGACATCGGCAAGGTGGCGACTCCCGACGCCATTTTGTTGAAGCCCGGAAAGCTCACGCCGGACGAATGGACGATCATGAAGCAGCATACGACCGCGGGCTACGAGATATTGAAAGACAGCGCGTCCATTCTTCTGCAAAAGGGCGCCGAGATTGCCCTAACTCACCACGAAAAGTGGGACGGTAGTGGTTATCCGAACGGAGTCGCCGGCGACGACATCCCGATTTCTGGGCGCATCTGTGCGCTCAGCGACGTCTTTGATGCACTTACGTCCGTGCGTCCGTACAAGCCGGCGTGGCCGGTCGAGCAAGCGATCATCCACATTCACCAGTCGAGCGGCACGCACTTCGATCCGCAGCTCGTCAAAACGTTCGAGCGCGTTCTCCCCGAGATCAATGATATTCGCTCAAAGCTCGTCGACCACGAGGAGCTTCCGGCGTAGCCGTAAGCGGTGCGCCGAGCGCAGCCAAAACTTGATCGCGCTGGGCGTCGTGCAACTCAGCCACAATCGATGCGGGTTCGCCGCCCAACACGAGAACGCGATCCGCAAGAAAAATCGCTTCGTCGACATCGTGCGTGACGATGAGCGCCGAGAGGCCGCGCGCCTCGACGATCGCGCGTAACTGACGCTGGAGCTCGTAGCGACGTAGCGCGTCGACCGCAGCAAACGGCTCGTCCAACAGAAGAATCTGCGGATTGCGAACGAGCGAGCGTGCGAGCGCGGTTCGCTGCGCCATGCCACCCGAAAGCTCTTTTGGGAGCTTCCTAGCGGCCTGGGTCAGACCCACGTCTTCGATCAGCTCGTCGACGCGAGCATGTTCCTGTGGCGTCCGCGCAGCAAACGCGACGTTGCCGCGCACGTCTTGCCACCCGAGTAGGCGCGGCTCTTGAAAGACGATCCCGCTCTCGCCATTGACGTTGAACCAGCCGGCGTCGGGCTTTTCCAAACCGGCAAGGCAACGCAAGACCGTCGTCTTTCCGCAACCGCTCGGGCCGAGCAGTGCGACCAACTCGCCACGATCGATGTGCAGGCTGAGCTTCGAAAAAATCGTGTGATCGCCGAATGCTTTTGAAAGGCCACGAACCTCGATCGCTTTCATGCCGCCGTCCCCAGCGTGTCGGTCCAGCGCAGCGAACGGTGCTCGATCGCACGCATGCCGCTCTCGGTAAGCTTTCCGCAGAGCGCCAAGAGCAAAATCGCGACCAGAATCTGATCGGGACGCGTGATTTGCTGACCCTGCATCAGCAGATAGCCGAGACCTTTCGTCGATGCGATCAACTCTGCCGCGACGAGAAAGAGCCAGGCTTGGGTGAATCCGATCCGCATGCCGACGAGCAAACCGGGTGAGGCTGCGGGGAAGACGATACGTCGCGCACGCTCGAAGCGACTCAAGCCGAAAACGTCGGCGACTTCGATCAGCTTGCGATCGACGTTGTGGATTCCGGCCACGAAATTGATGTAGACGGGAAAGAAGGCCCCGATCGCGACCAGCGTGATCTTTGCCGTCTCACCGATCCCGAGCCAGAGAAGAATAAGCGGCACCCACGCGAGCGAGGGTACCGCACGAATTGCTTGCAAGGTCGGATCGATGATCCGTTCGGCCGTCCGCGACAGGCCGACAAGAATGCCGATCAAACACGCGAGCAGGCAACCAATCGCGAATCCTGCCACGACGCGCACGATGCTGGCCCAAAGATCACCGGCTAGAGTGCCGTCTTGTGCGAGTGCGATCAGTTCGCGCGCGACTTGAACCGGCGACGCCAGCTGGTAGGTTTTGACGATTCCGAGCGTCGTGATCGACCACCAGAATGCCAGCAGTGCCAGTGGAACGAGCAGTCCGAGACCCAGCCTACGCATGATGCAGTGCCAGACGCGCGGCGGAGGGTTCGACGAGGCCGCTCAGCGCTTTGTCGAGATCGACGTCACCCGCGACCATCTTGTCGCTGCGAATGATCGGCTCGCAGCCGCCGACGGCGCGCGCGTAGGTCGGACCCGGTATGGGATCGGGATACTTCGTTCGTTCGCGTAGCATCAAAGTTGCGACATCGAGCGGAACCGAGGACGCTTTCGCGACGATGGCAGCGGTTTGCGCTTGGTTCGCAAGCGCGAAGCGGCGCGCACGGTCGTACTGTTCGAGAACGATCGTTACGATGTCGGCGTTTTGACGCAAGAAATCTTCGGGTGCATTGAGCGCACCGTACGTGTTATAGGCGAGATTGCGATACAGCAATCGCGACCCGGCTTGCAGCTGCGAAGCCGCCATATGCGGATCGAGTCCCGCCCAGGCGTCGACTTGTCCACGCTCGAGCGCAATGCGTCCATCAGGATGTTGCAGATCGACGATTTGAACGTCCGTCGGTGCAAGGCCGGCGTCATGCAGCGAGCGGAGCAAGAAGAACCACGGATCGGTGCCGCGCGTCGCCGCGATTGTTTTGCCTTTGAGCTCCGCGACCGACTTGAACTTTGCGTCTTTGCCGACGACGATCGCCGTCCACTCGGGTTGCGAGTAGAGGAAAACGGTTTTGATCGGCGAGCCGTTGGCTCGTGCGAGCAACGCGGCGCTGCCGGCCGTCGAGCCGAATGCGACCGTGCCGGAGGTCAGATATTGATTGGCTTTGTTGGATCCGAGCGAGAGGACCCAATCGACTCCCACCCCTTTGGCGGCAAGGGCCGATTCAAGCCAGCCGTTTTCTTTGAGGATCAGGCTGGGCGGATTGTAGTATGCGTAGTCGACGCCGATGCGTGACGGAGCGGAATTCGCGACGCCACGTAAAGAGAGTGCTCCGATGGCTGCGGCGCTGGTAGCAATGAAATTTCGACGGGTGAATGGGGTGGACACAATGCCTCCTTGTGAGATGGGAAGGGCATTAAAAAAGCCGCCCGATGAGGCGGCTTGCATATTTGCGTCTGCGGGGACGCTTAGAGCAACACGAACCTCACCGGCACCTACTGGTGCAGCACATCGACATACAGCTGGACATCATGGCCTGTGAGAGCATCGTGTGGCCCACCTTACACGAAATTGCATACCGTCGTCAACTACCCTTATGCTGTCGGCATGCCTGAGGTCTTACGGACCCTCGCCGAAGGGCGTGCCCGCCTGGCGTCTTTGCCCCGCCCGTTGGGACTCGTCCCGACGATGGGCGCGATTCACGCCGGCCATCTCTCGCTCGTCGATCGGGCTCGCGCCGATTGCGCGACGATTGTCGCTTCGATCTTCGTCAATCCGCTTCAATTCGGGCCGAGCGAAGATTTCGAACGATACCCGCGTGCTTTCGAGAGCGACTGCGCGCAGCTCGACGCGCGCGGCGTTGGTTTCATTTACGCGCCCGCGGTCGACGTCATGTATCCGGCGGGATTCGATACGCACGTCGACGTCGGTGACGTCGCAAGCCGCTACGAGGGCGCGCTACGGCCGGGGCATTTTCGCGGCGTCGCAACCGTGGTTCTCAAACTGTTTGATGCAATCGGTCCCGATGTCGTCTACTTCGGACAGAAAGATGCGCAGCAGTGCGCCGTCGTGTCCGCAATGTTGCGCGATTTCGATATGCCGATCCGGATGGTCATTTGTCCCACGGTCCGCGAGCCGGACGGCTTGGCGCTTTCGAGCCGCAATGTTTATCTCACGCCGGAGCAGCGAGCCGCAGCGCCGTCACTCTACGCCGCGCTTTCGTCAATCGAAGCTGCGGTACGCAGCGGTGAGACGTCACGCGAGCGCGTTCTGGCTGCAGCGCGGAGCCGAATTGCGGCGCCTGCGGCAGAAGCTTATCTCGACGTCGTCGACCCCTCGACGTTTCGCGCGCTCGATTGCCTGAAGACGCCTTGCGTCGCGATCGGCAGCATGCAGCTGGGCGCGACGCGTATCATCGACAACATCGTCGTGCGCTGATGCATCGGCTCGGGCCCGCGGCGTGTCTTCACAACATGATGGACGCTCTAGATTTTGTGGTCGAACGCATCCCGACGCCGGTCGGCATGATGATGCTCGTGACCGACGCGGACGGTAACGCACGCGCTGTCGACTGGGAAGATCATGAAGATCGTCTGCAGCGCTTGCTGCAGGGCTACTATCGTCCACACGCGATCGAACTCGAGCCGGCCGTGCGCCCGACCGGAGTACGGTCTAAGGTCGAGGCATATTTCGAGGGCGATTTACACGCAATCGATGCAATCCCGGTGGAGATGCCGGGGACGTCCTTTCAAAAGAAAGTGTGGGACGCGCTACGCCGGATTCCGGTTGGGACGACGATTAGCTATGGGGATCTGGCGACGCAGCTGGGACGCCCCGAGTTGATGCGTGCCGTTGGTTCGGCAAACGGGTCGAATCCGATCGGTGTTATCGTTCCGTGTCACCGCGTCATCGGGGCGGACGGATCGCTGACGGGTTACGGCAGCGGAATTCCCCGCAAGAAATGGTTGCTCGAACACGAGGGCGTGCTGCTCAAACTGAGGTAGCCCAGAACTCGGCTGAGCTCTCATTGTGCTACACGCCTTGCAAGCAGATTATCGAGCCATCCGATCCCGCCTGACGCTGCTTGATGAGCGGTGCGTAGTCGACGGAACCATAGAATCTCTGCAGCGTTTCCATGTCCGGAAATTCGAGAATGACGACACGTTTCGGGCTCCAAGAGCCTTCGAGGTTCTGCGGATTTCCGCCGCGCACGATGTACTGGCCGCCGTATTTCTTGACGAGCGCCGGCACGGCGTCACGATACTTGACGTATTCCGCCTCGTTTTTGATCTCGATGTCCGCAATGATGTATGCTTTCATAGGTGTCTTCTAGCACGAATCCGGCCGCGGGGAAATACCCCATCGCGGCGGCGACGATCGGAGTCGTTTTGGGCGGCGCATACGTACCGACGCCGCTCTACGAGCTCTATCGCCGCGAGTGGGGACTCTCGCCGGCGGATATCACGCTCGTGTTTGCGGCATTAGCGGCGTCGCTCATCCCGTCGATGCTTTTTCTAGGTGGGATCTCCGATGAGATTGGCCGTCGCAAAACGATGCTTTTTGCGCTCGCCTTCGCGGCGATGGGTTCGCTCGTTCTCGCCCTGGCCGGCGGCTTATGGTGGCTGATCGCGGGGCGCGTCTTGCAAGGCGTTGCCCTCGGAATCGGGGTCGGCACCGGCGCGGCGGCGGTTCGTGAATGGATGGAACCGGGAATGCAGCGGCTCGCCGGCGAGGTGGTGTTGATCGGTACGGGCGTCGGTGCGTCGGTCTGCGCAATTCTTAGCGGAGTACTCGGACAATACGCACCATATCCCACCGTGCTGCCGTACGTAGTTCACATCGTATTGGTTGGGTTCGTTGCGGCGATGGTCGCAGCTGTTCCGAGTTGTCCGCATCTTGCTTCCGCAGGTCATCACGGCTTGCCGTCGATCCGTGCGTCGATCCGGCGTCCTTTTTATCTCGCGGCCATGCAAGCGTTCATCGGTTGGGCAACGATCGCAATCTTTGTGTCGTTGATTCCGTCGTTCTTGGTGCGGTCGCTCGACTTGCACAGCCTGCTCGTCGGCGCATGCGTCGTGACACTCGTGCAAGGGGGACTCGTCGCAGCTTCGCTGATCGGCGGTAGCTTACGAATCAGGGTGATGATCATTTCTGGAATGCTTGCGCTGGGAGTGGGGCTTTGGCTGCTGCTGATCGCCGTGCCGTATCATCTCTATCCGCTCATTCTCTTGGCGTTCGTCGTTGTCGGAGCCGGAAACGGATTCTCGTACATGGCGGGGCTCAACCTCGTGAACCGCATAGCTGAACCGGAGCATCGCGCCGAGCTGCTTTCAGCGTTTCTGGTCGTCACCTATACCGGGTTTAGCATACCGGCGCTGGCGGTCGGAATCGTCGCGGACCGAATCGGGCTCTACGACGCGATCGTCTTTGCTGCGATTCTCTTCGGCGTTGTCGCCATCGTCGCGATGCTGCTCGCGACGGAGAAGAATCTGACGCCGGCCTCGGCGCCGGCGTCCTAAGTTAGGCTGCGAAGAGCTCCGCAAACGCGGCCCGCTGCGGCCACTCGACGACGAACCACAGGATCGTCACGATGATCGCCATCGGCAATCCCGCAGGGTACATCGTGATATGCAGCGTCAAGATGTTTGCGAGAACCGCAGCCAGGACGACGAGCGCGAATCGTACGTAGCGGTTAATAAGGAGCAGGGCTCCAGCAACGACCTGCGCGCCCGCCGTTAGGTAGAGGTAGTGTGAGTGAAACATGGCTGACATCATGTTCCCGATGTTGCCGCTCAGCGGCGGGGCCGGCATGAAGAACAAGAACCCGTTCAATCCAAAGACGAAGAAGATGAGCCCGAGTAGAATCCGGGCGACGAGGAAGACGACGTGCATTATTGCACCTTTTCCAGAAGCATGTCGAGTCGTTCGTTGCTCTGCATCATGCCGCCGCACATCCCTTGCGAGATCATCCGGTCGCGCATCGCGAGCGAGCTGAAAACGATGCGGCTCGTTAAACGGGTCTTGCCGCCTGCGTCTTCGTAGGAGTTATACGAGGTGACGGTATCTTCGGGCGCGCCGCCCCATACGAACGTCATAACGAGCCGCGAGGGCGGATCGATCTCGAGATATTTCCCGCCGAAATCGTGGATCTCACCGAACGCCTCTTGCTTGACGTGCCACTCACCGCCAACGCGTAAGTCGATGTCGACCGAGAGATTCTTTGTGTGGTGTGGTCCCCACCAGCGCATCATCATTTCCGGATCGGTATTGGCTTTGAACACAAGCTCTCGTGGTGCATCGAAGACGCGAGTCGCGACCATATGTGGTCCGCTGGCGGCTGCCGCCGCTGCCGTGTATCCGGCGAATTCTGCGAGTCGCGCGAGCGTCTCTTCCAAACCCCGGATTGCGCCGTGTTCCTCGGCGATTCGATTGCGAGTCTCAACAGTGTCGAAGATCATGCGACTGGTGAGGCGCGTCTTTCCATTGACGTCTTCGAACATGATCTCGACGTCGAATTTTGGCGCCATGTGTGAGTAGCACAAGCGCGAAGGCGGTTCGACGACGCTGTAGACGATGTGATTGTCGTAGTTGCTTCCGTCCGGCCCGTGCATTACAAATTTCCACGAGCCGCCGGGATGGACGTCCATCGATTCGATCGTCATCGTGAAGCCTTTGGGACCGAACCACCACGCAACGTGATCGGGATTGGTCCACATCTTGTAAACGAGCTCACGCGGCGCGTCGAATTCGCGCGACATCGCGATCTCGTTGACGGCGGTCATCATGGTTTCTCCTTACGTTGAATTTCACGGAGGTAATCATCGAGGCGCTCGAAGCTCTCATCGAAGAAGCGGCGGTAGTGTTCGATCCAGTCCGCGGCCTCGCGCATGGGCTTGGCTTCGAGCCGACACGGTCGCCATTGCGCCTGACGTCCGCGCGAGATCAGTCCCGCGCGCTCGAGCACTTTCAGATGCTTGGTGATCGCCGGCATACTGAGCTTGAAGGGGGTCGCCAGCTCGGTCACCGAGGCTTGGCCCCTGGTCAGCCGCGCGAGGATCGCGCGCCGCGTCGGGTCGGCCAAGGCCGCGAAGGTCGAGTCGAGTTGGGTGGACGTCACGGTACTTCACCTATAAGTTAAATAACTATTCGGTAAAATAGCAAACCCAAAGCCAACTGTCAACCACGGCAGCGGGCTTCTCTTGACGCGGGACCCGGCTTCCTTATATGATTCGCGAGGCTCCAATGACCGTAGGTGGGAGGCAACTCCCTTAATTCACGCCTACCGAGGATGCATCGTCGCTGCCCTTCGACTTCGGCGCGCCCCGCGCGCCTACGCTCAGGGTGACACCATGTACGCCTCGCAGAGTTTGCGGAGGCGTTTTTCTTTTCAGGAAGCGACCAACATATGCCGACCGCAAAAAAAGATGCGACAATCGAAGAGCTTCGTAAGCGAATCGCGAGTGCGCAGAATCTGTTTCTTACCGACTTTGTCGGGCTGACCGTCGAAGAGATCACAAAACTTCGCGGCGAGCTGCGTAAAGACGGTACGACGTATGCCGTCGTCAAGAACACACTCTTCAAGCGCGCCGCAGGCGATGAGCTTGCAGCAAAACTTGACGCATTTCTTGCGGGCCCGACGGCGATCGTTTTCGGCGGACCCGATCCGGTCGCGCCCGCGAAAGCACTCAAGGCATTTTCCGACGCGACCAAACCCGTCACGGTCAAGGTAGCGTACATTGACGGTCAAATTGTCGACGCGAAGCAAGTCGCAACGCTCGCATCGTTACCGTCGAAAACCGAGCTGCTTGCAAGGCTGGTCGGTTCTCTCGCGAGCCCAATGCGTGGCCTCGTTACCGTTCTCTCAGGCAATCAAAGCGGTCTCGTTCGTGTTCTCAACGCAATTCGCGAGAAAAAATCCGCAGCGGCCTAGTTCACAAGGAGTATCATCATGGCAGTAGCCGAAATCATCAATTCAATCGATAGTCTCACCGTTCTCGAGCTTGCGGATCTCGTGAAGCAACTCGAAGAGAAGTATGGCGTGAGCGCAGCCGCACCAGTTGCCGTCGTCGCAGCAGCAGGCGGGGTCGCAGCAGCGGCGCCGGAAGCGAAGACCGAGTTCGATGCAGTGCTGACCGAAGTCGGCGCCGAGAAGATCAAGGTCATCAAAGCGGTTCGCGAAGTCACGAGCCTCGGCCTCACGGAGGCGAAAGCATTCGTTGAGAGCGCGCCCAAGCCGATCAAGACCGGCATTCCGATGGACGAAGCCGAGAAGATCAAGGCCAAGCTCGAGGAAGTCGGCGCGAAAGTCGAGATCAAGTAGAAAGAAACGGGGCGCGACGCGCCCCGTCTTCATCTCATGAAGTATTTTCTGCTGTTTTACGAAGTCGTCGACAAATTTGCCGAGAAGCGCGAACCGTACCGGCCCAAACATTTGGGGTTAGTCGATGATGCGCACAAGCGAGGCGAGCTCTTACTGGCGGGAGCTTACGGCGATCCGCCGAGCGGCGCGGCGCTCCTGTTTCGAGCCAACTCGGCGGATGAGGTCCGGGCGTTCGCCGAGGCCGATCCGTACGTAACGAGCGGCCTCGTGAAGAGCTGGAGCGTTCATCCTTGGCATGTGGTGATCGGAGAAGGCGCCTCGCGCTAATTCGAACGAACCCTTGTCTTCTTGAGGTTCGTACGCGGCTTGGCGATCATCGCATTGATCGCGCTCTGTATTCCGGCCCGACTGTTTGCGTCGGTGCTCAATACTGCGAACCTGGACCGCACGTGTCCCGCATGCCGCAACTTCTTTCAGTTTGCGAACGGCGGCTGGATTGCGCACCATCCGATTCCGAACAACAGTTCTACCGTCACAGCATTCGACGACCTGGCGAACCACAATTTCTCGATCGCGCGTGAGGTTCTCGAAGAGGCCGCTCACGACCCAATGGCGTTTGGAGACCGGCAACGAATCGGCGATTTTTATAGCGCCTGCATGAACGTCGATGCAGTCGAACGTGCCGGCAGCGGTCCGCTTACACCACTTTTCGCGCGGATCGCGGCCGCAAACGACTTGCCGTCGCTCACCGAGGCTATCATCGAGATGCACCGGCGCGAGATCGAATCATTCTTTGAAGCGACCTCCGCGATCGACGCAAAGAATAGCACCCGTGAGATTGCGACCGTCCTGCCGGACGGTCTCTCTCTCCCCGACCGCGACTACTACACGCGCGACGATGCGAAATCCGTCGCCCTGCGCACGGAGTTCACGCAGCACGTTGCGGCGATGTTCGTGCTCATTGGTGACGATCGTGCACGTGCTGCGGCGGAAGCGCAAAGCGTGCTCGCGATCGAAACGGCGATGGCGGAGACACAGTTGACGAACGTCGAGCGGCGCGACCCAAACAAGACCTATCATTTGGTAACCCGGGCCGAGCTCGAGCGCGATGCCCCGCACATCGACTGGAATCACTACTTTGCCGCGCGCGGCTTCCCGTCGTTCGACGATCTGAATCTCTCGCAGGTCGTCTATCTTCGAGCGCTCGATGCGCAGCTCGCGTCGACGCCGATCGAGAATCTCAAAACGTATTTGCGCTGGCGCGTTCTGACCTCGTATGCGCCCTGGCTCTCAAAGCGTTTCGTTGACGAGGATTTCGCTTTTGCATCGGACTTGACGGGAAGCAAGCAGGCGCCGTACCGCTGGAATCGTTGCGTCAATTTGATCGATGCCGAACTGGGCGATGCGCTTGGCCGCGCTTGGGTGACATATGCGTTTCCGCCACAGGCCAAAGCGCGTGCCGAGAAGATGGTCGCAAACCTCGTCGCGGCGCTGCGTGACGACATCACGACGCTTCCCTGGATGGGTGAAGCCACACGGCACGCCGCGCTCGCTAAGCTCGCAGCCATGAACCGCAAAATCGGCTATCCCGATCACTGGCGCAGTTATTCGGGAGTGCGTATCGATCCCGGCTGGCTGATCGACGATATCGAGCATGCGGATATGTTCGACACGATGCTGGATCTTGCGAAGATCGGTAAGCCCGTCGATCGCGGCGACTTTGGGATGACGCCGCAAACGGTCAATGCCTACTACTCGCCGCAACGCAACGAGATCGTTTTGCCGGCCGGCGTCTTACAGCCGCCGCTCTTCGATTTCCGATCGGACGCAGATGATGCGATGAACTACGGCAGTGCCGGTGCGATAATCGGCCATGAGCTCACCCACGGATTTGACGACGAGGGGCGACGTTACGACGATCGCGGGAATCTACGAGATTCGTGGACGCCCGAAGACGCGGCTGGTTTTACGATCCGTGCGCAGTGTTTCGTCGACGAGTACTCAAGCTTTTCGGTCGACGATCTCCGGCTCAACGGACAACTCGTCGAGGGCGAAGCGATCGCAGATCTCGGGGGCTTGACGATTGCGTACCGTGCCTTCGAACGTGCCATGGCGTCGGAGCCGCGCGTAACGATCGAGGGATTTACCCCGGAGCAACGATTTTTTCTTGGGTTCGCCCACGTCTGGGCGGGTCAGACACGGCCGGAAGCTGCGCGCAACCGCGCGCTCACCGATCCGCATCCACCGGATTTCTTTCGCGTTAACGGCACTCTCGAGAACATGCCGGAATTCGCGCAAGCCTTCGGATGCAAGGCCACGGACGCCATGATGAAGCCACCCGATCAGCGTTGCGGCTTATGGTAAGCTATGGGCGTGCTTCTGCTCGCTTCATTCGTGTGGCTATTTAGCATATTCTCGGCATGGCCGTCGATTGGGCTCGACGCCGGCATTCAACAAGTCAGCATACTGCAAACTGCTCAAGCCGCGGACGGCAATGCTTCCTATGCGGACGTCAAGGCTGGCCGCGTCACGTTTCTTCCCTATCGTAAATTCAAGCCGAGGGGCTGGCCGGTTCACCTTTGGCTGCGCTTTGCAGTGAGCACGGACGAGCGTCAGGATCGTCGACGCTGGCTCATCGTTCTGCCGCGATGGATGGAATCGGCGACACTATATCGTGAGGATGCAGCGCCCGAACAGACCGGCATGTACGTTCGTTTCGATCGGAGACCTGTCGATGCGGACTATCCTGCCTTTCGTATTCGCGATCGCGATTTCGACGGTGCACCTCTGCTGATCAATCTTGTCTACTTTCCGGATCGTCCGCTCGCAATCAGGATCATTTCGGATGACGCCCAGACACGATACATGGAGGCGATCCACTCGATCGAAGGCTTCTTCGTCGGCGTTCTCGTTGCGATCGGCATTCTGAACATCTTTGTATTCGTGACCACGCGCGACAAGAATGCGTTTTGGTTCGTTTGTTTCATAGCTTCCGTCTTGATGGTCGAATTCTCGACCTCGGACGTTATCGACCGATTTTTCTGGACGGACCTCGGCCTTTCGACGAGGCTGCTCGAGTTTGCATTCCGGCTTTGCGCCGTCGGCGCGCTGATAATGTTCGAGCGTACGTTCCTACACACGAAGATCGAAGCGCCGCGACTCGATCGTTTGCTGGTCGCATATTTCTGGATATTGGCGGCATTTCAGACAGCTGAGCTGATCGTTCCGGGCGGAAACGCCATCGCACCGCTCGTCGAGCTCCTCCAGCTCCTGGGAATCGGCTTCTTCGTTTACGTCGCGATCGCGCGCTGGCGCGCCGGATACACTCCCGCTCGGTTTTTCGTTCTGGCATTCATCCCGCTGGCCGCCGGGGTGGTTCCAAGCATCATTTACGATAACTCGCACCCTCCGCTGAACGCGTTTTGGTTCCTTGCGGAGAACGGCGGAGAGCTCGGAACCGTCGTTCAGGCGCTTGTGCTCTCGTTCAGTGTCGCCGATCGGATTCGGATTCTCGAACGGCTGCAGCGGCGTATCAGGCGCAAGCTTCGGAAGATGGAATCGCTGGCGCATTTCGACGTGTTGACGGGACTTCTCAATCGCGCACGTTTTTCGGAGCTTCTCAATTCCGCCGTGAAACAGGCTGTGGCAGCGGACGGCGGCTTCGCGTTACTGTTTTGCGATCTCGATGGCTTCAAGGGCGTAAACGATCACTTTGGTCACCATTACGGCGACGAGGTCCTACACGCGGTTGCGCAGCGATTGCTGCGTGTGCTGCGTGCGGATGACGTCATCTGCCGTTTGGGAGGCGACGAGTTCGCCGTCTTGATCGAAGGGGCGGACGAAGGCGTTGCCGTTCGGGTCGAAGAGACGCTGCGCGCTACGCTCGACGACCCGATTATTATTGAAGGCAGCACGATGCCGGTAGGAATCAGCATCGGGCACGCGATCTTCCCACGCGACGGTTTCAGCGCGCAAGCGCTGCTGGAGTTCTCGGACGCTCGAATGTATGAGAACAAACAGCGCCGTAAAGCCCTTGCCGGCGGCGATGGAGACGTTTAAACGGGCGTGATCCAGTCTTTATGCTTTGAATCTTCGCCTTTGGTCGCTCGACGGTAGGCCGCGTGTAGCTTTTCGGTGACCGGATGGGCGCGCGAATAGACGTGATCGTCGACGCAGGCAACTGCGACGAGCTCTGCGGCGGTTCCGGTCAGGAAGACTTCGTCGGCGGCAAAGAGCTGCTCTTTGCTGATCGGGCCGATGTCGATGGTAAGAGCTGCATCCTGTGCGAGCGTCATTGCGCTGCGGCGCGTGATGCCGTCGAGGATGTCTTCGCTGGTCGGGTTGGTGCGTAGCTTGCCGTCTTTGATCAAGAAGATGTTCTCGCCGGTTCCTTCGGCGATGTTGCCGCGATCGTTGAGCAGAAGCGCTTCGTCGAAGCCGCGCTGCATGGCATCGTGCAGCGCGCGAATCGAGTTCATGTAGTGACCGCTGCCCTTGGCGGTCGACGACATCGCCTTTGACGGTGTTTTCATCACGGGCGAAATCGTGAGCCGGCATCCGGCTTCGCCGCCCGGTGCTATCGTTCCCGAAAAGCCGCGCACCGCGATCATGACGTGCACGGCGTTGTTTTGAAACAGCGGTGCGAGCGCAAATTTCCCTTCGCCGAAAAATACAAGCGGGCGAATGTACGTTGCCTTGTGGCCGCTGGCGCGAACGGTCTCGACGATTGCCCGGCAGATGTCGTCGACCGATTGCGTCATCTTCAATCCGTATTCGGCTGCGGAGGTGAAAAGACGCTCGACGTGTTCGCGCAGACGAAAGATTCCCGAACCGTTCGCCGTCTCGTAAGACCGAATGCCTTCGAAGACGCCGCTGCCGTAGTGCAGTGCGTGCGCGTACGGGTCGATGACGATCTCGCGTTGCTGGACGAGGCGTCCATCGTACCAATAGGTGGTGTCGGTCGATTCGACCGAGGGAGGAGCGAGCGGGGAAGTCATATTGAGAGAGATTATGCGGGACGCAACTTGCGTCGTCCTCGCGGCCGGGCTCGGCACGCGGATGGGCGGTGAGAAACTCTCGAAATCGTTTGGGAGCGGGACGATTTTGGATGCAGTGCTCGATGCGTGCGCCGGCTTTCCGACGGTCGTCGTCGCGTCGCCGGCCGTCAAGCTCGATGTCTTGCCATCCAACATGCAGGTCTTGGTCAACAACGAGCCCGAGCGTGGGATGGCGCATTCGCTGCGTCTTGCGAACGCCGTGGTGACGGCGGATCATCCGATTGCGGTGCTGCTTGGAGACAAACCCCTGGTCAATGCCGGGCTGCTGGAACGAATGATCGGCGAGCTCGGCGAGAATGACGTCACCTATCCGGTGCGTAGCGGGACGCCCGGTCATCCGGTAGTCTTCTCACCGTTTGCGCGCGCGTTGATCATCGGGCTGCGCGACGGCGATACCATTCACATGGTTCGCGATCACGAAATGCTCACGCGCCATCCCGTCGAGATCAACGACGAGGGTGCGTACGCCGATATCGATACCGAAGAAGATTATCGAAAACTGCGCCCGTAATCGCGCTTGGCAAGCGATAAGAGATATACGGCGACGCTGAGCGAGACGATCCAGAAACTGCTTGGCCAATCAGTGTAGTACGCGAGCGTGATGCCCAGCCAGGCCTCGGCAAGCGCGAGTAGCGCGGAAAGAAGAACACCCGAAGTAACGGACGTCGTGAAGCGCTGCGCGGCCGCTGCCGGGCCGACCATCAACGCGAACACGAGCAAGACGCCGACGATCTGCGCGGATTCCGCGGTCGTGAGCGCAACGACGGCGAGAAACATCACGCCGTAGAGACGCAGCGAGACCCCCTTGGCCTCGGCGAGATCCGGTTGCAAGCTCGCGAACAACAGCGGGCGCGCGATGATCGCCATGACGGCGAGACTCACGAGGCCGAGGGCCAGCAGCGTCCAGACGGTTCGAACGTCGACGGCCAGCACGTTTCCAAAAAGCAGCGTCGTGGCTTGCGTCGCGTACGCGGTGAAGAAGCTCAAGAACAAGAGGCCGAGCCCGAGCGCGAATGCGAGCACCATCCCGATCGCGACGTCGCGCTGCGCGATCCGCTCGCCGAGGAGCCCCATCCCGATGCCGGCCAGCATCGTCACGAGCACGAGTCCCCAGAGTGGTGGAATGCCGATAAGGACAGCACCCGTCGCGCCCGTGAAGCCGACGTGCGAGAGCGCATGGCCCGCGAACGTTTGTCCGCGCAGCACGAGAAAGTAGCCGACGGTGCCGGCGACCAGCGCGACGATCGTTGCGGCCGCAAAGGCATGCCGCATGAAATCGTACTCAAGCATGCGGATGCGAATGCGGTCCGGTGTGGTGTTCTTCGAGGTGGTGTCCGCCCGACATCACGAACACGCGGCCGTCGACGCGAACGACATCGATCTCTGATCCGTAGAGGCGCGAGAGAACGGGAGTCGTGATCACTTCGTCGACGGTTCCCAGCTCAGCGTGGCCTCCGCCGAGATAGAGAACGCGGTTCATCGTGCCGATCAACGGATTTAGTTCGTGCGCACTGAACAGGACCGTGATCTCGAGCTGCGCCTGCAGCGCCTTGACGAGTTGCACGACGTCGTCCTGATGACGCGGATCGAGACTAACCAGCGGCTCGTCGAGTAACAGTAACCGCGGCTGCCCGATGAGCGCCTGTGCGAGTAGCAAACGTTGACGTTCGCCGCCGGAGATCTCGAAAAGTGGGCGCTTTGCAAGGGCGCGGGCTGAGACGAGATCGAGGACGCGGTCGATCTCGAGGCGGTCGTCGTTACTGAGGACCGGCAAACCAAGATGTCCACCGTTCACGGCGCTAGCGACGAAATCCCAACCGCGTAAACGTGTTCCCGCAAACGTACGATGGACTTGCGGCATGTATCCGACGTTCACGTTGCCGCGGGTCGCGGGCTCACCGAGAACGGCGATCGTTCCGCGAGACGGCGGGACCAGACCCAAGATCGAGCGGATCAGCGTTGTCTTACCGGAGCCATTCGGTCCGAGAAGTCCGACGAATTCGTTTGGCCCGATCGCGATGTTGACGTTTTCGAGGACCGTGCGGCTTCCGAGCCTCAACTGTACATTGCGAAACTCGATCGCGTTCATAAGGCATTCTCGACTGCATCGAGTTCGCGCGACATCCAGGCCTGATACATCGTTCCGGGCGGCTCGGTTTCCGTCGCTCCGACGACGGGGATACCGGACGCCTTTGCGAGATCGAGCATCCGCTGTGCGACCGGATCCGAGGCTTGGCTGTTGTAGACCAGCATCCGCACCTGGTGCGTTTTTAGATCGTTTTCAAACCGTGCGACCTCGAGGGCGCCGGGTTCGGTGTTGTTCATGACGGCGGTTTGGAAGCGCGTGTTGCGGATCTGCAGACCCAAAGCGTCGAGCATATAACCGAAGACGGGTTCGGTCGCGGTAACCGGCATACCGGCGAATCGTTTGTGCAGTGAGGCGATGCGTGTTTCGATCGGCCGGAGCGAACGCTCGAACGTTCCCAAATGAAGCGCGTATGCTTTGGCATTTGCCGGATCGACCTGTGCAAGCGCGCCGGTCAGTGCCTTCGCGTACGCCAGCATCGTTTGCGGGTCGTACCAGACGTGAGGGTTGTCACCGGGTTTCTTTAATACGAGATTCCCGACGATAATTGCCGTGCGATGCGGGTTCCGCGCAGCACTCAGCAGTTTGTCGACCCACGGATCGTAGTCGAGCCCGTTTGACACCACGATTTGTGCGCTCGAGATTGCACGTGCGACCGAAGGACTGGCTTCGAACAGATGCGGATCCTGATCCGGGTTGTTGAGGATGCTCGTTACGGAGACGTGATCGCCCCCGATTTGACGCGCGACGTCGCCGTAGAAGTTTTCTGCGGCGACGATATTGACGGCGAGTGCGAGCACGCTGATCATCGCCCGAACCGGTATCCTGCGTAGAATTCGCGAGGTGGTGCATAGTGCGTGCCTTGCGCGTTGAGCAATGTGACGTAGTACCGGTCGTTCAGGAGGTTCTCTATGCGGAGCGTGAGCGCACCGCTCTTGCCGAACGCAATCCCCTTCTCGACGGAAAGGATCGTGTGCGGCGTTGCCTTGCAATCATCGGTTGGCGGCGAGCAGATTGCGGACGCAAGACCGCTGCCGTATTCGACGTCGCCGGACCACCAGCCGCCGCGCGAGTCGTTGAACAAGACGCCACCGGTCATCGACCAGCGTTGTTCGTGGTCGGCCGGCGTGAAATCCGTCGGTGAACCAAAGCACGGGGCAAGTAGCTGCGTCTCGCAGCCTTTGTTCACGGAGTCCGTATGGTTGACGTTCGTGTACCAGCGGCTGTCGCGCGAAAGCGGGGAGACATAGTCGAGAGTTTCCGCGGAGAGCCGTCCGAGCGTGTAGTTGATGTCCTGATGCAGCCCCGTCACGCCGACTTGCGTGTCGTCGATGAGGTCATTGGCGTTCTTTTGCCAGGCACGAAAACCCAGATCGCCTACGCCGAGGGGTGCGTGTCCGCCAACCTCGACCT
Source organism: Candidatus Baltobacteraceae bacterium (assembly GCA_036489885.1). Taxonomy (NCBI): domain Bacteria; kingdom Bacillati; phylum Vulcanimicrobiota; class Vulcanimicrobiia; order Vulcanimicrobiales; family Vulcanimicrobiaceae; species Vulcanimicrobiaceae bacterium. The sequence continues at coordinate 2,081,479 of DASXEW010000003.1, forward strand.
GCGTGTCACGTTCCGGTTTCAGGTCGAACTGCGCGACCGCCGGCTGAAGTGGCAGATTCAAGAGCTCCGCCGCCTTTGGATCGACGTTTTCGAATGAGAACGGCTCGAAGAAGCGCCCGATGTAGGCATAGATCGAAGTCCGCGTTCCGAAAAAACGCGTGAGCTTGAAACGCGGACTGAAGGCTCCGAACCCTTGCGCGAAATCGCTCGACCGAATATTGAAGAAGTCGTACCTCAAGCCATAGTCAGCTTCCCAATCGCGTGAGAAGCGCCAACTATCCTGGACGTACGACTGATACGTGTTACCAACGTTGGGATTGTCGTCGCGGACGGTGGTGGGAGCCCCGGGCGTCGCCGGTGTTAGAATAGGCGCCAGAAAGTTGTCGGGCGCGAGCGTGACCGCGTAGTTCTTGTCGACGCTCGTCAGGTCGTAGACGACGCCGGCGCGGATTTCGTGTTTCCCGAAGCGCTGCACGTAGTCGGTCGACCAGATGTAGTCGATCGACGTCTTGTCATCGGCCAGCGAGAAGCCGCACGTCGTCGGCGTAAAGCTGCCGGTCCCCACGGCGTTCGCGCAATCGGTAGGCGACCCGCCGTTACCGAACGGCGGAGAAATGAGATTGAGCGCTTCGCCGTAGGCCCAGTCGTTCGCCGGGTCTCCGTAGTCCCGAATGCGAGAGACTTTTACGGCGGGGCCGAGCGTCAGAGCGCCGGTATCGCCAAGCGGATGACGGAAGCGTACGTTCAGGAACGTGTCGTCCTGCGATTCATTGTCATCGGTGTTCGCTGGTTCGCCGAAGTTGACGTCGTTGGGAATCTGAAACGTACGAAAACTGTGCATGAGGCTGATGTCGGTGAAGTTGCCGCCGCTCGCCGCCAGCGTTAGGCGCGCGAATTCATTGGTATCGCTGCCGTTATTGTGCGGCGACGAGAGGTCGGGCGGATCGAGCGCGCGCGAGGTCTGCTCGTTGCGAACCGCGACGTCATATCCTCCTCCGTTGCCAAGCGATGCGTGATAGCCAAGCTGTTGAATGAAGTCATTATACGAGCCATATTCGAGATCTCCGTCAAAGCCGGCCGCACCGGAGCCGGAGCGCGTCGCGATGTTCAGGACCGAGCCGAAACGCAAACCGTATTGCGCGGGGTATGCGCCCTCGATCACGTCGAGGAATGAGATGTCGCTTGGATCGATCTCAGTGCCGATCTCGCGGTTGAGCGCTTGCGGCAGCGGAACGCCGTCAACGACGTAGTCGATTACGCCGTGGTCGCCGTTCATGTGGACGACGCCATTCGCGCCGCGTGCGGTTCCCGGAAGTTGGATCAATGTCTCGGGAAGACTGTTCGCGGCCGGCGAGCGCGTGAGGTCGGTCGAGTCCAGCGAGACATCCGCGCCGCTTCCACCGATGACGGGTGCGTGCGCAACGCTGACGCTCCCGATCGTCTTGAGCGGCTGGAGGACCAGCTGCGCGCTGGCTCCGTTGCTGCCGACGTCGACACGTGCGACGGCCTGGAGCGCGTTCGTCGTTGCGGTCAGAATGTACGTGCCTACTCCAACTCCGGGAAACGAAAAGCGGCCATGCGCATCGGTCGTCGTTTGCAGAACGGCGTTATCGCCTGCCGCGCTGACGCTGACGCCGGCTATCGGCGCGCCGTCGTGCGTGACTGTTCCGGTGAGAAAACCGGCAGCTTGCGCCGGATGCGCCATCGCAAGGTGAAAGATAAAGGCGATGGCGGCTACGTGCAATTTGCATAATTTGCAAGTCATATGCAAGTTTTAACTTGATGTCGAGCAAGCGCCACCCCTCTTTTTCCGAGGATATTTGCTCTAAGATGTGCAAATTGCCACTAATTTGCAAAATATAACCGAACCGACGCCGCCTCGAGCAACCTACTCGACCTCCTCGCGCCGGTCGATCCTTGGATTGCTGCAGGCAGAGCGGCGTTACCTCACCGCAGCCGAGATCTTCAAATCTCTGCGCAAGCGCAAGCGCGAGCTGGCGCTCACGACGGTCTACCGGACCCTCGCGCATCTGACGAAGCTCGGTGCGGTCTCGAGCCGCCCGGCGCCGAGCGGTGAGCTTGGTTACCTATTCTGCTCGAATGATGAGCACCACCATCACGCGATCTGCACCAGGTGTGGGCACGTCGAAGAAGTGAACTGTCACGTCATCGACGCCTTCAAGAAGTTGCTGCTCGCACGACAGGCGTTTGCGCTCGACGATCATTCGGTCGAGCTCTACGGGCGCTGCGCCGCCTGTCAGTAATTACAGTGATGCGCGGTCGAGCAGCATCGCTCGCACGGCGTCGATGACGTGCTGGACCGGCGCTTTGCGATAATCCCAACGAACGTCTTCACCCGGTTCGACGATCACCATCGTTGCATTGGTCTCGAAGATGACGATTTGTCCGTCGGGTCCGAGCGCAAAGTCGATGCCCGCGTAGTCAAGGCCGAGAGCGTTTGCGATGTGGCCGAGCGTTGCGACCGCTTCCGTCCCCAATGCGTCCGGCATATCCGCAAGAAAGCGTTCGTCTTCGGCGCGATGCTCCGGTACGTTCGCCATATCTGCCGAGAAGTAGTGGACCTTCCAGTCGTTTGAGATAGCGAGGTGCAGCGGGTAGAGTCGTCCGTCAACGAACATGACGCGATACTTGCGAACTTTACCGTCGCGGCCGCGCAGATCGATATACTCGATCGCGTAGAGCTGGTCGCCGGGGAGCGCCGCAACCGCTAAGGCAAGATCTTCGGAACGTTCGATGAGATTGAAGTTATGGCCGGTGTGTTGCCCTGGCGAGCGCAGCAGTAGAGGAAACGCGAAGCCGTGACGCTCGAGCGTCAGTGCCCCATCCTCACGGGCAAGTGCCGCGCGTTCAAAAAGCTGCGTGCGCGGAGTAAGGACGCCGGGGATCGCTCGCAGGCGCGAGGCGTTTTCGACCCGCGTCGTATGCAAGACACGATCGGGCGGATTGAGGACCGCGCCTTTGCGTTTGCCGGCGACGATGCGCTGCGCAATCATGAGCGCCTCGGCGCCGCTGTCTGCATCGCCGATCGCATTGAAAATCATGTCGAAGGGCGGCAACTGATTCGTGGCCGCGAAGAGCTCGACGACCACCTTGGTCGTCGCAAAAATGCGATCGTCGAGAAGCTTCTCGAGATGCAAGTTCCCGCTGCCGAGCGAGACCAACAGCACGACTGAGATCGGTTTGCGTGAACCGCGATATGGCAGAACAGTGATGGCATTTTCAGTGCCGGCAATCTCGCGCAGCTCCGAAGCGCCCGTTTTCCCGAGCTGCGCAAGAACTGCCGCCAGGCCACGCTTCGCGTCGGCGTGGGTTGCTTCAAGCCGAAGCGCGTTCTCGTATTCGCTCTTGGCTTCGTTGAGTGCGCCGGCGCGCAAGAAGACGAACGCGAGGTTCGAATGCGCCGTCGCGTTCGTAGGGAAGCGCTCCACGTTTTCGAGGAACATGGCAAAGGCTTCTTTGCGTTTTCCTTCGTTCCAGAGTTTGAGCCCGAGATCGTTGCGGGTGGCGAAATCCGAAGCCATCAGAACGTCCCGGGGTAGGCGCCTCCGTCGATCAAGAGATTCTGGCCCGTGATGTACGAGGCTTGCGCCGAGCAAATGTAGGCACACAGCTCACCGAACTCCGGCGGCTGGCCAAAGCGGCCGGCCGGGATCGTGGCCGCGCGAGCGGCCGACGCGTCTTCAAATGAAATGTTGCGCGCCGTAGCCTGCGCACGGATCGTCGAGAACAACCGATCCGTTCCGAACGAGCCGGGCAACAGATTGTTGATCGTAACGTTGTGCTTAACGGTCGTGCGCGCGATCCCAGCGACGAACCCCGTCAGCCCTGAACGCGCTCCGTTCGAAAGCCCTAAGACGTCGATCGGTGCTTTCACCGCACTGGACGTGATGTTGACGATTCGTCCGAATTTGCGAGCAATCATACCGTCGACGACGGCCTTGATGAGCTCGATCGGAGTCAACATATTCGCATCGACGGCGCGAATCCACGTGTCGCGATCCCACTCGCGAAAATCGCCGGGAGGCGGCCCGCCCGCGTTATTGATGAGGATGTCGGGTTCGGGACACGCAGCGAGTGCGGCTTTACGTCCCTCGGGTGTCGTGATGTCTGTCGCAACGACGGTCACGTTCACGCCGCTTGCGTCGCGGATTTCCTTCGCAGTGGTTTCCAGTGGCTCGCGGGTGCGCGCCAGGATAACGAGATCGACGCCCTCACGCGCCAGGGAGACTGCGCACGCCTTGCCGAGACCCTTGCTCGAGGCACAGACGATCGCCCGTCTTCCTTTTATTCCAAGATCCATGCGCGGGCGTTCGCCCTCACCACAGTGCGCACCGCTGAGCCGGAGGCTTGTACATCGGGTCGCGCCGGTGACAGCCGAAGGCTGCCGCAAACTGCGGCATGTTGAACAGCGTCCCGAGGACCCGGTCGCGCCCATCGGGATGGGGATCGATCAGCTCGTCGAGGCGCATTCGCTCAGGCCGTTCGAACGTCGCGTATGTCTGCGCAAATGCGAGAAAGAAACGCTGTTCCGGCGTCCAGCCGTCGATTTTCGCGCGCGGTTTGCCGGCCAGGGAACGTTCCAGCGTATCATATGCAATCTCGGCCCCGCCGAGATCCGCGAGCGCTTCGCCGACGATCAGCTTGTCGTTCTCGTGCATGCCGCGGTATTCGCGTGCGATGCAATTCGCGCGAAGCGACCATGCGGCCGAGTCGGCGGCCTGCCACCAATCGCGCAGATTGCCTTGCGCATCGCTGCGCCGGCCTTCGTCGTCAAAGGCGTGCGTCAGCTCGTGCGCGACGATCACACCCAGCGCGCCGTAGTTGGTCGCGTCATCGAAATGCGTCGAGAAGAAGGGCGACTGCAAGAGGCCGGCGGGAAACGTGATGTCGTTGTAGGCCGCGCTATATGACGCGTTGACGGTCGGAGCCGACATCGACCAGAATTCGCTGCTCATGTTTCGGCCGAGATGCGAGAACGTGTTGCGCGCCCGATACAGCGATACGCGGATCGAGTTGTCGAGGAAGGTACCGCGGTCAACAGTCAGCGTGTCGTAGTTGCGCCAAGCTTCGGGATAACCGACGTGATCGCTAATCGCGTCAAGCTTGTCGAGCGCTTCACGCCGCGTCGCACCGCTCATCCACGAAAGCGTGCTCAGGTTATCGCGAAAGGTCGTTTGTATCGTGGCGATCAGGCGGCGAGCCGCAACACGCGTTTCGGGCGAAAACTCGCGCTCGATGTAGAGCTGACCGAGCGCGTCGCTCAAGTCGGTGTCGACGGAGCGAACGCACCGGTACCACAGGGGTTGTTGTTCGTGCCGGCCAACCAGCGAGGCTTCGAAGGAATCGGCCTCGTCCGCAAAAGGCATCGAGAGTGCGGGCGCGGCGCGCTCGATCAACCGGTACAGTAAATAGGCGCGCAGCTCCGTCAGCGGCGTGTTGCGGAGCACCGTATCCAGATTACGGAAATAGTCGGGCTGCGATACGTCGACCATATCGACGTTCGGAGCCATTCGGTCGCGGAAGTACACGGAGAGGTCGAAGCTCGGCAGCAGCGTTTGCGCGTCCGACAGTGTCATCTTGTGGTAGTTCGCGGTGCGGTCGCGAAGTGCGGCCCGCGTCCGCGATCCGCGCGCGAGCTCGATCTCGACCGCGATGACCGCGTGCGCTTCTGCGTAGCTCGTCGCGAGGTCGTCGCCGAGAAGATGAAAGTCGCGCGCCATGTGCGCGACATAGTCGGCGCGAATCAGATCCGCGCGTGCATCCGCCGCAAAGTACAGATCGCGATCGGGTAGTCCGAGGCCGCCTTGTGCAATGAACGCGATCGTGCGCTGCTCGTCGCGCGGGTCTCCTTCTGATCCGGCAAAGAAAAACGCCTTCGCGCCGAGGTTCTGCAAGACGGCGGTCTGCAGGCGTACGTCGGAAAGATCTTTGATCGCGCGAATACTGTGAATGTAGACTTGTATCGGGCCCAGGCCCGCCAAGTCGCGCTCGCGCACGTTCATGCACGACGTGTAGTAGTCACCGGCTTTCTGGCCGGCGGAGCCGTGCGGCCAGGCGTCGCGCGAAACGTTCTCGAGCAAGTCGTGCAGTGCTGCGCGATTCGTATTGCGCAGCTGATCGAGAACCGACCACCGGCTTGCCGTCGGCGGAATCGGATTGTTGGCGCGCCATCCCCCCATCGCGTATCGGAAAAAATCCTGACATGGTTTGCAGGTCGGATCGATGTTCGCAATGTTGAAGCCGCGCGCTGCGGACATGATTGCAACCGGCGACGCAGGTGAAACGAACAGCGGAGCGCCTTCGGCACCCAGCGCCAAATTCGCAAGCAGCATTAGGCCGGCGAACAAGCCGGCCGCGCGAAGTAGAGGCCCCCTCACCCCGCAGTTTTCGCGGCGAGTCGTTCCAGAGCTTGCAGGTACGAATCGAGACCGAGGCCGGAAATTTGCGCGTCGCAGACATCGGCGATGACGGAGGTCGCGCGGAACGGCTCGCGCCGATGGATGTCGGAGAGATGTACTTCGACCGTCGGCTTCGCGACGGCCGCGATTGCATCGCGAATTGCGTAGGAATAGTGCGTCAAAGCCCCCGGATTGATGACGATGCCGTCCGCCCAAGTACGCATGCGGTGCAAGTAGTCGATCAATCGCCCTTCATGATTCGACTGATAAAAGCGGACCTCGAAGCCAAGCTGGCTCGCGCGTTCGCGCACGCGGCGCTCCAGCTCGTCGAGCGTCAACCTTCCATAGACATCGGGCTCGCGCTCGCCCAAAAGGTTAAGATTTGGTCCATTGATGACCAAAATCTTCATGATGGAAATCCAATGCCTCGAAGGGCCCCCAGCAGCTCACCCTGCGAGACGCCATCGTCGCCGATCGTCCCTCCGATCTTGCTGAGCAAGACGAATCGAACTCCGTTCGCGCCGCGCTTCTTATCGTGTCTGGCGGCTGCCGCGATCGAGCGGGCCGAATAACGTTGCCACGTATCCGGGACGGGAATCGCTTGCAAGAGTTTCTCGATCGCTAGAGCATCGACTTCGCGGAGGTGGCCACGGGCGGCCGAAAGCGCAACTGCGGCGCGCATGCCGACGATAACTGCTTCGCCGTGCCGCAGCGTTCCGTAACCGGCAACGTTCTCCACTGCATGCGCAACCGTGTGGCCAAAATTGAGTTGTTGGCGTATGCCGGTACGCTCGCGTTCGTCCGACGCGACGACGCGGGCTTTGATCGCGACGCAGCGCGCGATGATGCGAGTCGTGAGCGGCTCGCGCAGCGCTACGACGTCCTTCCATGCGGTTAGCAGCGTACGATAGAGGCGCGCATCAGCGATCAAAGCGGTTTTGACGATTTCTCCGAGTCCCGAGATGCGATCGCGCCGGTCGAGTCCGCGCAAGATGCTCGGATCGATGACGACGAGATCGGGTTGCGCGACGACGCCGATTAGATTCTTGCCGAGATCGTGGTTCAAACCGGTCTTCCCGCCGATCGACGAATCGACTCCAGCCAGCAGCGTCGTCGGAACCGAGATAAATCGCACGCCGCGGAGATACGTCGCCGCGACGAACCCGATCGCATCGCCGATCGTTCCACCGCCGACGCCGACGATCGTGGAACGACGGTCGAGGCCGGCACGCAGGAGCTTTCCGTACAACGGCTCGACGCTGCGCAATGATTTGAGACGTTCCTCTGCCGCGACCGCAATCGTTGTGGCCGGGTTTCCGTATGCTTCGAACGCTCGCGTCAGTTGATGCAGCGTCTTCGTAAGACGGCGATCGCCGACGACCGCGACCCGCGTTCCACGCGGCGCGCCGGTCAGTCGCACGAGATCGTGCAGAGCCCCGTCGCGGATAACGACGTGGTACGGACGTCCTTTCAGCGGAACCGTAACCTTCACGCTTCGACCACGCTCAGGATGACACGAGAAATATCGCCGGGTGTTAGCGTGCTCGTATCAATTCGCAAGGCGGCGCGTTCAAAGCGCGCGATTCGGCGCGCGCGCATGCGCGAAAGCGCATCGGGCTGGGCAAGTAGCGGACGTACTTCGCCGCTGGGAGGCTCGAGGCGTGCGGCGAGAACCTCATCGGGTGCGTCGAGAAAGACGAGCATCCCGGCCGCGCTCACGGCCTCGAACGAGTCATCGCGTTCGAGTGCGCCGCCACCGAGCGCCACGACCGAATGCGAGTGTGCGCAGGCCGATTTGACCGCATACGCTTCACGCTCGCGAAACCCGCCCTCACCCTCGTGCGAAAAGATCTCGGCAATCGTCATTCGCGCGTCAGCCACGATCATCGCGTCGGTGTCGAGTGCGGTGAAGCCGCGCAGCTGTGCTACGAGGGGCGCAACCGTCGATTTTCCGCTACCCGAGAGCCCGCAGAGGAAGATGCTACCGGGCACGCGCGATTGCGTCCCACGCGCGGACGCGGTCGACGACTTCGTCGATGGTATCGCCACCGAATTTTTCGAGCACGGAAGAAGCGAGGACCAGCGCCAGCAGGGATTCACCGATTACCGCCGCTGCCGGTACCGCACAAACGTCGCTGCGCTCGATGTGCGCTTGTGTTGGCTCGCCCGTCCCCAGGTCGACGGAATCGAGCGGTTTCATCAAGGTTGCAAGCGGCTTCATCGCGGCGCGAACGACGATCGGTTGCCCCGTCGTCATTCCGCCGTCGATGCCGCCGGAACGGTTCGTGCGGTACGACGTTCGAGAGCCGTCGCCCTTACCGGGATAGAACGCGTCATGCGCGCTGGTTCCCGGCGTTCGCGCCAAGTCAAAGCCCAGCCCGACTTCAACACCCTTGATCGCGTTGAGCGAAAGAAATGCTTTACCGATCTCGGCCTCGAGACGGCGATCCCACTGCACGTACGAGCCGAGTCCGACCGGGACGTTGTGCGCGACGGCTTCGATCACGCCGCCGAGTGTGTCGCCGGCCCGTTTGGCTGCTTCGATCACTTCGATCATGCGCTCCGCGGCCGCGGCGTCCAGCGCGCGGACAGGCGATGCGTCGATCTTTTCGGTATCGACGTCGCTCCACGGCGACGTATCGACGGCCTCGCCGATTTGCACGACGCGGCTTTGGATTTGGATGCCGATGCACTCGAGGAACCGTCGCGCAACACTCCCCAGTGCAACCCGCGCAGCCGTTTCGCGCGCGCTCGCACGTTCGAGAACGTTGCGCATGTCGTCGTGTGCGTATTTGATCCCACCAACCCGGTCGGCATGCCCGGGTCGCGGAACGCTGACGACGCGCCGGGCGCGAATACTCTCGTCCTCCGGTTCTGCGACCGACATGATCTCAGACCACGAACGCCAATCGCGATTGTCTATGACCAGACCGATCGGACTGCCGAGCGTTTTCCCGAAACGAACGCCGGCCAGTATTCGGATCTCGTCCGTTTCGATGTTCTGACGGTTTCCGCGACCGTAGCCGAGCTTGCGGCGTCTCGCCTGTGCGTGCAGATATTCGGCATCGAGCTCGATTCCGGCGGGAATCCCTTCGATGATCCCGAGCAACGCTTGGCCGTGCGATTCGCCGGCCGTCAAATAACGTAGGCTCATGCCGCGAGCTTCTCGAGACGGATGCGTGACGCGCTGTCGAGCTGCGGACGAAAACCGAACCAACCCTCGAATGTCGCAAGCGCTTGTTCCAACAGCATCGTAAACCCGCCGACCGCCTTCATTCCTTTCATTCGGGCATGCGCGAGGAACGGCGTCGTAGCTGGACGATAGACAAGATCGAAAGCCAGCGACGACGCCGGCGCATTTGCAGGGAGCAAATCGCGCGCCGGTTGTCCCGCTTGCCCGAGCGGCGTCGCATTGACGTAGAGTTCCGCGCTCGGAAGCTCAGCATTCATGTCGAGCGCGGTGAACGACGTTTCGGGCGTCCGCTTCGAGGCATCCCCACACAGTGCGCGTGCGCGCGCGAGCGTGCGGGCAACGACTGTCACGGTTGCCGCACCGCGATCGCCGAGAACGGTCGCGACTGCACGTGCGCCTCCGCCTGCACCGAAAACCACCGCATCGATTCCTCGCACCTCGAATCGGGCAGAGTCGAACGTGGCCCCGATCCCGGCGACGTCGGTGTTGTCGCCGATGAAGCCCGCGCCGTCGCGGCGCACCACGTTGACTGCGGCCGTTGCGCGCGCAGCGTCCGTCCATCCCTCGAGCAATTCGACAATGCGTTCTTTGTGCGGCATCGTGACGTTGCACCCGACGAATTGCGCGTCGTCACGCCAAACGGCGAGCGATCCGGCCAGCGCGTCCGGATGGACGTCGACCGCCTCATACTCGAGATCGATCTCCGCAACGCGCGCGAACTCTGCGAACAGCGCGGGAGAGAGCGAATGTCCGATCGGGTGGCCGATCACTGCGGCGCGATACTCAGCCACGCAGCGAATCCAACGTAGAAAAAAAGTCCGGATACGAAATTGCAACCGAGTCGGCACCCGATATCGCGATCGGCGCCGGCGTGCCGAGCCCCGCGATCGCGAATGCCATGGCTATTCGATGATCGCGCATCGCGTCGACCGTTCCGCCGTGCAACGAAGCCGGGCCCGTAACCGAGAATCCGTCGGCATGCGGCTCGATCTGCATCCCGATGGCGCGGCCGCCTCGAACGATCGCGTCGATGCGATCCGATTCTTTGTAGCGGAGCTCTTCAGCGCCGCGAACGTGCGTCGTCCCTTCGGCGAACGATGCAACGATCGCAAGCAGCGGCAATTCATCGACGAGGTCGGGCACTTCGGTGCCCTCAACGACGGTAGCGCGTAGCGGAGCGTACTCGGAAACGATCGTCCCGATAGGTTCGGCTGCCGCGCCGTGATGCGTAAGCGTAATCGACGCACCCATGCGGCGCAGAACGTCGACGAAACCCAGACGTGTCGGATTCAGACCAACGCCAGCGATCTCGACGCGGCTGTTCGGTACGATCGTAGCGGACGCAATCCAGTAGGCGGCGCTCGAGATATCTCCCGGGATCGTCAGCACCTGGGGCGAGGCGCGGAGATGCTGTCGTCCTTCGATCTGAAGCGTCCCCTCACGTGAGGTGATCGTCCCGCCGAATGCAGGCAGCATGCGTTCGCTGTGATCGCGACTGCGCAGTGCGCCGCGCAAAATCGTTGGGCCGTTGGCGTTGAGCGCGGCAAAAATAAGCGCGCCCTTGACCTGCGCGCTATTGACCGTAAGTTCATAGTTGAAGCCTTGCAGTCGTGACGTCCCACGCACGCGAATCGGCGCGTGAAGGCCCTCGGCAAGCTCGATCGTCGCACCCATCTCGGTAAGCGGCGTCGCAATCCGTCGCATCGGGCGTTTACGCAACGACTCATCGCCGTCGAGCGTAACGTCGAGATCCTTGGTTGAGAGAATGCCCGAGAGAAGGCGCATTGTCGTCCCCGAGTTTCCGCAATCGAGGGCAGTGGGCGGCTGCGTGAATGCGCCTCCGCGTCCTTCGACGACGACGTCCTCGATGCAGTCAGCGATCGTAATGCCGAGAGCTTCGAGACAGCGTCGTGTCGAGCGCACGTCGTGGCCGCTTGGGAGACCCGTGATACGGCTTGGGCCGCTCGCAAGCGCGGCGAACAAGAGCGCGCGATGCGCGATCGATTTGTCGCCCGGAACCGTGAGACGGCCGCGCAGCGCAGCCGCCGCCGGCGCGACGGCAAGATCGCTCACGTCTTGAGTGTCGCCTGACCGGCGCGTGCCGAGTCGAAGATCGGAACGCGGTCGAGCTCCGCCACGATCTCGCGAAAGTCTTCGAACGTGAGGGCTTGATCCTTATCGCTGAGCGCTTCGGGCGGGTTCGGATGTACCTCGAGAATCAAGCCGTGCGCTCCCGCCGCTTTCGCGGCGCGGCACATCGAGGCAATCCAGCGGCGAACGCCGACGCCGTGCGAAGGATCGACGAGGACCGGCAGATGTGTTTTTTCGCGCAGTACCGGAATCGCCGAGAGGTCGAGCGTGTTGCGCGTCGCCGTTTCGAAGGTGCGAATCCCACGCTCGCACAGCATCACGTTCGGATTGCCTTCAGCCAGAATGTATTCGGCTGCGGCGATCAGCTCTTCGATAGTCGCGGAGAGGCCACGCTTGAGCAGCACCGGCTTGCCGGTACGGCCGACGGCTTTGAGCAGATCAAAGTTTTGCATGTTGCGCGCACCGATCTGCAGGACGTCGACTTGCGCGGCCATCCGGTCGACCTGATCGATGCTCATCACTTCGCTGACGGTTGGCATGCCGGTCGCGCGGCCGGCCTCGCACAGGTGCGTGACGCCTTCCCATCCTAGCCCTTGAAAGGCGTACGGATTGGTGCGCGGCTTGAATGCGCCGCCGCGCAGCATGACGGCGCCGGCTTCGTGCACGGCGTGCGCTGTTTCGAGAACCTGCTGACGTGACTCAACCGAGCACGGGCCGGCGATGATCGCGAACATCCCGTCGCCGATGTCGACGTTGCCGACACGTACGCGCGTTCCGGTCGGACGCGAATCACGGGCCGCACGCGGCGTGCTCGATGAAGCGGAGCTCGTTTTCGGTTTCTGTGGTACGAACGCCGTTTTGGGCAGCATGTCGCGTAGGGACGGGATAGGCGGCGCTGCGATTCCGGCCGCTACGGCGGCGACATGCGCATTTGCGCGATAGCTTCCGATGATCCGTAGATCGAGTGCCGCTGCTCGCAACTCCGCGAGCGCGCCTGCATGCTGTGGATCGAGCAGATCCCCGTCGATGTCAAGATAGAACTCGGCTTCTTGCGGGCGGCCAAGCGTCGGCTTCGATTCCAATTTTCCGACACTGATCCCAGCCGCAGCAATGACGCCCAGACATCGCGATAGCGAGCCGGCAGCGTTCGACGTAATGAGAAGAAGCGACGTTTTGCGTGGTCCGTCACTTTCATCGACTCCGAGTGCAGGGTGACTGCTCTCTCGCGAACGGAAGACGATGAAACGCGTGAAATTTTCGGGATGGTCGGCGACCCGTGGTGCGAGCTCGACGAGTCCGTAGCGTACGGCCGCGCTTGGCGGCGCAATGGCTGCGATTCCGGCGTTACCGGCGCGCGCAACCTCGCGGGCGGCGATGCCGGTGTCTTCGCAGGGGACCGTTCGTGCGTGCGGGAGGCTTGCCAGAAATTTTCCGCATTCCGCGATAACGAGCGGATGGGCGAGAATTTCACGCACGTCCTCGATCGTCGTTCCCGGTGCACCGAGAAGACGGTGATCCATGCGCCAGACGATCTCGGCGACGGGGACGAGGTCGAACTCGAGCAGCAGATCGTAGCCGTCACGCACGGTCCCGGCGATCGCGTTATCGATCGGAACGATGCCGACATCGGCACGTCCGGCCGAAACGGCGACGGCTGCAGCACGAAAGCTCGGCGCCCCGAGCGTGGTCGCCTCTTCGGCGCCCAACCGCGCGCGAAAGTACGCTTCGAGCGCCAGCTGTGAGTGCGCCCCGTCGATACCTTCGAATGCTCCGATCATCGTGTCTCCCATCCCACTTATAAAGAAGAAACCCCCCGCCGCTTCGGCGAGGGGTTCGCGCTTTCGCTTAATTCAGCGATCGTTTTAATGCGCGTACCAACTCAGCCGAGCGGCGACTCCACCCAGTAAAAGTAGTACGCATAAAACGATGCCGTTGCCAACATTGCTTTTGCATCCAATCACAGGAGCCATCACAGTGTCAAGCACAGGACGGCTAGGGGGGCCTCACGAACGAGGCTCAGCCCGCCGGGCGGGTGTGATGTAATGGTAGCCTGTTAGCTTCCCAAGCTGAACGTCCGAGTTCGATTCTCGGTACCCGCTCCAAAACGTGCCCATGCTCAAGCGTGCCCAGCCCACCGATGCCCAGGTGGCGACGTAGCCAAGTGGTAAGGCAGAGCTCTGCAAAAGCTCCATTCCCCAGTTCGACTCTGGGCGTCGCCTCCAAATGATATCTGAACCCCGTCGCGTTTCGCCCCGGTTCTCGCGAATTGGAACGGGCGGCGCGGTACTGCTTGCAAGTCTGATCTTCGTGGTGTCTGTGATCGCGCTGGTCGCGGGCCTCGTTGCTGCGCGGCAATTGCGCGAATCGGCGCAAGAGCAGAGACTGTTGTTCGGCGTCCAAGAGCGGGCCGATCAGCTCGTTCGCATGCAGCTCGACGAAGAGACTTCGCTGCGCGGTTATCTGATCTCCAAGAGCTCGGCATTTTTGGATCCCTATCTTTCGACGCGCACCGATCCGTTCGAAGAACTCGGACGCACCCTCCATCAGAGGCTGGGTGAAAGCGACTTGAGCGAAGCACGCGCGCATCTGGCGCTCATTCTCGAGTGGCATCGGGAATGGCGCAGCGGCGTCGCCGAAGCGTTGATACGCAATCCCGCTCCGGGCAACGTCGCGCGCCTGGAATCGTACGGCAAGATTCTCGACGATCGAATTCGGCGCGAAGCCGCCGCATTGCGCGATGAGATTGCGGCCAAGAACGATCAAGTCGCAGCCTCACTCGAGTCGAACATCAGCCGAACTGTCGAGTTCGCGGTTGGTTTCGTTCTCATCGTCTCGCTCGGCGTTCTGTATCTCGCGCTCGCGCAGCACTCAACCTCGGCGGCGCTCGAGCGGCAGCATTCGATCGCAGGGCATTTGCAAGCTGCGCTGGGCGTTGGATGGCAACCAATTCCGGGATCGACGGTCGGAACTGCGTACGTTTCCGCGACGAGCGAAGCCGAGGTCGGTGGCGATTTATTTGCGGCGTGGCAGCTTCCCGACGATCGGGGCGCGATCATGATTGCGGACATGAGCGGCAAAGGCGTTGACGCAGTCGTGAACACCGCGTTCTGTAAGTACTCGATTCGCGCGCTCTTGCAAACATATGGACGTCCCGATCGCGTCATGACCGAATTCAATCGGCTCTTTGCGCACACGGTCAGCGACCCGTCGATGTTTGCAGTCGCTTTCTTGGGCGTGTTGGACGCGCGCACCGGCCGCTTCGACTACGTCAGTGCCGGAGGTGAGCCGGCGTTCTTGCGGCATGGCAACGCGGCGCGCATCCTCGACGTCGGCGGTCCGATCGTGGGGCTGGAGAGCGACTCGGTTTACGTCGAATCGGCGGTCACGCTCGCGGCCGGCGATATCGTATTGCTTGCGACCGACGGGTTGACCGAATCGCGCGATGAAACGGGAGATATGCTCGGCTCGGACGGCGCAGCGCAAATGATCGCGCAAGCGCCGAACGAACCGCAGGCCATATGCGACGCGTTGATCGAGGCGGTCCGGCAGCGCAGCGCGGGTGATGTCGGCGATGATTTGGCGCTGCTTGCAATGCGCTTCGACGGAATCATCGACTCCGGCGGGCAAACGCGAACGCTCGCCGAAGCCAGCCGACCGTGATTGCGCGGCGAATCATACCTTGTTTGGACATCAAAGACGGACGCGTCGTTAAAGGCGTCCGGTTCGTCGATTTGGTCGACGCCGGCGATCCGGTTGCGCTCGCACGCGCTTACGAAGACGCGGGCGCCGACGAGCTCGTGTTTCTCGACATCACCGCAACGGTCGAAGGCCGGCGTGCGACGCGCTCGGTTGTCGCGGCTGTGGCTGCCGAGCTGACGATCCCTTTTGCGGTCGGCGGCGGCATCAACGGGATCGAGGATGCGCGCGATTTGCTGCGGAGCGGCTGCGACAAGATCTCGATGAACAGCGCCGCCGTGCGCAAGCCGGACTTAATCGCCGCAGCCGCCGCCGAATTCGGAAGTCAGTGCGTCATCGTCGCAATCGACGCGCGACGGAAAGACGATTCGTGGGAAGTCGTCGTCGACGGCGGACGAACTCCGGCAGGACGGGACGCAATCGAGTGGGCGCGCGAAGCGGCGCAGCGCGGTGCCGGCGAGATCTTGCTCACGAGCATGGACGGCGACGGGACGCGTGCCGGCTACGATCTTGCGCTAACGAAGGCGGTACACGAGGCCGTCGGCGTCCCGGTCATCGCGTCGGGCGGCGCCGGAAGCGTGCAAGATTTCATCGACGTCTTCGAGCAGGCGCACGCGGATGCGGCGCTTGCGGCGTCGCTCTTTCACTACGCAATCTTAGGCATCGGCGATCTCAAACGCGAGCTATCCGAACGCGGGCTGCACCTCCGGCCGGTACCGGTCACAGCAACATGAACGTTGAGGAGATCAAGTTCGACGCATCCGGTCTCGTACCGGTCAGCATCGTCGACGCACATAGTAACCGCTTGCTGACGCTCGCATATGCGAACCGGGAAGCCCTCGAGAAAACGATTGCAACCAAGCAGACGCACTTATGGTCGCGCTCGCGCAAACGCTTGTGGCGCAAGGGAGAGGAATCCGGACACACGCAAGACGTCGTCGAGATTGTTGCCGACTGCGACGGCGACGCTTTGATGTATCGTGTCGTTCCGCAGGGTCCGGCCTGTCATACGGGCGCCGACTCGTGTTTTGGAGATCCCGTATTTTCCGCAGCCGGCCAAGAGAATGCCGGCGCCTTCATGCGAGCGATCGAACATCTCGAGCGTACGATCGAATCCCGGCGCGGCGCGGATGTTTCGCAAAGTTATGTCGCAAAGCTGTTCGACGGCGGCGTCGACCGCATCGGAAAGAAGATCGGCGAGGAAGCGACCGAGCTGGTGATCGCCGCGAAGAACAAAGCGCGTGACGAAATCGTCTGGGAAGCCGCCGATCTCATTTTTCACACGCTCGTGCTTTTGGCGGAGGAAGGCGTCACGCTCGACGAGATCGGCGCAGAATTTCAGCGACGAGCACGCTGAAGTCCGAGACGCTCGAAGGGCTCGCCGGCGTCGGGCCTGCGAAGGCGCGAGCGCTGCGCGAGATGGGTCTCGAGGGGCCGCGCGATCTGCTCGCGCACATCCCTCGCGACTATAAGGATTGGCGCGAACCGCGTTCGCTTGCGGCGATCGCTGCCGACGCGTTGCGCTCGGATGAGCCGGCGGAAGAAATCGTGGTCGCAGAAGTCACGAGCGTTCGCGACGTTCGTGCGCGCATCGCGATAACGAGCGCCGAGCTGCGTGACGAGAGTGGCTCGCTCCGTGCCGTATGGTACGGAAGGCGCGGACTAGACGGCAAAATCCGGCCCGGGATGCGGCTGTTCGTGCACGGACGTGTCGCCGCAAAGCGCCGTCGGGGCGCAGTAACGATCGAGCTCAACGTCATGCACCATCGCGTGCTGGACGCTGACGCGACGTTCAGCGGTGAGATCGTCCCGGTCTATCCCGCGACGAAGGACGTTCCGACGCGTATGCTCCGTTCGATCATCTCGCGCAATCTTTCGCGCTTGCTCGAGAGCGTTGAAGAGCGGCTCCCCGACGACATCGTCCGCGCACACCGATTGATCACCGCGCGGAAGGCGTGGCACGACATTCACGTACCGAAAGCGCCGAGCGACATTGCACCCGCGCGCCGCCGCATCATCTACGAGGAGTTCTTTGCAATCGCGCTGGCAGCGGCGCTCGTTCGCGCCGAACGAAAACGTGAAGGCAACGCAATCCCCATCCACGTGCCGCCCGAGCTGTTCGAGCGTTTTGAAGAATCACTTCCGTTCCGGTTGACGGGCGCCCAGCGCAGCGTCATCGCACAAATTCTCACCGACATGCGCGAGCCACACGCCATGAATCGCTTAGTGCAAGGGGATGTCGGGTCCGGCAAGACGCTGGTTGCGGCTGCCGCAATCGTAGCGGCGGCATCGATCGGCATTCAAAGCGCGTTGATGGCTCCGACGGAAATTCTGGCGGCACAGCACGCGCAGAAGCTCGCACCATTGTTGTTGCCGTTCGGCGTGACGGTCGAAGCCGTGTTCGGCAGCTTGTCGGCTCCGGCTCGCAGGAATGCGAACGACCTCATCGCGAGCGGTGAGGCGTTGCTCGCAATCGGCACGCACGCGCTACTGACGGAAAGCGTTTCGTTCAAGCGCTTGGGTTTGGTCATCATCGACGAGCAGCATCGCTTCGGCGTCGAACATCGCGCCGCGTTGCGCGCCAAAGCCACGGGTTCAATCCCGCACACGCTGCATATGACCGCGACGCCGATTCCGCGCACGCTGGCGCAAACGCGCTACGCGGATCTCGATCTCTCGGTCATAGACGAGCTTCCGCCCGGACGCACCCCGATTTCGACCTACGTGATTCGTGAGAGCCGCAAACCTGTCGCGTACGAGTTCGTCCGGAAAAATGTCGGACGCGGACAACAAGCTTACGTCGTAGCGCCGGCTATCGAAGCCTCCGGTTTTGAGAACGCGCCACGGGTCGCTGCGCTGGACGAGGCAAAGCGCGTCAGCGGCGAAGATTTGGCGGGGCTCCGGGTCGACGTGCTCCACGGCCGAATGCCGCCGCGCGAGAAAGATGCAGCTATGGGCCGCTTTTCCCGGGGTGAGACCGACGTTCTGATCGCGACGACGGTCGTCGAGGTCGGCGTCGACGTCCCGAACGCCTCGGTTATGGTCGTCCTCGACGCACATCGCTACGGATTGGCCCAGCTCCATCAGCTTCGAGGCCGGGTCGGGCGCGGGGTGGCGAAATCGTTTTGCGTCCTTGTGGCACCTGACGATGTTTCTGAGACGCGGCGCCTGGAGATTCTCACCCAGACCGAGGACGGCTTTAGGATCGCTGAAGAAGACTTGCGTCTGCGACGGGCCGGGGACATGGCAGGGACTCAACAAGCCGGCACCGGGAGCGGAACCTTTGGGGACCTCGTGCAAGATTTCTCTGTGTACCTCGAAGCCAAGTGTGAGGCTGACCGTATTGTCGCCGGCGATCCGGCTTTGGAGCGCCCGGAGCACCGTGCGTTACGCAGTTTGGTCGAGACGATGCCCGCCGCCAGAGCGATGCTGATATCATCGTGATGTTGTTGCGAGGCCGGCGTAAAAATCGTCGCTGCGTAGCGTGGGCGGCGCGTAGGCCTGGGGCCGGAGCGCCTTTCCAATGAGAATCGCGATCGGATTCGATCTCGATCATACGCTGGCAATCGACAACAAGCTCGAACGCACGGCCATGATCGACTTGGCAAAAGAGTTGGGCGTCGTCGTCGGTGCGAACGACATCGCGCGTCTCGCGCAGATCGACACGCTGCTGCAAGAGATGCGCTCGGGCCGCCTCGATCTCGATCACATGATCTCGAGCTTCGTACATTCGATCCGCAAAGATAACAAAACAAAGGGCATCGGCGAGCGATTCCGCGAGATTTGTTTGGCGCTCGTACCCCATCACGTCGTCGCGCTGCCGGGAGTCAACGAGCTCTTCGCCGGCTTGGATTCGCGCGGGATACCGCACGCGATCCTCACGAATGGCTGGAGCCCGCTTCAAGAAAAGAAAGCGGAAGCGATTCGCTACAATGGGACGGTCCTCGTCAGCGATGCGATTGGATTTGCAAAGCCGGCGCCCGAGGCGTTCGCGCTGCTTGCGGATACGTTCCCGACGGATGCCTGCATTTGGTATGTGGGCGACAACCCCGCGAGCGACGTGCGTGGCAGCATCGATTGCGGATTCGAGGGAATTTGGTACCACGAGCATTCGGGCGTGTCGTACCCGAGTCATATTCCGGCGCCGTCGGCAGTGATCGATCAGCCGCTCGATCTGCTCGAATTGGTCGACGCAGCCGACGAAGCGGGCATGCCAGGTCGCCTGGAGGCGATGCCGAAGACATAAACCCGAGATGTTAGTGCGCAGCCGCTCCGTTTGGAGTGAGTGCTCTTGCGACTAACCGGAGGAACGTTACGCAGCCGCCGGTTGCCTAACGTCCCCAAACGCGGCGTTCGGCCGACTCCGGCGCGCGTCAAAGAGTCGCTCTTCGCGATATTATCGACGCGCTCGGAAGATGCCGTCGTACTCGACCTGTTTGCGGGAAGCGGTGCGCTCGGTTTCGAGGCGCTCTCGCGGGGTGCGAGCTTCGTAACGTTCGTCGAATCGAATCCCGGGGTCGCCGATCTCTTGCGTGAGGCTTCCGGCGAGCTCGGCGTCGAGAAGCAAGTCGAGATATTGACCATGCGCGCCGAGCGCGCCGTAACGCGGCTCGAGCGCAAGTACGATCTGGTCTTTGCCGACCCGCCTTACGAGATGGGTTTCCCGGCGCAGCCGCTCGGAACGCTGCGTACGCGCGACTTGTTCTCAGAGGAGGCGGTTGTCGTGTTCGAACACAGCGGACACTCCTCACCCGAGACGCCCGGCTTTGAAGTTACCCGCGAAGAGCGCTACGGGGACGTGGTCATCGCGTTCCTCAAACCTGAGGCAAACTCGTGAACGGCGGCTCGCACGCGGTCTATCCCGGCTCGTTCGATCCGCTCACGAACGGTCACCTTGACGTGATTCGCCGCTCCGCAGCGGTCTTCGATCGTCTGACCGTCGCGGTCGTCGTCAATCCGCAGAAGCGCGAGCCGCTCTTCACGCTCGAAGAGCGTCAGGCCATGCTTCGCGAGTGCGCAGCCTCGATGCCGAACATCGAAGTGATGGATTTCCGCGGGCTGCTTGCCGATTTCGTCAAACAAATCGGCGCGGACGTGATCATCAAGGGCTTGCGGGTCGTCTCCGATTTTGAATCGGAGCTCTCGACGGCGTTGATGAATCGCTCGCTTTCCGGCGTCGACACGATGTTCTTGATGTCGGATGCCAAATATAGCTTTGTCTCATCGAGCTTGATCAAAGAAGTGTTCTTTCTCGGCGGCGACGTGAGTGGGTACGTTCCCGAACCCGTCTTGCGCACGATGAATGCGCGAAAAACCAGTCTACACCGCTAAGGAGGCCGCATGTCCATTTACCGCGTGATCGATCGACTCGAAGCCTACGTTCGGGAAGGCACCGTGCTCCCGTTCCGGCGGCGTATCCTGAGCGAGGAACGCATTCTCGAGCTCATTGAGAAGATGCGCGCGACGCTCCCCGAGGAAGTCGGTCGCGCGAAAATGATCGCGAAAGACAAAGATCGTATGCTGCGTGAAGCACAAGAGCGCGCGCAAGAGATCGTCAGTGAAGCCAGCGAGCATCACGCGCAGATGGTCGACAACCATGAGATCGTTCAGCAAGCGCGCGCGACCGCGGAGACCGTTCTGCGCGACGCCGAGGAGCGCGCGAAGAAAGTCCGCGAGGGCGCGGATCAGTACGCTACGACGGTTCTCGGAGATCTGCAGAACCGCTTATCGGTTGCGCTCGCGCAAGTTCGAAAAGGACAAGACGCGCTCGGTTCTCGCCCGGTGACGCCGCAATCGGCTTCGATTACGGAAGCCGCGGCGCAGAGCAAACGGGCTGCCTTCGACGCGCAAGCACCCGAAGATATCGAGAAGACCCACGTCATGGTCGAGACGGCGGAGCTAAACGAAGTCTAGATCAGTTAAACCGGCGGAGCTTGGACGTTGTGTGCGAAGGCCGAGAGTCGATCTCGGTCGAGCGCACGCACGCGCCCACGATCGAGTTCGACCGCTTTCGAATTTTTCAAGCGAAGCAACGCACGGGCCGCCATATCGCGCACCGTGCCGGCTGCGGCAGCGATCTGCGCTTGCGAAAGATTTTCGACGCCGGGCAGGCCACTCGCCATCCCGGCGGTGTTCGGCGCATAGGAGAGCAAGAATTTGGCGACGCGCTGCAGCACGTGCGCGAACGCGAGGTCGGCGATCGTGTCGATCGAGCGGCGCCGAGCTTGCGAAGCTGCCGCCAAGAACCCGAGCGCAAGCTCGTTGTCGGTTCGAACTGCGCTTTGCACGGCCTCACTCGGAACGAGGACGAGCGTCGCGTCGGTGAGTGCTTCGGTGCGAGTCGTCGCTCCGCCGCCGTCGAAAACGCCGGTTTCGTTGAGCGGATCGAATACAAGCCGCTCTCCGAGCGCCTGCGTTTTTCCGTCGGCCGAGAGCAGCGTCAGAACGATCTTGCCTTCTCGTACGAAGCCGAGATACGGCCACTTTTCGCCTTCATCAAATACGGTCTCGCCGTGCTTGTAGCGCCGCTCGGTTGCGACTGCGGCGAGCTGGCGGATCGTTTCGGCTTTGGCGGCGCCAAACGGCGGGCAGTGTGACAGAAACGTCTCGACGTCGGCACGCTCGTCGATGCGCTCCAGACGAACCGTCCAATGACCCGAGCCGAGATTCCGCGCGTCCCACGCAAATTTCCCGGGACGGTACTGCGCAAACTCGTTACGGAGCGCGCGAGGATCACTCTCCTCGGACAACTCGAGAACGCCGCCGATCGGAAGCCGGTCGAAAGCTTCGAGAATATACGAGCTGCGTTGTGCCGTTGGAATCGTGCGCGCGTCGAGCGTGACGGTTGCCGGTTTCGCCATCGTCGTCATTCCTGGGGTGATATGCGTGCTCTGCGCCGGAAACTCCCGGTCCTCCTCGAAACCCCGTGCGTGAACCGCCGCTTCGCGAGGATCGCGGACATCGCCGCGATCGTGCTGATCGCTCTGGCCGTCTGGCAATTTCTGATTGCGCCGCGCTTTTTCGGACCGTCGTTCGTCCCGGTCCCGGCACCCGCGCTCACTCTGCCGCTGGAGGGCGGCGGCAGCTTCAATTTAGCGAAGGCCCAGGGAAAGGTCGTCTTTCTTGACTTTTGGGCCTCATGGTGCGAGCCGTGCAAGATGTCGATCCCGCTGATCGAGGAGTATAAGGCAACGCATCCGGAGGCACTTGTCTATAGCGTCGACGCCGGTGAAGCGGAATCGGTAGCGGCGCACTACGCACGAAGCGTGAAGATGCGGCGCGTCGCTTTCGACCCGAATATGAAAGCGGCCGACGCCTTCGGCGTGTCCGTCTTCCCAACGATGATCGTGATCGGCCGCGACGGTAAAGAGCATGCGAAATGGATCGGATTTAATCCGCTCATCCAGCGCGACATGGCGCGCGCCGCGAAAGCGTTTTAGACGCGAACGATGATCTTGCCGAACGTCCTGTCGGATTCCATCAGACGATGCGACTCGGCGATTTGATCAAAGTCGAAAACGGTATCGACCACCGGCCGTAGCTTCCCACTTTCGAATTGCGGGATGACGAGCCGCTCGAAGCGTCGCGCCAGAGCGATCTTTTCCTCGACTGGGCGGGCGCGAAGCATCGTCCCGATCCAGGCGACGCGCTTGCGGTGGAAGAGGCCGATGTCGATCTCGCTCTTCGCACCCGCAAGCGTTCCGATTTGCACGATACGCCCACCGATGCGAATAGCCGAGATGTTGTGTTCGTACGTCGACGGACCGATGAAATCCAAAATGACGTCTACGCCTGCGCCGTTCGTCCGTGCGCGTGCTAGCTGATCCCATTCATCGCCGAGCAAGGTTCCGTCGCTCATCCCGAATTCACGCGCGCGATCAAGTTTGTCGCGCGTCCGCGACGTTCCAATTGCAATGCCGCCCGCCGCTGCAACTAATTGAGCGGCCGCGGTACCCACGCCGCTTCCGATTGCGTGAATGACGACGGATCCGCCCGGAACGAAACCGCCTTGTTCAAGCGCGTCCCACGCTGTCATGAAAGCTTCGGGGATCGCGGCGACCGATTCGAACGGCATACCTTCGGGTGCACGTACCGTGGCGCGCTCGTGCACGATGAGCTGCTCGGCGTAGGCGCCCGCGCCGGTTATGCCGCAAACGCGATCGCCGACCTTACGTTCGCGCGCGCGCGGACCGAGCGCATCGATCTGGCCCGCATATTCAAGGCCGGGAATGCGAGGATCGATCGCGTCGGGCGGCGCCGGATAGAGGCCGCGCCGCTGTAGTACGTCTGCGCGATTGATTCCGAAAGCACGAATGCGGACGCGGACTTCCTCACCTTGCGGTTCGGCAATCGGGACGCCGTCCGAGACGCGAAGGATATCGGCATCACCTTTTTTATCGAGGACGACTGCACGCATCGTCTCTACGCCCCCGTGAACGCGGCTTTACGCTTTTCGAGAAACGCGGTCGTGCCTTCCGCGAAATCAGCCGTCGTCGTCATCGCGCCGAAGTGCAACGCTTCGATCTCGATCCCTTCCGCGAGAGGCACGACGGCGCCGGCGACGATCGCGCGCTTTGCGGCTTCGATGGCCAGCGGGGCTTTCGCCGCGATGACGCCGCCGATGCGCTTGGCTTCTTCGAGGAGCTCCGCGAGCGGCACGACTTTCTGAACGAGACCGAAGCGCAAGGCGTCGTTCGCATCAATCATCTCGCCGCTAAGGCAGAGGTACATTGCGGCGCCGATGCCGCAGATCCGTATCAAACGCTGCGTTCCGCCGTATCCGGGGACGAGTCCGAGATTAACCTCCGGCTGGCCGAAGCGCGCGTTTTCACTTGCGATCCGAAAATCGCACGCGAGCGCCAGCTCGCATCCGCCGCCGAGTGCGAAACCGTTGACGGCTGCAACGACGGGGACGCGCATCTCCGCAATTCTGGAAAAAATTGCTTGGCCGCGCCGCGCGAACGCCGCGCCGGCAACAGCGCCGTCAATCGTCTTGAACTCTGCGATGTCGGCGCCGGCCGCAAAAGCCTTCTCTCCGGAGCCGGTAATGACGACTGCGCGCACGTTGCGATTGCCGTCGATCGTCGTCAGTGCGTCGGAGAGCTCGCCAAGCAGCGCCGACGATAGTGCGTTGAGAACGCTGGGCCGGTTGAGGGTAATGACCGCGACGCCGGCGGTCGATTCGACGATAAGCGTTTGATACACGGGGTCGGGCTTGCGCCCGCATGGATGCGGTGCCCTGCCCGGAGTGCTATACTCACTCTCGGCATGCGAACCGCTTATCATGAAGCCCTAGAGAATGCGCGCCTGGACTGCGTCCGGCTGGCTGCGCTTGCAAGTGACGCCCTGCACTCTGCGGTGTCGGCACTCGAGGAGCGCGACGTCGATCTTGCAGCTCGCGTCATCGCGGGCGATGACGAGATCGATACGTTGCGCCGCCAGATCGAATCCGAGTGCATCGAGTTGATGTGGAAACAGCAGCCGTTGGCCGGCGAGCTGCGTCAGGTTGCGGCAATGCTGCAGATCAACGTCGACTTGGAGCGAATCGGTGACTATGCGGTCGACATCAGTAAGAACGCGGTGAAGCTGATCGACGCGCCGATACGTCCCGCACACGTTGAGATCGGGCGCATGGGTCACGAAGCTCGTCAGATGGTCGTCGATGCGATGCGCGCTTTCACCGACCGCTCGGTCGAGCTTGCCGACGCGGTCATCGCGCGCGACGATCAAGTCGATCTGCTCTACCATCGCGGCATCGAGAAGCTGCAGCAAGAGATGCAAGCTGATCCGGGCGTCGTCCGCGCAGGCACCCTCCTGTTGTTCTCGCTCGCAGTCTTGGAACGGGTTGGCGATCGTGCGCAGAATATCGCGTGGCACACGAAAGAGATGGTCGGGGCTGTATAGAGCTGCGACCGCGGTACTGCTGGCTGCGATCGTCGTGTTCGCGGGCCCAGCCGTTCGTGCTGCCGACACACGTGTAAGCCTGACGCTGGACGGCAGACCGATCTCGTCGAGGCCATCCGTTGCGTTCGTTCGCGCCGGCGTGCTCTTCGTGGACGCCGTCGACATGACGCGCGTATTCAACGGTTTGCTCGTCTTCGAGCGGAATGGCGTGCGAATCGGCGTACGCGGTCACAACGAGTCGTTTACGATCGGCAGGCGTATCGCGGTCGTCGATAAGACGAATGTGCGCCTAAGCGCAGCGCCGTTCGAATACGGGGGCGATATTTTCGTCCCGATCACACCGATCATCGCGGCTGACCCGGCCTTACACCTCACGTGGATCAACCGGCACCATGCCGATCTCCACGTCAACGCCTTCTAGAGGCTAGGCGCCGCCCTCGCGGACGATGCAGGGCGCCATAATAGCGTCGCGCATACCGTGAATCAAACGTTTGTCCGCGGGTGCGACCGTTGCGAGCACGCCGCCGAGCTTGGCACGGCCATTTGCCGCGAAGTAATAAGGCGAAAGACGAACGCGGCCGTCCATCGTTTTGATCTCGCCGCTCGCACGATCCCACCACTCGGTTTGGACGCGGCGACCTTTGCGGAAACGTTGCAGAATGTAAGGCGTATTCGGATACGACGCGAGCGCATCGCGCAGTGCGGCCGCCCATTCCTCGCGGGAGAGATCGCTGGCAATCTTCACGCCGCGCGCTCCCCATGCCAGCTCGGAGAAGCCGGAGGGCTTCACGACCAAGTCGCGTTCCGATTTTCCGAGTTTTGTGAGCGCATCCCAATCGCTTACCGGCTTTCCGGTCAGCGTCAGCGAGTGAATCACGCCTTGCGGCGGCAGCGGTCGCGGATCCAGGATCCACGTCTGCGGCATCAGCGCAAGAAGGCGCTCGAAGGTCGGCCCGTCCAGCTCGGAGCGCCAATACTCTTCGAGCAACGGATGATGGAGCAGCGCAAAAGCGAGCTTCTCTTCGAGCTGCGCTTTGGGCGGCGGCGTGACGTGAACGCGGTTCTTACGCGCTGCGTAAAACATCAACTCCCACTTCGGAACGTTAAGAAGATCGAACATCTCAAAGTTGCGGTACAACACGTCGATCTTCTCTTCGCGTCCGTCCGGGAGGCGAACGAACAGTGCTTGTTCCGTGAATACGATGTCTTGCGGCGCGACGCAATAGACCGTAGCAATCGAGGCGGCGGTGATGCGCTGCGCAAGCCAGGTCAGCTCGGCGCGATAATCAGTGGATTCTTCCGAAACGACGATCGCGGCAACCGGATGCGGATGTCCGGCCAGATCGGCAAAGAGCAACGCAAGGCCTTCGGGCATCCCGGAGGAGCCGCCGAAACTTTCGAAGCCGATCCGGCAATATTGCTCGGCCATTGCGCCGACGAAGCCCATGCCGCCGGGGAGACTGTCGAGCTCGGTCGCGATGAATCCATCATCCGTAAGAATGAGATCCGGGCGAATGACGCCGATCAGGTCGCTGCGGAAGCGGTTTTGGCGCGCGAGTTTGATGACATGTTCGGGTTTACCCTGATCGAGATATTCCGCGATGAATTGCGGAGCGGTGCCGCGTACGCTGCGCGTGTAGAGCGCGTTGAGCGCGCGGTAAAACGCAAGCAGAGCGTCACCGAGCGTCTCGAGAGCGTTCGCCGTTGCGGACGAGAGGCCGAAAGGCTCAGGCGCGATCCGCCATGCCACGCGCTCATCGCCGCCATCGGCGACACGGAAGAGTCCAGCGGGTAAGTTCTCATCGATGAAGCGTCCCCGCTCACCGGCCGTCATCCCGGGCGCGATCGCCGTACAGCCCATTACAGGACGTTTGAACCGAGGGACGATGCGGCCAGGTTGCAGTTGCGCGCCGGCTGGAGGCTGCGACTTAAGAAGGAAGGCTTGCTAGGAGCGTTGCCCGGCGTTCCCGTAGGGCTACACTGACGATATGCCCACGATCGATTTGATCGCGCTCGACCTCGACGGTACGTTGCTCAACTCGGAGGAGCACGTGTCGCTTCGCAATCAGCGCGCGATCGCGCGAGCCCTCGAGCAAGGTGTTCGCGTTGTTCTCGTTACCGGCCGAGGGGTTGAAACGCCGGTACGCATCTCACGCGAGCTGGGACTCAATCTCCCGGTGATTTGCTGTCATGGTGCGTTGACTAAGGATTTCGGAAGCAATAGGACGCTGGTCCACATTCCGGTGCCGCTCGTCTATGCAAAGCCGATGATCGAGTTCGCGGAAGATGCCAAACTCCAAGTCGCCGTTTATATCGAAGAGTTTTTCTATCGCCTAACGGGAGGCGAGACGTTCATGGCCGACATGCAGGGTCCGGCCTGGCGCGAGGTCGGCTCGCTGCGCGAACTGCTTACGGAGGCGCCGACCTTCATTCGTTTTTTGGGTCCCCAAGCCGTCGCGGCGATGGATCGCGAGTTCAGCTCATTCCCGCTCAACTTCCGTTACGAGACATGGGGGAAATTCATCGAGTGTGCCGTTCTCAGCCGCGAGGCCGGAAAGAAACAAGCGCTGATGCGACTGTGCGCGGATTTCCAGATTTCGCGTGAGCGCGTGCTCGCAGTCGGTGACTCGCGCAACGACGTGCCGATGCTGCAATGGGCCGGAACCGGGATCGCAATGGGCAATTCGCTCGACGAGGTGAAAAAGTCCGTTCGGATCACCACGGCGACCAACGACGAAGACGGCGTTGCGCTTGCGATCGAACGCTTCGCGCTTGGCCGCGTCGCATGATACGCGTCATTGCGTTTGCTCGCGTGCGCGAGCTCTTAGGCTTTTCGGAGCGCGAGTTCGGCCTTGCCGAAGTACCGACCGTAGGCGCGCTACGCGCGCAGTTAGAACGTGATGTTCCCGCGCTTCTGCCGCTTCGAGAATCGACGCGTATTGCGCGCAATGGACAGATCGTCGATGACGGTGTGCCTCTTGCCGAAGGCGATGAAGTCGCCTTACTGCCGCCGGTCGGAGGCGGATAGGTGCTCGTAACGGGATCGCCGTTCATTGCGCTGAGCACGGAGCCGATCGAGATCGGAGAGCTCGCATCCGGCGTGCGAACCGATGCCTGCGGCGCGGTCGCCGTGTTTTTGGGCGTGGTTCGCGAGCAGAATGACGGTCGTAGCGTCAGCGGCCTTTCGTATGAGGCTTATCCGGCGATGGCGCTCGAGGAGATGCGCGCAATAGCGCGGGAGGCGATTGCACGCTTCGGTCCATGCGAGATTGCAATCGTGCATCGGACGGGCGATCTTGCGATCGGGGAGGCGAGTGTCGGTGTCGCGGTCGGAGCTCCTCATCGTGCGGCAGCCTTCGATGCGTGCGAGTACGCAATCGACGAGCTCAAGCGCCGCGTCGAAGTATGGAAGAAGGAGCACTACGTCGAGGGTGACGCAACCTGGGTCGACAACCGAACGGGTCCGCATGGCTAGCCGGATCGATCTCTGTTTCACGCAGACGAGTACACATCGCATCGCATACCTGGCCTACGAACCAAAGCGTGCGCGCGGAGTCGGTCTCGTCGTTGGTCACGGGTATTCGAGCAGCAAGCAAAATCTCGATTTGCTGTGTAATTTTCTCGCGAGTCACGGCTTTGCCACATTCAGCCTGGACTTCCCCGGGCACAAGTTGGGTGCGAGCCTGGGCACGTTACGCGGCCTGGACGATCTGATCGACGCCATGCACGCGGTTGTCGAACGCGCACGCGAAGCGCTCGTACCACACACTCCGATCTACACGATCGGACACAGCATGGGCGCTACGACGGCGCTCTTGACGGCAGCGAGCGACGAAGATATCGCCGGGGCCGTTTCGATCGCAACCGGCGTTGGACGAATCGCCGCGCTTGAGGCTTTGACGACGCGCGGCGCTACCGATTTACGTTCGGCGTACGTCGACGGCTTAGCGTTGCCGGAGCTTGCCGCACAGGTTGAACCGCGGTTGGTCCCGGCGCTTGCGTTACTTGCAGGCCGCCCGCAGCTCTACTTGGCGGCAGAGCGCGACATGATGGTGGCGCGCTCGAGCGTCGAGAGCCTATTCGCGCTTGCACCGGAACCAAAGACGATCCAAACGGTATCGAGCGATCATACAAACGCCGGCGAAGCTTCACGCAGCGTGATCTTGGGCTGGTTGAACGCGCTCCATCCACGTGCAGTCGCTGCGCAGGTATAGCCGCCACCTCCTGATCCCCGAGGTCGGCCTCGAGGGACAAGAACGGCTTTCGCGCGCGCGCGTCTTGGTCGTCGGCGCCGGAGGTCTGGGATCCCCGGTCCTAGCGTATCTCGCTGCAGCCGGCGTCGGCCGGATCGGCATCGTTGACGATGACGTCGTCGACGTAACGAACTTACAGCGTCAGATTCTTTATCAAACGGCCGACGTTGGATCGAAGAAAGCCGAGCTTGCCGCCGAGCGACTTGCGGCGCTCAATCCGCAAATCGCAATCGATCCGATTCCGATTCGCTTCGACGCATCCAATGCGCGCGCGCTCGTGCGTTTGTACGATGTCGTCGTCGACGGTACCGATAGCTTCGCCACGCGTTACTTGATCAGTGACGCGTGTGTCTTGGAGAAGAGGCCGGACGTCTACGGCTCGATCTTTCGATTCGACGGACAGGTTTCGGTCTTTGGAGTTTCCGGTGCGCCGTGCTATCGCTGCCTCTATCCCGAGCCGCCGCCGCCGGACACGGTGCCGACCTGCGCCGAAGGCGGAGTTCTCGGCGTTCTTCCTGGGATCGTCGGCACGTGGCAAGCTAACGAAACGCTCAAACTGCTGCTGAAGATCGGCGCGCCACTCGTGGGAAGGCTTGCTGTGATCGATGCGCTCTCGGGCAAGATGCGCGAATTTCGTATCGAGCGCGATCCTGCGTGCGCGCTATGCGGTGATGCACCTTCGATAGTCGACGTTCATGACGTCGACGACGGGATGCGCGTCGTCGCACGGGACGAGCAAGAGATCGAGCCGCCGGATCTCGAGGGGTTTCTGCGGATGCACCCGGCTGCACGTATCCTCGACGTGCGTGAGCCGCACGAGGCCGTTCTCGGTTCGCCGCCGCGTTCTATCGCGATGCCGGCGAGCGTCCTTGAAGCGCGCATGAACGAACTCGACACTGCTCTCGACTACATCGTCGCGTGTCGCGTCGGGACGCGCTCGCTGTGGGCCGCACAACGCTTGCGCGAAGCCGGCTTCGGCCGCATCTGGCATCTCCACGGCGGGTTGCTCGCGGTGGCCGCCCGCGACGAATCCTTCGAGTTCTTTTAGATCTCCAGCAACTTGCGATAGATCTCGGCGCCGGCATCGTCGAATGAGACAAGCACGATCCGCATCGGTTGCGTCCTTTCGGTCAGCCAAAGCTGCGTCTGCGCGATCGCGATGCGCGCCGCACGTTCGCGCGGGAAACCGTAGACGCCCGTACTGATCGCCGGAAATGCAATCGACGTAGCGCGGAACGTGCGCGCAGCTTCAAGCGCGTTGCGGTATGCAGATGCAAGGAGCGCGTCCTCACCCTGTTCGCCGCCGTTCCAGATCGGCCCAACCGCGTGGATGACGTGACGAGCCGGAAGCCGGAACGCAGGCGTTACACGCACTTCGCCCGTCGGACAGCTCTCGAAAGCTTTGCAAGCATCTAGGAGTTCGGGGCCGGCGGCCACGTGAATCGCGCCGTCGACGCCGCCGCCTCCGCGCAAGCGCTCGTTCGCCGCATTGACGACGGCATCGACCGGGATCCGGGTGATGTCGCCGACGATGACCTCGATTGGCATGAGGCTCCGGCTTCTAAAGCAAAGCCACCGTTCATGCTGCGCGTGATCGACACTCGTTTCCCCGAAGCCAAGCTGCTCGAGCCGGACGTGTTCGGCGACGAGCGCGGCTTCTTCAAAGAAACATATTCTCGGAATAAGTATGAGAGCTGCGGTCTGCCCGACACGTTCGTTCAGGACAACGTGTCGCGTTCGACTCGGCACGTGCTGCGGGGCATGCACTATGACATGCGTGTCTCGAAGCTTGTACAGTGTTTGGTTGGCGCTCTCTTCGACGTGATCGTCGACGCCCGCGAGGATTCGCCGACCTACCTGCAGTGGGAAGGCTTCGAGCTCACCCAAGACAACCATCGCCAGGTTTACGTGCCGCGCGGATTCGCGCACGGATTTCTCGCGCTCAGCGATCTCGTTATCGCGTCGTACAAGCAAAGCGAACATTTCGATCCGAAACACGAGCGCGGCTTGGCGTGGGACGATCCGGCTATCGGCATCGCTTGGCCGCTGACCGCGCCGCCGGCCCTATCGGCCAAGGACCAAGCTTGGCCGCGCCTGGCTCGGGCATAAGAGCGACGATGCAGTACCGGCCGTTCGGGACAACCGGCAAAGACGTGGCGCGTATCGGACAAGGTTCGTGGAACATTCCCGAGCGCGGAGCCGAAGCCGATGGTGCAAAGCGCGCATTGCAGCGCGGTGTCGACCTTGGGATGACGCACATCGACACGGCGGAGATGTACGGTGACGGGCGTGCGGAGGAACTGATCGGCGAGGCGATTCGAGACGGGAAGCTGCGGCGCGAGAATCTCTTTGTCGTCAGCAAGGTCCTACCGTCGAATTCGAGCTATGCGGGGACGCTGCGCGCGTGCGACCGTTCGCTGCGACGGCTCGGCGTCGACTACCTCGATTGCTATCTCTTGCATTGGCGGGGATCGCAGCCGCTATCGGAGACGATGCGTGGGCTCGAGAAGCTCGTCGACGACGGAAAGATCCGGGCCCTGGGTGTCAGCAATTTCGACGTCGATGATCTCGAAGAGGCGAAGGCCGTGCTCGAACGGCACCCGCTAGTCTGCAATCAAGTGCTCTATCATTTGCAAGAGCGCGGTATCGAGCATCGTGTCCAACCTTGGTGCGCGCGGAACGACGTTGCCATCGTTGCCTATACGCCGTTCGGCCGCAGTGGAATTCCCGCCGAATCGACGCCGCGCGGCCGCACGCTTGCCGAGATCGCGCAAAAGCATGGCGTCACGCCGCGCGCCGTGATCCTGGCCTTCTTGACGCGTGAATCCAATGCGTTCACGATTCCGAAAGCTGCATCGATTCCGCACGTTGAAGAAAACGCGCGTGCAGGCGACGTCGATCTCGACGCCGGTGACATCGCACAAATCGAAGAGGCGTACCCACGCTCGCAATCGACCGAACTCCGGATGCTCTAAGGGCGCTGCGCGCCCGTTTGGCGGGGCGTGCGCGTGAGCTTGGAGCCGGCGACCTGCGTATAGCCGCGGCTTCGGCCGATGAAGCCACGCGGGAACGCATGCGCGCTTCGTTCGCACGCGGCGATCTGCAAACATGGGGCTACGACGATGCATATGCGGCGGCTGCGAGCGATGCCGGAGCATTGTTCGAAGGGGCGCAACGCATCGTGTGCGTTGCCGTTCCGTACCGTACGCGCGATGCAGCGGCGCGAGGGCCGTTATATGGACGCGTTTCGAACTACGCCTGGTCGCAGGACTATCACCGCACTCTGCGCGCGATGTTGCAAGAACTCGCCGCGATGATGGACGAGTTCGCCGGAGAGGCCGTTTCGCGCATCGCGTGCGACACGCTGCCTTTGGGGGAACGTGCGGCCGCGGCGCGCGCAGGCATCGGTTGGATCGGCAAACACACCGGGTTGATTACGCCGGAAGCGGGATCGTACGTGTTCCTCGGCGAGATCGTGACCTCACTCGCCCTGCCGCTCGACGCGCCGCTGCGCAAATCGTGTGGAGGCTGCACGCGTTGCGTAACGGGATGCCCAACCGGTGCGCTGCGCGGCGACTACACGATCGACGCGACACGCTGCATCGCGGATCTTACGCAGCGCACCGATCCCATTCCACGTGCCATGCGTCCGCTGATCGGCGACTGGGTCTGGGGCTGCGATATCTGCCAGGTCGTTTGCCCGCCGAATTTCCGGACGTCGTCAAATGGTTCCGAGACGTTTGCGCCCCAAGACGAGACCGTCGGGTCGCCGGATCTGGTCGCGCTTCTACATCTAAAAAGCGCCGAATACAAACGGCGGTACCGGACGACGGCGATGGGTTGGCGAGGGGCGGCCGTCTTGCGCCGCAATGCTGCTATCGCTCTTGGAAATCTGACCGACCGCAGCGCCGTTCCGGCGCTTACGGACTCGCTGCGCCTCGATCCGCATCCAATGGTACGCGGGGCTGCGGCCTGGGCACTTGGACGGATCGGCTCGCCCGCGGCGGTGTTTAGCCTACAATCGGCTGCAGGCTCGGAGTACGACGAGAGCGTCCGCGAGGAAATTGCTTTCGCGCTGGCCGACGCAAGCGGAACCCCGAGCGCCGCTGCGCCGTTGGAGCACGTGTGAACCTCGCCAGTCTACGACTCCTCGGTGCCCTCGCCTGCGCGTTCGCGTTTGTTTTTGCGCCGGTCGGCGCTGCGAACGGTCCGAGCGCCCTCGTGCAACGGATGGCCGCAGTCAATCCGAGCCTGCAGAGCTACACCGCGAGCTTGCACGTTGTGATCGCGTTTCACACGCTGCCGCTGAGTCCGACGCTAAACGGAAGCTATTATTTCAGACGTCCCGATAAACAGGCCGTCGTGTTCGATAGCGTTCCGATACTCGCACAGCAATTTCAGAAAATCTATCCGAAGATCGACCCGCCGGCGACGTGGCAAGACCTCTACGATGTTTCGATGCTCAACTCTAACGGCGGCGCGACCACCCTGCGTTTGACGCCCAAACGTAGCGGCCGCGTCGCGCACCTGGATGTCACGGTCGATGACGCAAGCGCAATGCCTTCGTCATTCACCTGGACCTACGTCGACGGCGGGACGGTCTCGTTCGATCAGGCTTACGAACGTGTCGGCGGCAATTATCTGGTTCGTTCGCAGAACGGCAAGGTGAATCTGCCGAGCTATAACGCCGACGTTACGACGACGTTCTCGAATTTCCAAATAAACGTCCCCGTGCCGGATACGGTCTTCGGGACGTAGAAGCCAGGGTGGTGGCTGCCAGCATCGACCTGATCGGAACGGCCGTGCCGCTCGTCGACACGTTCAATCGCCCGATTACGTATCTCCGCATCTCGGTCACTGATCGTTGCAACCTGCGATGCGTGTACTGCATGCCCGA
The DNA here is from genome assembly GCA_036489885.1 of Candidatus Baltobacteraceae bacterium. Lineage (NCBI taxonomy): Bacteria > Bacillati > Vulcanimicrobiota > Vulcanimicrobiia > Vulcanimicrobiales > Vulcanimicrobiaceae > Vulcanimicrobiaceae bacterium. The sequence goes on from DASXEW010000003.1 coordinate 2,115,931, forward strand.
GTCGGGGCTGCCATGGATTCCGAAGCCTGATATCCTCACCTACGAAGAGATCGCCCGCATCGTCGAAGCCGGTGCCTGGGTTGGATTGCGTTCGGTTCGGCTGACCGGCGGGGAGCCGCTGTTGCGCCGCGATCTGGTCCGTCTGGTCGACATGCTGGCGCGCATTCCGGGAATCGACGACATCTCGCTTTCAACGAACGGATTGCTTCTGGCGGAGCGTGCGACAGAGCTGCGCGATGCCGGCCTGCGCCGCGTCAACATCTCGCTCGACACGCTTCGCGAAGACCGGTTCTTCACGCTCGCGCGTCGCAACGGACTCGATCGCGTAATTGCCGGAATCGATGCGGCGATCGACGCCGGCCTCAAACCGATCAAACTCAATTGCGTGGTGATGCGCGGTCAGAACGACGATGAGCTGGTCGAGTTCGCCGAGCTGACGCGCAAGCGCGAAATCTATGTTCGCTTCATCGAGCTAATGCCGGTTGCGGAGAATCTCGAGATGCAGCCCAACGCGTACATCTCAGCCGCCGACATTTTGAAAGGTCTGGGAGAAGTCGAGGCGCTCATGCCGGTTGCGGGGCCTGGTGGAAACGGACCGGCTCGTTATTTCGCGTTTGCGAAGGCGCTAGGTGCAGTCGGCGTGATCTCGCCGTTATCGCATGACTATTGCGAGCGCTGTAACCGCGTGAGGCTCTCGGCCGACGGACGCTTGCGCTTGTGTCTCTTCGGCGATCATCACATCGACTTGCGTACTCCGGTCCGCTCGGACGCCTCGCGAGAAGAGATTGCCGCGATATTCTCGGGTGCGATGTTGATCAAGCCGGAGCGGCATCACCTCGACATCGGCACGACAGCCTCGGCGATGCGGGCCTTTTCCGAAATCGGGGGTTGATCGCGCCCGGAGGCGCCCGCGCGTACGGTTCGCGCGCGCGTCAATACGCGCCATTCTTGGATGGCGTTCCGATTTTCGTCGTTTCAGACGATTTGACCGGGGCCCGCGACGAGCTGCTCGAGATCCGAAGGAAAGGACTCGATGCGGCGGTGCTGCTCGTTCTCGATGATCCGCGCGCCGAAGTCTCCCGGCGCGCAGCGGTAGACGTTTACCGCCAGCTTCCGAATTACGACGTCCGGCGCTCGTTTTTCGACCCGATCGAATCGGGCGAGCTCGACGTGCAGGGCAGGACGCTGCTCGATATCTGCGTGCACGACCCGAACCAAATGACGCAAATGCGTCAATTGGTTCGTCTCGCGGGCGCACTCGTCGTGCGCTCCCACGAGGAGCTGCGGCGAATACGCGCCTGCGTCGGTCCGGTCCCGTGCAACGTCGCGCGGTGGTTTCCGCGGCGCGAGCTTCCGCCGGTTGCACGGGTAAAGGGACAAACGGTCATTTTGTGGGCGGGGGGAGAACCCGGGAACGTCGCGGCGATCGCCGCATTCGCGATGGACCAGCGGCACGCGGAAGTCGTTATCGTGGCGCGCGATGCGCCCAATTTTCCAACGCGATTTACCTGTCTTGCAATGGATGACCCACGCGTTTCATCCGTGCTGGCGCGCGCGGGCTGCGTCGTCGATCTGTCGACGGATGATCCGTCCTGGGCTGTGGCGTTTAGCTGCTTGGGTTTCCCGGTAGCGGCTGCGTCGACGAGCGGCGCGATTGAGGTGATCGATGGCATATCGCTTTACGATCCATGGTCGTTCCGTTCGATTGCTGCCGCCGTCGCAGAAGCTTTCGGCCGCGGGCCGGGGCGCGTGCGCGAGGACGCCACGGCCCCCGCGAATATCGTTCGTGCGCTTGAAGCATCGCAGCTCGCGGCTCCTTCAACCAAACCGCTCGTTTCGATCATCATTCCGACCTACAATCGGCGCACGCGCGTCGAAAGTGCCGTCCGGAATCTCAAAGAACAGCACTATGAGAATCTCGAAATCATCGTCGTCAACGATGGGGGTGAAGACGTCAGCCATCTCGCGGAGCTCGATCCACGCGTGCGCGTCGTCAATCGACAGGTCAATGGAGGAGTCGCGGCGGCGGTCAACACGGGGATCGCCGAAGCCACCGGCAAGTATGTCGAATGGGCGGCCGACGACGATCCCGTCTATCCCGATCAGGTACTCCGATACGTAACGGCGCTTGAACGCACGGGCGCCGTCGTCGCGCACGCGAACACAATGCTCTGTACGGCGTTCAGCAGCCCCGAGGGCATCCAGAGCGCGGTATACGACGCGGATCGCTTTAGCCGGACCGTCGATCTTTGCGAAACGTACGCCTTTCATCGCATTACCGGGTTTATGGTGCGACGCGAAGAGATCGTGCAGCTCGGCGGACTCGCCGCGGACTTGTTCACGCACGATCTCGAGCTTATCATCCGTCTCGCGGAGCGATTCGACTTCGTCCACGTCCCGTCAATCGAAGCGGAATCATGGGTGCACGTGGGCGAGGAGCAGCTCTCGATGCGCTCGGGTCTCGACCACGCCGTCGAGCTCGAGAAGATGTTCGAGCGCCATCCTGCCGCTGATCGACCTTACGTAGCGGTCTTACGTCAGCGGGTGCTCGATCGGGTTCGCGGTAAGACCATCGTCCCGCCCGGATACTGAATCTAAATCACCTTTCGGAAAAACGCGAGCATCCCGCGCTTTTCCGGCATGATGCGGAACTCTTCAAAGCCCCAGGCTTTGACTTGCGCGACCGCGGCCGACTGATCCAGCGCAATGCAAAATGTGAGCGTCTTCACACCGCGCTTGCGCGCCAAGCCTTGAACTTCGTCGACGAGCTTGTTGGCGACGATTGCGTTTGCGCCGCGCCGCATTCGTAGCAATTCCATCATCGCAGTGTCGGTGCCGTTCGCGGCTTCGGGATCGTTATAGCCCTCGGGCAACTTGAAGACAAGTTGAATCGTGCCGAGAATGCCTTTTCCGTCTTCTGCAACGAGAACGAGACGGCGTCCAGCTTGCTGTTCCGTAAGCCAGAGCCGCGCGCGATTGGACCAAGTCTGCCCTGGGGCGAGCGGCCCGCTGACGATACCTTCGCTGATCATGCGTTCGGCATCGCGCGGTACCGCGAAGCGAATAAAGACCTTCGACGGCACGGAATGAGTTGTGCGACCAGGGGGGCCTTAGTTCCCGCTCGCGCGAAATCGTAACCTTCCGATGACGGCGATTCTGCATTTCACGCGGGACCTTCGTTTGGAGGATCACGCGGCGCTCGCTGCGGCTGCAAACGAGACGCGGGTTGTGCCCGTCGTCATACTTGATCCGGCGACGTCGAGCCGTCTTAGAAGCTCGCCGCGCCGCGCTGCATACTATTGTAGCGCGATCGCCGCTCTCGATCGTGCGATTACCGCACGTGGCGGACGACTCATCGTCCGGCGTGGGCGTACGGCCTCGACTTTACGTGCCTTGGCACGCGCAGTCGGGGCAACAAGCATCGTTTGGTCGGCGTCCTACGACGCCCAGGGCGCACGGGTCGATCGTGATGTTCAAGCTGCACTCGAGGAGGCGGGACTCCGTGCGAGCGTCGTGCACGATGCGCCCGCCGTCACGCCAGAAGAAACGGGCATTGAGCGACGCGGTTACCGTTCGTTCGCGGCTTACTTTGAGCGCTGGATGCAACAAGACATCGTGCCGTACGACACGATTGACGCGCGGCTGGCTGCTCCGGAAGTCTCGAGCGAAGCACTTCCCATTCCGGCGGAATTCGGACGCATCAGCGAGCTCGACGAACCGGTCGATAGTGATGCCGTTCGCGCGCGCTTCGAGCGGTTTCTCGAAACCGAAATCTTGCACTACGCAGTCGCGCGAAACGTTCCCGCCGACGGACAAACTTCGCAGCTCGCGGCGCCGCTGTCGTTCGGCGTCATCGCGGCGCGCAGCCTTGTGGCAGCGGTGCGTAATCGCCGCGCGGACCGATTGCTTCTGACGGAAGAGCGCATCTCAATCGACTTGTTCCTGCGTGCACTGGCCCAACGTGATTTCTTTTTGCAGCTTGCCTACTTCTACGAAGCGCTCGACGATGTGCCGCTGCAGGACAAGATGCGCCGATTTAGCTTTTCGCGGACGCATCCTGCGCTCGATGCGTGGCGCGCGGGCAAGACCGGCTATCCGTTGATCGATGCCGGCATTCGTCAGCTGCGCACGACCGGCTGGATGCATCCACGCGTAAGGGCCATCGCTGCGTCTTTTCTTTGTTTCGACCTAGGCGTCGATTGGCGAGTCGGGCGTGAAGAATGGGATCATTGGCTGATCGAAGACGAACCGGCGCTTGCAACCGGAAACTGGCAATGGATCGCCGGCGTCGGCGCGGATTTGGCGGCTTATCCACGCATTTACAATCCGAGAACGCAAACTCGCCGCTGTGATCCAGCCGGACGCTATATTCGCGAGTGGCTGCCTGAGCTCGCGTCGCGAAGCGATCGCGTGCTCTTCGAACCAGGCGCCGAAGCGCGCAGTCCGCAACTCGCGCTCTCGCTCTTCGGAAGTGACGATTATCCGGCTCCGGTCGTCGATCACGATACGGCAGCGCGCGCGTTTCTCGAACGCTACAAGCGTGAGGTCAGCGTTACGGCGCAGGAGTAGCGGAGGCTCTCCGCACGATCATGCTCTTGGCCGCATCGAGGGCGGTTGAAAAAGCACTGCGACGGTAGTCCCAGCGCGGATCGTCGTCCGGCATGAAAATCCCCATCGCCCCGTTGGCTTCGAACACAACGACGTCCCCGTTCGCATCGATCCCGAAGTCGATGCCGCCGTAGTCCAAGTCCATCGCACGCGCGATCGATTCGAGCGCTCGCATCGCGCGCATTCCGATGACTTCGGACGGAGCGGATAAAAACGCGGCCTCTTCGGCGCGGAACTCGGCGGAGTCGTGCATGCGCGAGGACGCATAGTGGACTTTCCAATCCGCGCAGATTGCAAGGTGGATCGGATAGAGCCGGCCGTCGATGCACATCATGCGGTATTTGCGCATCATTCCGTCCGGCGAGCGAGTGTCTTCGAAAGAAATCATGAGAACTTCGTCTCCGGGAAGCTGGGAAGCAACCAGGATTAGTTGATCGGGCCGATCGACCGGCTCGAAGAAGAAGCCATTATGGAATCCCGGGCTGCGCAGTAACATCGGGAACGCGAATCCGAGATCGCGGACGAAGGCGTGGCTATCTTCTGCGCAGAGCCGCTCGCGTGCGATTCGAACGATACGCGATGTGCGCACGCCTTCCAGCAGCCCGAGGCGCATCGATTGCTCGAGGCGTCCGGTGTGCGCCACTGCGTCGGGACGGTTGATGACCGGCGCGTTTGTGCGCGCCACGATCCGGGTTGCGACTTCCAGCGCCACTGAATCGGACTCGACATCACCGACCGCAATCAAGATCGCATCATGCTCGGGCAGTGAATTCTCATCCGCATATGCTTGCGTGTAGATGACGGTATTCTGTACGAGCGCGTAATCGACCAAGAGCTCGTAGCGGATCGCGTGAAGCGCCGATGCGATCGTGAGAAGCCGTTTGGGGTCGCCCGTTCCCCGAAATGGAAAGATACGGACGATTCCGCGTAAGGCATCGCTACTCCACACCTTGCTTGCGGCTTCGACGTCGCCCATCTCTTCGTACGCCGAGGCAATGCCGATTTGCAGCTCGCGGTTTTCCGGATCGATGGCGGCAGCGTGCTGATAGATCTGAAGAGCCGCTTGATGATTGTGCTGCCGCGACGCAAAGTCTGCGAGCCGCCACAACAGATTGACGTGCCGCGGATCGAATCCGAGCAGCTTCTCGAGAAACGACCGAACCGAGTCGGTTTCTCCGGCGACGATCGTATTGGCCGTGACCTCGTAGACGTATTCTACATACGCATCGCCGAGTGAGACCTGTCGCGGTGAGGCCGGAGGTTGTGGTTGCGCCTCCGGAATCTGAAGGTGACTCGCATCCTCGCCGAGGCCGCGCAGAACGCCGGATAAGCCGCGTATCGCCGCCTCGTGATCCGGACGGAGCGAAAGCGCTCGTCTGAACTCGAGCTTTGCGCCTTCCAAGTCACCACGCGAGAAGAGGACGAAAGCGAGATTCGTTGCGCCCAGCACGCTCTTGGGATCCGCCGCCACCGCTGCGCGAAAGCAAACTTCGGCTTCACTCGTGAAGTTGTGGCGATGATATAAACGACCCAGATCATTGAGCGCACGAAAATGCAGCCGGTCCTCACGCAATACCGCTCGATACGCTTCTTCGGCGAGCACGTCGCGTCCGAGTGCATCAAGCGCGCGCGCACGTTCGAATAGGAAGCTTACGGCGTGCGGCGATTTACCGACAACGGCTTCGAGCGAATCAAGAACCTGCTCGATCTGCGAGCTCATCCTTCATAATTTTCGGCTGCCCGCAAAGCGGCGTTAGATTTCTCGGACTTTCTAAGGAAAGGCTCCTAGAGCGGGACTCTGGTGTCGACCCAGTCGCTGATCAGCGGAATCCGGACGTCCTCGCCGTGCCAGACTTTGATCGCGTACACGACGTCCGCGACGATCATGACCGGAAGCAAAAATGGAATGAGCGGCCACGCCGACCATCCCAAGAACGGTATTGAAGCGACTGCGTGCAGGAAGAAGCCGACTGCCGCCATCCCGAAATTAAAACCGAGAGCCTGCCAAGCTTGTCGACGGATATAACCATCGCGCTTTGGATCAAAAAGCGCGAGAATCGCAAGCGGCCAAAACGGATAGCCGAGCGCAGCTAAAACGCGCGTCTCGGAAGGCGAGGTCGCGACTGCCGCAGTTTGTCTCGCGGTAGGTTGATATGGCGGACTTTGCGCTCCACGCGGTCCGACGTCGCCCGGCAGCCGGCCGCCGCGCGCATCGATACGCTCCGCGAGCCGGCAACTGGGGCATTCGCCCCGCTCGTCGCGGCACGTGGCGCAAATCGACTTGTTGCAGTGCGTACACTGCGCAACCGACGGTACGTTCGAGTGGAAATAGCAGTCCATTATACTGGCGCTCCGCCCCGGGCTGCGCGCCCCCCATGCGTAGCATGGGGCCCCCAAAACGCCGAGCCCAGCATCATTGCGATTGTGTAAACATTCCCGGAGGGGGCTTTTAACAACATGATCTCGCCCAATTCTACGGGACGACGAGGGCAAAGGTTTCGGGGCCGGTCGCGAAAGTCGCTGCCCAGTGCAGGCCCGCCAACGTGTAGCCGTTCTACGGCGTCTTTTTAACGAAGCGCAGCCATACTATCCCCGGCTCGCCTTCGCCCTGGTGCTCGGTGTCGTAGCCGGCGTCGGCCCCACGGCTTACGCCTGGGCGATCGGCGGTATCGAGAATCGCGTCCTCGCTGCGCATTCACCCGACCTTCCTTTCTTATGGGAAGTCATCGGGGCGATGATCGTCGTCGCGCTCGCGACCAACGCCGCCTCCTACGGCCAGAACTATCTAACGGCGTGGTGTGGCCAGCGTTTGATCGCGCGTTTCCGGGTCGAGCTCTTTACGCGTTTGATGCACCTTCCGCTCGGACTGTTCGAGCGCTGGCGTCCGGGCGAGCTAATCTCGCGCTCTACGAGCGACCTGGCACTGATGACGGAAGCGGTCAGCGTCTCGTTTCCACAGTTCATTCAGGCCACGATTACGTTCATCGCCGCGACGGTTGGGATGTTCGTGACCGACTGGCTGCTCGCGTTCGTGCTGTTTGCGTGCGCACCATTCATCGTGTTTGCGGTCGGACGTTTCAACGCGCTGGTCGCTAACGGCGCGATGCACGCGCAAAGACAGATTGCGGATCTTTCGAGCAATCTAACCGAATCGCTCGCCAACGAGCGTGTGATCAAAGCGTTCGGGCGCGAAGCTTACGAGATCGAGCGTTTTCAAGGGAATAATCAGCGTTATTTCGGCGCCTACATGAAAGTTACGCAATTCATGCAGACGCAGGTCCCGGTGGTCGCAATCATCATCATGCTCTCCGTCATCGGCATGCTGCTGTTCTCGACACGCGAGGTGCTCGCGGGGCGCATGAATACCGGCGAGGTGTTCCGCTTTTGGACGCTGGTCGCGCTAGCAATCAATCCCATGAATCGCTTCGCAATTTTCTTTGCCGATTTCCAAAAGGCAATCGTGGGTGCGTCGCGCGTGTACGAGATCCTCGATCTGCCGGTCGAGCGTGCCGATTCACCGGATGCCGTTTCACTCGGCTCGGTCCGTGGCGAGATCCGGTACGAGAACGTCACGTTCGCTTACCGCGAAGAGGACGCGCCCGTTCTCGAGGGCTTCAACGCCGAGATCGGCGCGGGCGAGGTTGTGGCGCTGGTAGGTCCATCCGGCGCCGGCAAGACGACGATCGCGAATCTCGTCCCGCGCTTCTACGAGCCCCAGGCCGGCCGGATCACGCTGGACGGCATGGATCTCCAGATGATCAAACGGACCGATCTGCGCTCCGCGATCGCCCTCGTACCGCAAGAGACGCAGCTCTTTGCCGGCACGCTCGCCGAGAATATCCGGTACGGTAGGCTCGACGCTACCGACGAGGAGGTCGTTGCCGCCGCCAAGATCGCAAATGCGGCCGAGTTCATCGATCGCCTTCCGAACGGCTACGCGACCCTGGTTGGCGACCGCGGGGTGCGCCTTTCAGGCGGGGAGCGTGCACGCATTGCGATTGCTCGAGCCGTCGTCCGCGAGCCACGCATCCTGATCTTGGATGAGGCAACCAGCGCCCTCGACTCTCACTCCGAGGTCCTAATCGAGCAGGCGCTCGATCGCATTTTTCCCGGGCGGACCATCCTGATCATTGCCCACCGCCTCTCGACGATCCGGCGGGCGACGAAGATCCTCTACATCGAGCGGGGGAGCGTCCGCGAGACGGGCACGCATGAATCTTTACTCGCCCGAGGGGGGCTCTACGCAGCGCTGCACGCTGCCCAGCGTTAAACTCGGTTCCCGAACCGCCGATAGAAAGTGGGAAGGTTAGGAGCTTTTTCTGTTGGCTGGTTTATCTTTCGGAACGACTTCTGAGCTGCTCAAGAACGCCATGAACGGTGCGTCGCTCGAGCATGCGGCGGTTGCGAACAACATCGCGAACGTCAACACGCCGGGCTATCAGACGTTCGAAGTCGTTTACAAACAGGCGCTCGCAGCGACCGAACCGACGCCTCCGGATCCGAACGAGCTCTCGCTCGTGACGGACAACGCGCAGCAGATTTCGATCAACGGCGAGATCCCCGCGCAGCCTTTCCAAGTTGAGGCGCGCCGCGACGACAATTCGATCCGGATGCGCGTCGACGGCAGCAACGTCGATCTCGATCAAGAGATGGCCGAGCTGACGCAAAATTCCGCGTACCAGCAGACAATGTCCCAGTTCTTGACGACGCAGTACTCACGCATTCGTCAGTCGATCGAGGAACGCGCATAACATGCCTAACGACGCAACATTTTATTCGTCGATCGAGATCAGTGCATCCGGTCTTTCGGCCGAGCGCCTCGCAATGGACGTCATCGCCAACAACATCGCGAACGTCAATACGACGCGCACGCCAGACGGCGGAGCCTTCAAACGTCAGCTCGTGGTTTTCGCGCAGAAGACGGACGACGACGCCAAGCAGCAGGCGCAGCAGCTGGGAGAGGATCCCAGCCACGTCGGCAATCTCAACGGTGTCAAAACCGTCCAGGTCATCGACGATCCGTCGCCTGATCGCCTCGTGTACGATCCAGGAAACCCGGATGCGGACACGCAAGGCTACGTCCACTATCCCAACGTGCAGATCGTCAAAGAGATGGTCGACATGATGGTTGCCCAACGTGCGTATGAAGCCAACGTTTCGGCAATCAAAGAGTCCCGCGCGATGGGCAACGCCGTTCTCGGAGTCCTCAAAGCCTAATGAACGTCAATCCGATCGTTCCCGACCTCACGCTTCCGAGCACGGAAACGCCGACCATCACGCCCCTCGCGCCTACCAACGGCGCGCAGAGCGCGAACAGCACGGACGAAGTCCCAAGCTTCAAAGAGTCCGTCATGAATCTGCTCAAGGACGTCAACACCAAGCTCGAGGACTCGGACCAGAACGTCCGCGACCTGGCCATGGGCAAGACCAACGACCTCGACAAGGTCGTCACCTCGGTTGAAGAGGCCAATCTCGCGCTCGAGTACACGATCGCGATCCGTGGCAAACTCCTCGACGCATACAACGAAGTCGCCCGCATCACGGTCTAAACCGCGACGCCGGCCCCGGGCTTCCGGTCTTAACGAAGACTTAGCAGCACCGCCTCAAAGCGGTGCTGCTTGATTTTCCGGACCGCCGCCTCGTGCGAATCGTGCTGCTGCGCCGCTCGTCGCTCTTGCCATCCTGGCTCCGCTCCTCGTCGGAAGCCGCTGCTCGACACATCGCCGGGTCGCGTGGCGGCCTCAGAAATCTAAAGTAGCTCCGGGCGTGGGCCGAAAGTCTAAGTAAGCGGCTTGGACATCCTTCGCACGGGATGGGAGCCGCCCTGAAGCTGGATCGATTGAAGGCTTCAGGAGTCACCGCGATGCGGTTGACCCCTCGTGCGGAGGTTTTTCGCTTGGTTCGAGGACTCTACACGGCTGCGGCCGGGGCTCTCGTTGCACAAATGGACGTGGACACGATCGCGAACAATCTCGCGAACGTGAGCACGGCGGGCTTTAAACGCACGCTGATGCAGGTCCAGTCCAGCGACACGATGCCGATCTACCGCGTTCAAACGGATCCGGGCACCACGCCCGGTACGACTGTTCCCGGTAAGAGCGTATCGGATTATGTCGGGCAGCTTGGTTTCGGTTCGCATGTCTACGACACGCCTGCAGATTACGAGCAAGGCTCGCTGCAGCAAACCGGTGCGCCCCTTGACCTGGCGATCTCCGGCCCCGGATTCTTCACGATTGCTACGGCAAACGGAATCCGCTACACGCGCGATGGTAACTTCTCGCGAAATGCGCAAGGACAGATGGTCACGCAGAGTGGCGATCTCGTTCTGAGCACGAACGGCCCGATCACAATCCCCGACGGAAAAGTCAGCTTCGATACGACGACCAACACGCTTGCCGTCACGGATCCAAACAATCCGACGGGAGAAGCAGTGCCGGTCGCGACGTTGCGCATGACCGAGTTCGGCAACCTGAACGGCTTGCGTCCGGAAGGTTCAAACTTGTTCGTCGACGGCGGAACTGCTTCGCCGGTGAACGGGACGCAATCTTCGGTTACGCAGGGCTACCTCGAAGCCAGCAACGCCAACGTTGTGACGTCGATGGTCGGCTTGATCACTGCGCAACAGTGGTTCGATGCCAACACCAAGATGATCCAAACGCAAGACACCATGAATTCCGAAGCCATCACCAGCGTCGGTCAGAATTCGTAACACGGAAGGAACGCAGTAACTCGCCATGATGCGCGCACTTTATACCGCAGCCACCGGAATGATATCGCAGCAATACAATCTCGATACCATTGCGAACAATCTGGCCAACGTCAACACCACCGGCTTCCGGCAGAACCAAGCTCGGTTTCAGGACCTGTTGTATCAGACCCTGAAAGCGCCGGGTTCGCCCGTCGGATCGTCGATCGTCCCCGTCGGACAAGACGTCGGTCTCGGATCCAAGGTAGCGAGCTCAGAGAAGATCTTCACGCAAGGCTCGTTGCAACAAACCAGCAATCCGCTCGACGTTGCAATCCAGGGCGACGGATTCTTCCAAGTCACGCTTCCGGACGGCACGACCGCTTACACCCGCGATGGCGGCTTTAAAGAGGATGCAACCGGCGCAGTCGTAACGGCTGACGGTTACTTCCTCTCGCCGCAGATCACGATTCCGCAGAACGCGATTCAAGTCTCCATCGGAAACGATGGAACCGTTACGGCGCTCACGCCCGGCGCGACGACGCCGACGACGCTCGGACAAATCACGCTCGTGCGGTTCACGAATGCGGCCGGCCTGCAGCCGATGGGACAAAACCTGTTCCAGCAAACCGGCGCATCCGGCACGCCGATCATCTCGCAGCCGGGTCTCAACGGTGCAGGTACGCTCGAAGGCGGCTACATCGAAGAGAGCAACGTCTCGATCGTCAACGAGATGGTCAACATGATCGTCGCGCAAAACGCGTATCAAGCGAACTCGAAAACGATCACGACGGCCGAAAATATGCTCGCAACCGCCATCCAGACGAAGCAATAAAAAGGCTTATCTTGAAAGGGTTTTTCGCACTCGTCATGCTGGTCGCCGCGTTCGCGGCGCCGGCATGCGCGTTCGGTCAAACGGTAACGGCGGCGACGATGCAAGTCGTCCCTGCTGCGCGTTTGATCGAGGTCGCCGACAAGGCGGTTCACGCCGTCGTCAACGGGCCGGATCGCGAAGTCCGTTCAGATTACAAGTTCACCGATCAACCGGTACCGGCGGGCAAAGTCACGATCGAAGTCCAGCAGTCGCAGTACAATCCAACGTACATCGCTATTCCGCTGACGATCGACGTCGACGGCAAGGCGGTGCGCACGATCTTCGCGGGCTATCGCATCGTAACGTTCATCCACACCGCAGTTGCGGCGCACGATCTCCAACCCGGCTCGGTGCTCAAGAGCGACGACGTGACCGTCGGCCGCGTCGAGAGCAACGGACGCGGGCCGGTCGACGTCGCGATCGTGGTCGGACGCAAGTTGAACGTTGCAGTCGGTGGCGGCAAGCCGCTGTACTTCGAACAAACCGGCATCAACCAACTCGTGATCGCCGGTCAACCCGTCGTCTACATTCTGCACGATGGTCCCGTTGCGGTCTCGGCCGACGTCATCGCGCGCTCGGGCGGCGGCATGGGTCAAGTCGTCGCGGTCTACAATCCGACGACGCGTAAAGCGCTCTCCGGGGTCGTCACCGGTCCCGGTCAAGTCGAATACACGCTCCCTGGAGGCGACACGCAATGACTGCACTGATTCGTTTCACTGCCATCGCGATATTCGCAACGCTCTTGGGAACGCAAGCCGTCGTCGCCGACACGCTGTACGTTGCGGCGCCCGGTCCGGTAGCACCCGGACATCCGCTCAGTTTGGGCCCGGATCTCAAGGCGCATCAGCCTGGGGACCTCGTGACGATCGTCTTCAATTTCAACGTCGCGCAAAACAGTTCGTCGACCATGGCGCGCAGCAAAGCCGCCTCGGGCGGTGTCGCCGCCGGAACCGGCATCGCCGGCATCGGCTTCTTGCGATTCCCGAGCTCGATCGGCGCACAGTCAGCGCTCAATACCAGCGACGTGCGCGCCAACGCGCAGACGTTTACAAGTACGATGATGGCGACGGTGCAAGAGATTATGCCGAGCGGCGCACTCGTCGTCTCCGGAACGCAGCGCATCATCATCAACGGCAAAGCCCAGAACATGAAGGTCACCGGTACGATCCGTCCGGCCGACATCGACAACACCGACAGCGTGCTGTCCACGAGCATGGCTAACGTGCAGCTCGACTTCGACGGCAACTGGGGTGAAGACAAGAAGGGCATGCTCCAGAGGATCATCGATTGGATATGGTAATCGCGAAGCGTTACGCCACGCGGATCCTCGTCGGATTGATCGTCGCATCGCTACTTTCGGCGTTCGCGCCGACTGCCGCGTTCGCGCAGATCGTACGCGTCAAAGACGTTACGCGTGTCCAAGGCGTCACCAATAACCAGCTCGTCGGTTACGGCGTCGTCACGGGTCTCGGCGGCACCGGCGACTCGACGCAGGTTATCTTCACGAGCCAAACGATCCAGAACATTCTGCAGTCGTTCGGTATCTCGACGGCGCTGCAGTCGGTTCGCACGCGCAACGTCGCTGCGGTCGTCGTGACGGCAAATCTCTCGCCGTTCGCGCATTCCGGCGACAACGCCGACGTCATCGTCTCCTCGATGGGTGACGCAACGAGTCTGCAAGGCGGAACTCTCGTAATGACCGAGCTCCGAGCCGCGAATAATTTGGTGTACGCGACGGCGCAAGGCCCCGTCTCGGTCGGCGGCTTCAGCGTCGCAACGGGCGGCGCCGGTGGTGCCAATTCGATCAGCGTAAACTTTACCGCTGCCGGCCGCGTGCCGCAAGGCGCCGTGATCGCGCGCGATATGCAAACGAATCTGCGCACGGATCCGGCTGGGTTCTCGTACGTGCTGACGAGCCCGGATTATCAAACTGCTGCACGTTTGGCCGCAGTTCTCAACGCTCGTTTCGGACCGATTGCTAACGCCCTCGACGCCGAGACGGTGCACGTGAACTTGCCCAAACCGTACTTGAACAATCAGGTACAGTTCTTGGCCGATGCCGGCGAGCTTCAGCTCAATGCATCCGAAATCGCTAAGGTCGTGCTCAACGAGCGCACCGGAACGGTCGTCATGGGCGGCGACATCACGCTTGCGCCGTGCGCGATCGCACACGGCAACCTCTCGATCACGATCACGACGACCAACCAAGTCGTCCCCGCCGGTCCGTTCACCAATGCGCAAAGCCAAACGCAAACCAACACGCGCATTCAAGCCACGGAATCTGGACACAAGCTTCTGTTCATCTCGGGTGCGCCGACGCTCGCACAGGTCGTCCGCGCGCTCAACACCATCGGCGTATCGCCGCGCGATCTGATCGCAATCGTTCAAGCCCTGCGTGAATCAGGCTCGCTGCAAGCCGACGTGGAGATCATCTAATGCCGATCGATCCAACCGCCGCAACGCAAGCCAAGCCGCTCACCGCCGAACAACAAGCCGCGCTCTCGAACCTGCATAAGGTCGCCACGCAGTTCGAAGGCCTCTTCGTCGGGATGCTGCTGCACGAGCTGCACAAGGACCAACCGGACGACACCCTGTTCGGCAAGCGGTCGAGCGGCGAGAAGATTTTCTCCGATATGCTCGACGATCAGCGTGCCCAAAGCATGGCTTCGACGGGCTATTTCGGCATCGGCAAAGAGATCGAAGCCCAGATGCGCTCGGCCGTTTTGGCCAACGCGGGCACGGAAGCCAAGAGCTCGACCAAGGGGGGACTCCTGTGAGTCTCTGGATCGCCGCTCTAAAGTGGAAGCCTCTCCGTCCCGACATTATCCCTAGCCGGTTTGCGACGGCCGACCGGAGAAGGGTAGCCTCCTGCGCACATGATCATCACTCGGGCCGAAATCGAGTCGGCGGTAGCCGTATATCGCGCGAGACTCCGGGTCATTCAACGGAGCAGTGCCACACAGGCCTCGGAAGTCGAGGTCGTTACAGCCAGCGATTCGTTTTCACCGAGCGACGAAGCTGCGATGCTCACGGCTTTGCGGGAACAGGTCATCTCGCAACCCTACTATCGCCAGCGGTTGGTCAACGAGCTCAAGCGACGGATCGAGGAAGGCAGCTACTGGGTGCCGGCCGAGGAAATCGTCGAGCGCATGTTGCGGCGCTTGGTCGTGGAGAATATCGCTCAAGCCTAACTGAGGCGGGTGCGCGATGAACGATTCGTGGGAGTCGTTCGTCGATGCGCTGGCAAACGAGTGCGCGGCATTCGGTGCCGTGAATGAAAAAGCGCTCGAGATGTCCGTCGCGCTGGTGCAAAACGTGCCCGAGCGCATTCACGAGACACAGCGCGCCGTCGAGACCGCGCGTAAGAGCCTTGTCTCCACGCGCGCAAAGCGTCGCGCGATGCAGCAGCGTGGTTTCGGCAACATGTCGCTGAAGAAGGTCGTGAAGTTCGCGCCGCCGGCTATCGGTGCGCAGCTCTCGATGCGCATGCGCCAGCTGCAGTACTACACGATCAAATTAGATCTGGTCAACAGCAACAACCGGGCCCTGATCCTCGGCTCAATGGAGAGGCTCATGGCCATCGTCGCAGTGATGCGGCGCGTTCAAATGCAGCCCCTAACGTATAAACGGCGCGGCATGGTGCCGCCTCCCGATCGCAGCATGATCGTCAGCCACCAGGTTTAGCAAGGATACTCAAGGATGAGTTTTTTCGGGTTATCAATCGCCGGATCGGCGCTCGCGGCCTACCAAGAAGCCGAGAACGTCACATCCAACAACATCTCGAACGTCAACACTCCCGGCGCTTCACGCCAGCAGGCGGTGCTTACGCCCAATTCGCCCGTAACAGGGACGATAGGCGCTCCAATGCTGACGTCACCGGGCACGCTCGGCGACGGTGTGCTGATGTCGCTGATTCAGCGCGTCCACGACGATTCGTACGATTCGCTGTATCGAAACGCGACCTCATCGCAGTATTACTACTCGGTTCAGCAGAGCCAACTGGCTTCTACCCAGTCGTTGCTCGCCGAGCCGTCGGGCGGCATCAACGATACCTACACCGCATTCATGCAGTCGATCCAGCAGCTGCAAGCCAATCCGTCCGACCCGGCCACGCGTTCGGGCGTCATCAGCAGCGCGCAGTCGCTCGTTAGCTCAATTTCGACGACCGGCAATGGACTCACGCAGCAGATGTCGTCGGTCCTGACGCAGACGAGCGCCTTGATCTCGACCGTCAACGGACTGCTCACAAACATCGCGCAGCTCAACGGGCAAATCCGCGCCGAGACGGCCGCCGGCGAGCAGCCGAACACATACCAAGACGAGCGCGACCAAGACATCGATCAGCTCTCGCAATATCTTTCCGTTCAGACGAATCTGCAACCGAACGGCTCGGCGCTCGTGACCGTAAACGGTCTTGCGCTGGTGAACGACACGGTTGCGTACACGCTCGCCACGCCCGTGATCGGTACGCAAGCCAACGGGCAGACGCAGATGAAGATCGGGTTCACGAACGATCCGAACCCGCTCAATCCATCGACAATTCCGCTCGGCCAGGGTCAGCTTGCCGGTCTCGTTGATCTCTACAACAACAAGCTCAGCGTTTATCAGCAGCAGCTGAATTCGTTCACGAACGCGCTGGCGACCGAAGTCGATCGCGTCACGACGAGCGGTTACGACGCAAACGGCGTTCCCGGAGTCGGCCTCTTGCAGCCGCTCGTCAACTCGCAAGCGATCAGCTCGACGAATATCAAGGTCGGCATTACGGACGCGAGTCAAATCGTCGCAGCGGTCGCCTCGACCGACGCCGGAACGTTGATGAACCCGGTGAATGCCGCGAACCAGACCGTCGATACGTCGACCTCGCTGATCAATAACCCGACGCTACAAAATTCGCCGGCCGCGGCCCTCAACGGCTCGTTGACGATTAACGTCGACGGCGTTACTCAGACGTTCACGTACAGCACGACGAGCGGCGCCGGTCAAATCGACGCAAGCTCGATCGACAACTTCATAAAGAGCTTCAATTCGCTACAGGCGGGCGTCGACGTCTCGTACGACAGCACGGCGCAGCAGCTCGTTTTCTCACGCGATTCGAACAACGAGAGCGACTTGCTACGCGCCAACACGGCGTACGTTCCGGGCCCATCCTTCTCGATTGACGATTCGAACGGCGCAGGGACCGCCGCCGGTCCCGCGGCCTCGCTCTTGGGAGTCCTCGGAGCCGCCGGCATCGACGGAATTCCGAACTCGGTGCTAACCGACGCCATTGCGGCCGGCCCGCCGAACACGACCCAGATCACGGTCGCGAACGTCTCCGGCTTCGCGGTCGGACAAACGATCGGCGTCGATCCGGGCGCGAATTACGAAACCGGCGTCATTACGGGAATCAACGGAAACGTGATCACGGTCGGCGGCGCGGGATTTGCCAACAATCACCCATCCAACGCGGACGTTTTCGTTGTTGCCGGCAACGCGGCGGTCGTCCAAAACGCCACCAATGCGTTCGGTCCGAACGACAACACGGCCGCGATCAACATGACCCAGATGTTCCAGAACAGTGTCGGCGTGCCGGGCATCGACACGCAAGTCGGCGCGTTCCAAGCGGGTCCTAGCGTTGTGGCGGGCGTGTACACGGCGGCTGTCGGTCAAACGACCGTGACCGTCACCGAGGGTGCTGTTCCACTTGCGGAGTTCGGAGAAATCAACGTCGGCAATCAGCTGACGTTTGTAAACCAAGCCGGACAGACGGTGAACGGCGTCGTCACGGCGGTTAACCGCAACACCGGAACGATCACGCTGCAGATGACGAACAACGGCGCGGCAGCCGTGACTTTCAGCACGAATCCGCCAACTGTCGGTTCGTCGACGGCGATCCTCGCGACACCGACGCAAACACTCGGTCAAGCGTATGCCGCGATCATCGCGCAGGTGGGCCTCGACGGCCAAACCGCGACGACCGGGACGACGACGCAGACCAACGTCGCGAACTCGATCAATCAGACGCGTCAAAGCATCGACGGCATCAACCTCGATGAAGAAACCCAAAATCTCATCATGTACCAAACCTCGTATCAGGCGGCGGCGAAGACCGTCACCGTCATCGATACGATGCTCCAAGCCGTCCTCGGGATGATCCAGTAACATGGGAATGCGCATATCGACCACCAACCTGTTCGATCAGCAAACCTTCGCGATCGACAACCTCATGTTCACGCAGACGCAGCTCGGCAACGAGCTCTCCGGCGGCAAGAAGCTCATCAATCCGTCGGACGATCCCTCGCAGATCGCTCAGGATCTCCAAGTTCGAAGCACGATCTCCGACACCACGACGTCTGCTCAAAACACGCAACAGGCGACCGACGAGCTCAGCGAGGTTGACTCCGTGATGAGCGAGCTAACGTCGGCGCTGCAAAGCGCGCGTCAGCTTGCGGTATCGGCTGCCAGTGACGTCATGGATCCCTCGAACAAACTCGGCGTCGCGAATCAGGTCGAAGGCATTCTTCAGCAGCTCGTCGGTCTCGCGAACACGCAGTACGGCGGGAAGTATCTCTTCGGCGGATCCAACGTCGCCGCAGTGCCTCCGGTCCAGACGTCGGGAACTCCGATCAATAACGTCACGTTCAGCGGCAACGAAGCGCAGAGCGGCGAGCTGTACGCAGACGGTGAGAACATCTCGCTCTCGACGACGCTGCAGCAAGCCTTCAACTTCAACGCTTCCAACGGAAGCCTGAACGTGTTTCAGGTGCTCATGAATCTGCGCAACACGCTCAACGACTCGGGGCCGCTCGTCATCAACGGCTCGGGGGCGTCGGTGCAGGGCGACGCAGTCGACCAGAGCGCGCAGGCGGTAAACGGCGCCGGCCAGATCCTGGATGCTACGACCGCCCTCAGCGGTCAAGCCAACTCGTTTGCGACCCCGCTGCAGTTCCAGCCGACGGTGCCACCCTCAGTGACTTTCGAGCTCGATTACGGTACGAGCGGCAGCCAGCAGTTCACGATCTCGAACACGGACACGATCGACGGCGGCGCCGGCAGCATCGTCGCTCAGATCAACGCCCAAACGGCGACGACCGGCATCACCGCCACCTGGGACGAGCGCACCCAGCGCCTGACCCTGTCCTCGAACTCGCCGTTCACGATCACGGATATCTCGGGGAACTTCTCTGCAGCCTTCGGGCTAACACAACAGTCCGGTGTGACCGATAATCTGAGTAGGCAGCTGGGTGACATCGATAATGTCATCACGCAGGCCCTCGTATCCCGGTCATCGGTGGGGCAGTCCCTGGACACGCTCAACACGCTGACCAACCGGTATAACACCTCGATCACCAATGACACGGCGACGCAGTCGCAAATCGAAGACGCGAACTTCCCGAGCGCGGTTTCGCAGTTCACCGAAACGCAGACCGCACTCCAGGCCGCGTACTCGACGACGACGCACCTCGAGCAACATACCCTAATGGATTACATATAAGATTCATGAACAACGTGAACACGGCAGCCGCCCCGATAGTGCGAACCCTCAACACGACGCGGTTCGGCGAAATCACCGTGCCCGAAGAAGACGTTTTCGTGTTCCGCTGGGGCTTGCCGGGATTCAGTTTCCTGCGCGAATTCGTTGTTTTAGCGCTCGAGGACCAGAAGCCGTACGTCTGGCTGCAGAGTTTGGAACGCCCGGAGATCGCGCTACCGCTGATTGATCCGTGGGCGCTGTTCAACGACTACGACCCGCAATTGCCGGCCGTTACGGCGGCCGTGATGGAGATCGAGCGGCCCGAAGATTTTTGCCTGATGTGCGTATGCGTGGTTGGACCCGATGCCAAGGAAATGACCGTTAATTTGCTCGCTCCGCTGGTCTTCAATTTGCGCTCGAAGATCGCGCGTCAGGTCATGCTGGAAGACTCGTCCTACTCGGTTCGGGCCACGATCCCGCGGTCCGAGACCGAAAAGGAAGCTAACTCGGCCTAAAGAAGGCCTCTCTCGGCACATGGACGTGCCGATGCCGCGGAGCCCAAGGACGTTGTGGCCGCGGCGCATGCGGGAGCCAGGGAGGGCAAATGTTAGTTCTTAGCCGCAAGCTCAATCAAGCGATCATGATCGGTGATGACGTTCGCATTGTCGTCGTTGCCGTCGATCGCGACCAAGTAAAGCTCGGCATTGACGCTCCGCGCGCGATCGCCGTGCACCGCTCGGAGATCTACGACGAAATCCAGCGCCAAAACCGCGAAGCCGCTACCTCGCAGCTGCAGGTCGGAGCGTCGACACAGACGCCGACTGCCGCGCTGCTCCGCCCGGGGCCGGCAAAACTTCCTGCCGCCAAACGGGCGAAAGAGCTAAAGGTTCAGACTCCGAGGGCCGATAGCAGCAATTAGTGGGACAGGACGTCCCCTTATTTGCCTGACAAAACTCAAGGAGGAACTACATGCCAGGTATTGGCGGCATCTCCATTGCTACCAACCTACTGGCGAATGCGGTTTCGCTAAACCTAAATCGGAATCAAGGTATGTTGCAGACTGCCGTGACCCGACTTTCTAGTGGTTTGCGAATCAACACAGCCGCTGACGACCCGTCAGGATTGGCTATTGCCACGCGACTCGAGAATCAGTCGCAAGGCTTCGACCAGGGTAGTCTCAATATTCAGGATGCGAATAACGCGGCAACCGTCGCGGAAGGCGCGCTCCAGACAGAGACCAACATCCTGCAGCGCATTCGCGATCTCGCAGTTGAGGCGTCATCCGACATCACGTCGGATTCGGACAAAATCAGCTTGCAAGCCGAAATCTCGCAGCTTCTGCTCGAGATCAATCGCATCTCGCAGAATACGAACTTTAACGGTGCGTATCTGCTCGACGGTCAGCACGAAGGATTTACATCGCAAATTAATTACAATGCGGTGATTTATTCGAACTCGGTGTTGGCTGCTTCGACAACCCCCGGTTCAGCCAATTTGCTCGTCGCGGGCATCACCTACTCCATCACGAACAATTCGTCGCTCGACGGAACGATCGAGATGCAAGTGGCTCAGCTCACGGCAACGCAACAAGGCGTGGTGTTCTCGTTCCTCAGCTCCGCGAGCAACGCTTACTCTCAGGTTTGCATTGCGACGGTCGGCGCTACCGGAACCGCTGTCGTCTTCACGTACGACGGTGTCGGAATTACATCAGGTGTTTCGATCGGAACGCTCGACGTCGGCGTCACGACCTACATTAAGGTCACGCAATACGTCAGCGCCGCATCAAACCCGAGCAATCCGGCGTTCACGGTTCAAGATGGTCCAATCGAAGGTGACGTCATCTCGATCGGTTTCCAGGCGACAAACACGCAAACGCTTCGGTTATCCAACATCAACGTTGCCGGCTCGATTGGTACGGGCTCGGGAACGCTGGCTGCGGAAGACACGATCGGTCAAGTCGACTACGCGCTGACCCAGCTGCTCGGAACGCGAGCACAGCTCGGCGCAATCATGGTCCGGCTGAGCGAAGATCAAGACAACAACAACATCGCTTCAGTCAACCTCACGTCGTCAGCATCCAACATCATGGATCTCAACGTGGGTCAAGAGACCACCGAATACACCAAGCTTCAAATCTTGGTCCAAGTCGGAACCTCGGTCTTGGCACAATCCAACGTCAACGCACAATCGGTACTCGCGCTGTTCAGATAGCGCCCGGATCCGGTTCGTAACAAAAGGGGGCCCCGCGCGAGTGGGGCTTCTCCTTTTTTATAAGGCGCTGGGCCCCGAGCTACGCGCCACAAAAATCACGATCGCGGCTGAGGCAACTGCGTTGTTGCAAGGCCGGCGATACCATCTTGGCTCGCGGTAGTGGCGATGGGCCGAGCACTAATGGCGGCCCCGCGCAGGGCGCGGAGCCTGGGGCGGAGCGCCGTTCAAACCAGTTAAGCTTTTGTAAAAAGCCCCCCTAGAGCTAAAGTTTGGGTGGGGGAAGCAGGGGGAGGGGCCTCCTGGTGTCGTATGGGGGGACGCAGCGGGCTATGGATGGCTCGCATTTCAGGCAAATTATCAAGGAGGATCAATTATGCCAGGTATTGGCGGCATTTCTGTTGCTACCAACCTATTGGCGAATGCCGTTTCGCTAAACTTGAACCGTAATCAGGGCATGCTGCAAACTGCCGTGACTCGGCTCTCAAGCGGTCTGCGCGTCAACACGGCCGCAGACGACCCCTCGGGCTTGGCAATCGCCACCCGGCTGCAAGCGCAAGCTTCAGCATTCGATCAGGGCAGCTTAAACGTTCAGGATATGAACAACGCGGCGACCGTCGCCGAAGGCGCACTGCAGACCGAAACCAACATTCTGCAGCGCATTCGCGATCTCGCCATCGAGGCCGCCTCTGACGTCACCTCGGACTCCGACAAGTTGAGTCTGCAAGCGGAAGTCTCGCAGCTATTGCTCGAGGTTAACCGCATCTCGCAGAACACCAACTTCAACGGTCAGTATCTGCTCAGTGGCGTTCATGAAGGCTTCACTGCGGCGGTCAACTACAACGCGATCATCTACTCGAACTCGGTTCTGGGTGCGGCGTCCCCGACGCCTGGCCAGAACAACTTGCTCATCGCGAGCACGACGTACTCGATCACGAACAACACGTCTCTGGACGGGACGATCGAACTGCAAGTCGCACAACTTACGGCGACTCAGCAGGGCGTCATTTTCTCGTTCCTGAGCACCGCCACCAACGGATACTCACAAGTCTGTATCGCGACGATCGGCGCCACGGGTGCCGCCG